>NZ_BMPP01000004.1 GCF_014647655.1 Deinococcus malanensis
TTCTGTAGTGTTTCTGCCGCCGTATGCTCCGGAGCTGAACCCCATTGAGCTGGTCTGGGCGTATATCAAGCGCCATGTGCTGGGGAATTTTTGCGCCCGCACCTCGGTGGCATTGAAGGAGAAGCTGACTGGTGCGTGGCAACGTGTTCGGTATGTTGACCTCCCGCAACACCTTATGGATGCAAATCTACGCCGTGATCAATAAGTCCACTTGCATGCGGGAGGCCTTGAAAATAGGGGCCTCCCGATTCACATGGTCATGGCGCGTCCCAGGGCTGAGAAGGTCAGACGACTGGCCTGTGGCCAGACCCTACATCATGAGCTCATTCTTTACTTAAACAGGTTGAGGTGACTTCTCATGCTGTGCCACGCTGGGGTTCAGGGACAAAATGCGGCTCTGGTACCTGTGGGTCCCTCTAAAAGGAGACGTTATGCGGCCAAGACCCCGGCACTTTCGCTTTACGCTCGCAGCACTTCTGATGTGCCTTTCAAGCTGTACGGTTGTCAATCCCAGTTATCCGCAGGGGATTTTCCCGCGTGACTTTCCCCGGGTGCCACCAGCAGACGCTGCCGCGGCACAGGTGCCTGCAGGTTACCGGGTCGAAGTGGTCATGCGTGACCTGGAGCATCCCACCAGCGTGGAGATGGATGACCGGGGCAATCTCTATGTGGCGGAAGCAGGGTTCTCCTATGGTGATCCGGTAGCGCCCGCACGCATCCTCCGGGTGACACCTGCCGGCGAAATTGCCATTGTTGCTGAGCAGCTCAGGGGGCCCATCAACGACCTGTTGTGGCACCAGGGCCGGCTGTACATTTCGCACTTCGGGCGGATCTCCGCACTTGACCAGAGCGGAGCGGTCACGCATCTGGTGACCGACCTGCCCGTGAACTTCAACCACCAGAACAACCAGATGACAGCCGGGCCAGACGGAAAAATCTACTTCGGACTGGGGACCATGACCAACTCCGGGGTGATCGGTCTGGACAATGCCTATCCCTTTACCGATCTGCTGTTGTGGCCCGACATGCGTGATGTGCCCGCCCGGGATGTCCGGCTGACCAACGAATCCTTTCTGACCCCGCAGCCGAACAACGTCCTGGCCCGGCAGGGCCGGCTCGTGGACTTGGGAAGCAACCTCGCCTATGCAGTGACCAGCCTGTTCAACCGTAACCCGAACACGTCGATGCTGGTGCGGACTGGCCCCTTCCAGCCATTTGGACACAGCGGTGCCAGGGTGATTCCAGGGCAGGTCAAGGCCAACGGAACGGTGCTGCAGATGAACCCGGACGGTTCGAACCTGAACGTGTATGCCTGGGGCTTCCGCAACCCCTACGGCGTCGGCTGGGGCCCGGACGGCCGGCTGTACGCCACAGACAACGGCTACGACGAGCGAGGCAGCCGTCCCATCGCCAACGCCGAAGACAACATCTGGGTCGTAAAGCAGAACGCCTGGTATGGCTGGCCGGACTATTCCAGTGGTATCCCGGTCACAGACCCACGGTTCCGCTCCTCGCGAGGGCCCAGGCCCCAGTTCCTGATGGCCGAGCATCCCGCAGTAGAAAAGCCCCTGATGACCCGTCCCAAACACGCGGCCGTGACCAAGTTCGACTTCAGTCGGAATGCTGGATTTGGCTTCCAGGGCCAGATGTTTCTGGGCGAATTCGGCGCGGGCGTGCCTGCCACGGGTCCCGACCAGCCGGTGGTGGGTCAGCAGGTGATTCGGATCAATCCCGCGACCGGAGAAAGCGCGACCTTCTTCACGGCCCGGCCAGGATCGCTGGGACCCAGGGGGGCAGAGTACATCTCCACGCCGGGGCCCAAACACCCCGTTGACGTGCGGTTCTCCCCGGACGGCTCGGCCATGTACATCGCCGATATTGGCGCGCTGACGTTCAGGCTGGCCGGAGCCGGCCCTTTCCCCAGACCATTCCCCGGGACCGGCATCATCTGGCGGGTGACCCGTGAAGGGGCACCTGCAGCAACCCCACCTGCCAATCTCTCACCGCTTCCGCCGCGCGCCTCCCGCTAGATGCGAAAAGTCTGGCCCTACCTTGAGCAGGTAGCCGGGGGCAGACACCCTGAGGAGCTACAGGCTTTGTGGCCCCTGAGTGATTTCTGGCCTGCCGTACACCGCCGGAACGTTAAAAGAGGTCACATCCCGCGCATGGGGCTGTGTCCTTACGGTGAGGTATGACTACATCCCATTGGGCGCGGCCTATGCCTTCCTTCCAACCGTTGACCCGGGATGTGGAGGCCGACGCCGTCGTGGTCGGTGGCGGCATCGCTGGTCTGACGACTGCCTACCTGCTTGCCCGTGAAGGCCAGCGGGTCGTCCTGCTGGAACGGGATGAAATCGGCAGCGGCGAGACAACCCGCTCATCAGCGCAGCTGACCGCCAGCCTGGATTTCCGGTATTACGAGCTTGCTGGTATCCACGGAGAACAGCGGACCCGGTTGATTGCCCAGAGTCACACGCAAGCGGTAGATGAGATCGAGCGGATCGTGCGTGACGAAGGGATCGCGTGTGACTGGACCCGGATCCCCAGCTTCCTGTTCGCGCCACCGGACCAGCAGGAGGATCTGGCGCGAGAACTGGCGGCCATGCAGAGCGCCGGCCTGGACGTAGGCATGGTGGGTCCGCCTGCCGGAACTCGGGACCTGGGACCGTGCATCCGCCTGGAACAGCAGGCCGCCTTTCATCCTGTGCTGTATCTCCAGGGCCTGGCACGGGCGGCGCAGCGACTGGGCGCCCAGATCTACACCCAGTCGCTCGTGACGTCATACGACGCCTCAGAGGTACTTACGGAAGGTGGGGCGCGGGTACGCGCGCGACACGTGGTGCTGGCGACCAACGTTCCCGTGGCTGACCGGGTGAAATTCTCGTTCCGGCTCGAACCCTTCCGGACCTATATGGTGACCCTGGACCTGACGGATGCCCTTGAGCCCGGGCACTACTGGGACACCGTGGACCCCTACCATTACGTCAGGCTGGACGGCAACGCTCTCCTGGTCGGTGGCGAAGACCACGTGGTGGGGCGTGCGGATGACGCGGAGGAACGCTACGGGCGCCTTGAAGCCTGGGCGCGTGAGCGGTTTCCGGTCGGCCAGCGCCGGGAGGCGTGGTCCGGGCAGGTGGAAAACACCCCCGATGGTCTGGCCTATATCGGGGAAAGTGGGGGCGTCTACGTCGTCACCGGTGACGTGGGCAACGGGCTGACGCATGGAACGATCGGGGGTCGGGTCATCCGTGACCTGATCCTAGGACGCGAGAATGCCTGGGTCGACCTGTACGATGCCAACCGCCTGCCACGCGGGAACCGCCTGGAATGGATCAAGGAGGGAATCAGTGCCGCGGGCCACCTTGGCGAGTGGGTCACCGGCGGCGACGACCTGAGTGACCTGGCGCCGGGGGAGGGGGCGGTCGTTCGTCACGGGCTGAAGAAGCTCGCGGTGTACCGGGACGACCAGGGCACGTTGCACGCCCGCACGGCCAGGTGTCCGCATTTCGGATGCGTGGTGCACTGGAATACTGGCGAAAAGAGCTGGGACTGCCCCTGTCACGGCTCCAGGTTTACGGCCTTTGGGGAACTGCTGCACGGTCCTGCCCGGGTTGGACTTGCCGTTGAGGAGCTTGGCCAGGACGCTCAGTCCCCGGGCTGAAGTCGTCCTGTGCCGTCCACAAGGATGCGGCAGCGTGAAATCTTCCCGTTGCCGCTGCTGTTAAGGTGCCCAGGAACTGTCTGGTCCGGGCTCAGGGCTTCGGCGTGCCGGTGACACGTGCCGCGCGAGCGGCGTAGACCCGGCGCATATCTTCCAGTTCGCCCAGGCAGGGCTGCTGTTCCGAGAGGGGAAGGGCACTGAGGCGCTCGTCGAGCTTGACGCACCAGCGTGCGGCGAACATCCGTTTGACGGCCCGTAGCGCCGGCCCCGAACCCTCGCCACCGTTCTGGAAGAAGGCCACGACCGCGAAGGTGGGCTGGCCGTCCTTGCCGATGGGACCATACCCTTCGTACCAGGCATGCGTGTAGGCATAGCCGTCCTTGAAGCTTCGGCCGTTCTCGGCGGTCCCGGTCTTGCCACCCGTCCGCACCGGGAAGATCATCGGGCCGATCTCATGGATCGCCGTGCCGTACCGGGTACCGGCTGTCGTCCCTGCCATGCCTTCCTGCACCAGCTTGAACACGTCGGTGTTGCCGTTGCGGACCACGCTGACAGCGGGCTTCCTGGGCTGCTCCTTGCCTCCTACCGCCTTGAGGACCGTCATGGGTCGCTGCTGGCCAGTGTTGATGATGGTGGACATGACCCAGGCCACCTGCGCGGGGGTCACCAGGACATCTCCCTGACCGATGCTCATGTTCAGGCCGAAGCCCGGGAACCAGGGCGCCTGGGGCGTGGTGTAGTCGTCGATGTTCGACAGGCGGCCGGTCTTTTCCCCCACCAGCTCCAGGCCGGTGGTGCGGTTGTAGCCGAGTTCGGTCAGGCGGCTCTTGAGTTGCCGGGAATAGACGCCTGGAGTCGCCTGCGCCGCCGAGTGGTAATACCACGGGTTGCACGAATACGAGATCGCCAGGCGGCCGTCCACCATGCCCAGCGAGAAGCGGGCCCAGTTGTTGAACCGGGCGCGTCCGAAGTAATACGAGGGGGCGCAGTGCAGTGAAAAGTTGCCCCACTTCTCGATGTACATCAGGGTGGTGGCGATTTTGAAGACACTGCCCGGGTTGTAGGCCTGCACCACCCGGTTGCTGGTCACCGCGTCCAGAGCAGCGTCGGGACGATTTGGGTCCACGGCCCAGTTCTTGGCCTTGTGGTCGGGGCTTGGCACCCGCGAGAACCAGTTCGGGTCATATGCCGGGCTGCTGGCCATGGCCAGCACCTCGTTGGTGCGCGGGTCAAAGGCGATCACCGCACCCCGGGAAAACTTCTCGGCAGGTTTGCCCCATTTGGCGCGTCCGGCGTTGACGTCATTCAGCCCTTCGCGCAGGGCGGTTTCCGCAGTGCGCTGCAGCAGGCTGTCCAGCGTGAGGGTCACGTCCTGCCCCTTGACGCCCTGATCGATCACCCGCTCGGTCTGTGGCCGGCCATTCGCCGTGACCTCCCGCCGGCGCAGGCCGTTCTTGCCCTGCATGGTGCCCTGCAGGCTGTATTCCAGCCCAGAGCGGCCCACCAGGTCGCCCACCGTGTAGTTGCCTTCCTCGACCTCACGGGCATTGGCTTCCGAGACGTACCCCAGCAGGTGGCCGGCCAGCTTGCCTTCCGGGTAGATCCTCTCGACGCGCTGGCGCAGTTCCAGGCTCGGGACCAGCACCACGTACTCGTACAGGGCCGCCAGACGATCTTCGGGCACGTTGCGGGCCAGAACCACATCCGGTTCCTTGCGTGGATCAGGCTCACGCGGCTGGCCACCAACCAGCACATCGCCCTTGATGCCCGCCAGATACCGGATCTTGTCCCAGGAAGGAATGGCCTGCTCCGGGTCGGTGGGGTCGCGCCGACCGGTGTACACCAGATCCACCGCGAGCCGGTTGGTGGCCAGCAGCAGCCCGTCACGCGTGCGGATCTCACCACGCATGGCCCGCAGCACCTCGTCGCGCTGATAATTGCTGGTGGACTGTACGGCGAACTGGCTGTGCTCAAGCACCTGCAACTGATACAGCCGCGCGCCCATGCCCACCAGACCCAGCGTGAATGCCATCGCCATGACGCGGACCCGTCCAGTAGGAGCCGAGGCGGCCTGACGCCTGGCGCTGCCGCCACCTGCGCGGCGGCGCAGCTGCTGACGCCGTTCCATGGCCCTGCTCATGAAAAGTGCTCTTCCTGGCCGTCGCGCGGCCCCATCGCCCAGCCGATGACGCGCTCCCACAGCGGCGAAACCAGCAGGGTACCTATGAACATCACCGGCACGATGCCCAGCAGGGTATCAAGCGTGACCAGTTCCGAGCGCATCCAGTAGGTCAACAGCAGGAATACCAGCCACTCGCCCAGGGTGGCGGCCAGCACTGTCAGAAAGGCCTGGAAAATCCCGCTGTCCCCAAAGGAACGCCGGACGAACAGCACCAGAAGTGCTCCCCCCGCGACACCTGCCGCGTGCAGGCCGAGCATGCCGCCGCCCAGCAGATCCTGCGCCAGCCCTACCCCGTAAGAAGCCAGCAGCGCACTCAGTGCAGGCAGTCGCCACGCCAGGGCAGCGCCCGTCAGCAGAAACAGGTCCGGTGCTGGCAGGCCAAGGGTGTCGAAGAGGCGCGAGAGTAGGCCCTGCGCCACGACCAGGGCAAGGACGTACAGCGCCGGCCGAAACCAGCGCGCCGGGCCCCGGTGAACATGCGCCACCCGGGCCGCTGCCCTCATACGCCCTCCAGGATCGTCACGTCTTCGATCACGCCGACGTCCACCGCCGGCTTCACGATGACGCTGCGGTTGACATCATTCGGCCCCAGGGGCAATACCTTTTCTACGGTGCCGACCCGGATTCCCACCGGGTACAGCCCTCCGATACTGCTGGTCACCAGAACGTCCCCTTTCTTGACAGGCACACTGCGCGAAAACTCGGCTTTCAGGCGGTCCGGCGGCAGACCATGGGCCAACCCCCGGCCCCCCTTGCTGCCCTGCAGGGTGACCCCAACACTGCTTTCCGGATCCACCAGGGCCACCACCGTGGACTGGCCCTCACTGACGCCCGTGACCTGCCCGACCAGTCCGCCCGGTACGGTAACAGGCATCCGCAGGCGCACACCGTCACGTTTGCCCTTGTTGAGAGTCAGGCGCGCCAGCAGGGGACTGGGGTCCACAGCGATGACCTGCGCGATACCCAGGGCGTTGGGCGCCTGGGTCGCCGTGATCTTCTCCAGCTGGCGCAGGCGCGTGACCTCGCGGGTCAGGATCTCGTTGCGCTGCCGAAGCTCATCGTTCTGCACCTGGAGGTTACGCAGATCCGCATTCAGACGACGTTCGTCGAACAGGGTCGAATAGGCCCGGCGCAGATTGTCCGCCGTGACTACCCCGATCCGGGTCAGCGGGGCCGTAGAGGCGCGCAGGGCAGTCGGCGCCACCGCCTGAAACCGCAGCATCATCAGACTGATCAGCAGCAGGCCCACGAAGACCAGCAGGAGCCGGGGCCGTTCCTTCACGCGCCGTGCACCTCACCCCAGACCGGCACCCCGGCGCGGCGCAGCAGCGTGATCACCACGCTGAGCGGAAAGCCCACCACGTTGGTGTACTCGCCCTCGACCCTTGACACGAGTGAAGCTCCCAGCGCCTGAATACCGTAGCCGCCTGCCTTGTCCATTCCCTCACCGCTACGCGCATAGAAGGAAATCTCAGCGTCGGTCAGCGGGCGGAAAGTGACGTCAGTCCGGGCCACCTGTACCTGCTCCTCGGCGCCGCACAGCGCTGCCACGCCCGTAAACACCTGGTGGCTGCGGCCTGACAGGACGCGCAGAAACGCCTCGTTTTCGGCGACGTCAGCGGGTTTGGCCAGCAGAACACCTTCGCAGGCCACCACCGTGTCCGCTGCCAGGACCACACTTTCCGGGTGCAGCCCAGCCACCGAGCGGCCCTTCAGGAGCGCCAGTTCTGCCGCCAGCCGCGCCGGATCGGTTTCGGCGCTGTCCTCGTCCTCGCCGCTCACCACCACCTGGAATGGCACCCCCAGGCTTCCCAGCAGTTCCCGCCGTCTGGGACTGCCGGACGCCAGCACCACGTCCGGATGCCCTGCAGGCATTAGTAGCCCTCGCTGCTCTGCTCGCCGGAAACCAGCGCCACGCCGCCGGAGGTGCCCAGGCGGGAGGCACCCGCCGCGATCATCTCGTGGGCGTCAGCCGGGGTGCGCACCCCACCAGCGGCCTTGATCTGGGCACGACCGGCAATGGTGTCGCGCATCAGGGCCACATCTGCAGGCGTCGCTCCACCGGTTCCGAAGCCGGTGCTGGTCTTCACAAAGTCCGCCCCGCCACGTACGGCTGCCTCGGTGGCGCCGCGTTTCTGGTCGTCACTCAGGTAGCAGGTCTCAATGATGACCTTCAGCACGTGCTCGGGAATCGCGCGGCGCACCGCACGGACATCAGCCTCCACAGAGTCCCAGCTGCCTTCCAGCGCCGCACCGATATGGATGACCATATCGACCTCGTGTGCGCCGGCTTCCACACTCAGCCGCGCTTCGACGGCTTTCTGCTCGCTGGACACGGCTCCCAGGGGAAAGCCGCACACGGTGGCCACCTTGACCGTGCTGCCCTCCAGTTCGGCAACGGCCTGCGGCACAAACACTGGATTGACGCAAACCGCATAGAAGGAATGCTCGCGGGCTTCGGCACACAGGGCGCGGATATCAGCAGAGGTGGCGGTGGCTTTCAGGAGCGTGTGGTCAATGTACGGCGCGAGCTTCACGCCCTTCAGCATACGCGGGGTGGCCTGAGAACAATAAAGAAAATTCCACTTGCACGCTACCCTGGAGCCATGACCGAACCCCAACGCATACAGCCCGGTGAGTCCTTCCCTGAATTCAGCCTTCCCGACGCGAACGGAACCGCGCATGGTCTGTCGCAGTACGCCGGCCGTTACGTGGTGCTGTATACCTACCCCAAAGACGACACGCCCGGCTGCACCAAGGAAGCCTGCGATTTCCGCGATCATGCCCTGCTGAAATCCCTGGGGGCAGTGATTCTGGGAGTCAGCCGGGACGATGCCAGCAGTCATGCCCAGTTTACCGAGAAGTACAGCCTGCCGTTTCCCCTGCTCAGCGACCCGGACGCCGGGTTCCTGAAAAGCATCGGATCATATGGGCCCAAGACGCTGTACGGCAAGGTGACCGAGGGGATCAAGCGGCAGACCTTCCTGATCGGCCCAGATGGGCGACTGGTCAAGTCATGGCTGGCGGTCCAGGTCGAGGGCCATGCCGACGCCGTCGCGCAGGCCATCCGGGAACACCAGGAGAAGGGAACGGCAGCGTGAGCAGTCTTGAAGCGCTGAAAAAAGAGGCGGCCATTCGCGCGGCGGCCCTGGTCCAGAGCGGCATGCGGGTCGGCCTTGGTACGGGCAGCACGGCCAAGTACGCCATCGAGGAACTGGGACGCAAACTCTCGGAAGGTGAACTGCGCGACATCGTGGGCGTGGCAACCAGCGAGGCCAGCGATCAGCTGGCGCGGCAGCTTGGCATTCCGGTCGAGCCGCTTGATCCCCGCCCCCTGGACATTGCCATTGACGGGGCTGACGAGATCGACCCGCACCTGAACCTGATCAAGGGCCTGGGCGGCGCCCTGCTTCGCGAGAAGCTGACCGAGGTCCAGGCCCGGCGTTTTATCGTGATCGCTGATCACACCAAGACTGTCACCCACCTCGGAGAGAAGGCGCCGGTTCCCGTAGAGATCGCAAAATTCGGGTTTCTGAGCACCATCGAGCGTCTGAGGGCGATGGGGCTTGGGGGCAGGCTGCGTCAGCCCGGAGCGCAACCTTACGTGACAGACAACGGCAACTACATCTTTGATGCCCAGCTGCCTGAGTCCTTCGATCCAGCCGCCCTGGAGCGGCAGTTGAAAGGCACGCTGGGCGTCGTGGAAACCGGCTTCTTCCTGGGCATGGCCGAGCGCGCCTTCGTGGCGGCGCCGGACGGGGTCAGGGAATTGACCCTGGTCTGACAAGATTTCCAGTTGAAGGGCGGCGGTGTGGCCGCCCTTTCTTATGCGCTTGGAAGGCCTTCCAACTGCTTTTCCAGCTCCACGGGGTCCTGCGTAGGCAGCTGACAGGCGTGATTCACGCAGACATAGGCCGTTCCGCCCCCGCCACGTTCTTCCAGCACCGGCAGACGTCCTCCCGGCTCGGTGAATGCCAGGGCCGTGAAGGGCAGGGCAAAGCGGGCCGCCACCCGTTCGAGGGCAGCGCGCTCGGGAGCCGTTCCCAGTATGGCGACCTCGGTGTGTGGTGCCTGCAGGAACGCGGCAGCCCGCCACAGGCCCCCGAAGCCCGAGGGAGCAGCCTGCATATCGGTGCGGAAGCTCTGCACGGTGCGCCGGGCAATCGCCTCGGCCTCCTGGTCGGCAAAGTAGCGGTGCATCCACAGGGCCAGCAGGGCCGCCGCCGCATTGTCCGACAGCACCGCCGAGTCGAAGCCCTGTACCTGCCGCGACAGCAGGGTCTCGGCCTGACCGCCCGTGGAATGAAAGACTCCGGCCTCCTCGTTCCAGAAATCGCGCCGGACCACGGTCCAGAGTTCCTGGGCCCATTCCAGGTGACTCAGGTCACCGCCGGCCTGAAACAGGGCGACCAGCCCCAGGCCATACAGTGCGTGGTCCTCCAGAAGACCCTCGACTCTGGCCTGTCCATCCTTGAACGTGTGCCGCAGCGTGCCATCGGGCAGCCTGAGTTCGCGGGTGACAAATTCGACGTTCCGGCGGGCCATCTCGAGATACCGGGGCTCTCCCAGCACCCGTGCGGCATCCGCGAAGGCCGCCAGAGCCAGCCCGTTCCAGGAGGTCAGAATCTTGTCGTCGGTCCCCGGCTGGGTCCGCTGCTCACGCGCTTCGAGCAGGCGGGCGCGGACCTGTTCTACACGAGCATGCAAGGTGGACGGGTCCTCACCCAGGTCCTGGGCCAGCCGGTCCAGGGGAGCCGGCCGGTGCAACACGTTGCGGCTGCCGTATTCCCGGCGGTGGGGGTCCAGGAAGTTACCCTGCTCGGTCACGCCGTAGACCCGCTCGATCAGGGACGCCTCTTCTCCCAGCACCTCTTGGATTTCAGCGGGAGTCCACGTGAAGGTCAGGCCCTCCACTCCGCCATGGTCGGTGGGGGTGTCTGCGTCCTGGGCGCTGTAGAACCCGCCGGTGGGTGAGAGCATCTCCCGTTCCAGGTACGTGAGGGTCTCGCGCGCCAGGCGGGCAAAGTCCTCGTCGCCGGTGTGCTGGTAGGCCTGGAGCAGCACCCGCGTGAGCTGCGCGTTGTCGTACAGCATCTTCTCGAAATGGGGCACCAGCCAGCGCTCGTCGACGCTGTAGCGGTGAAAGCCACCGCCGAGCTGGTCGTAGATGCCGCCTGCGGCCATTCGCTTCAGGGTATGCAGCGCCATGTCGCGGCCCTCGGGACGGGTCAGCAGGAACTCCAGCAGGGTTGGAGCCGGGAACTTGGGCGCGCCGCCGAACCCCCCCAGGTCGGCATCAAAGACGCTGCGGAGCTTGTGCGGCGCCTCCTGCAGAAAGTCGGCTGGCAGGTCGCCCTGCGATGGTCGGGGCCGGCTGGCTTCCCGGACGTGGTCGGTCAGGGCCCGGGCATTGCCGGTCAGCTTGGCGCGGTCGTTGTGCCAGGCATTGGCCACACTGGCCATCAGGCGCCGGAAGCTGGGCAGGCCGTAGCCATCCTGCGGCGGAAAATACGTGCCGGCATAGAACGGCTCGCCCTCCGGGGTCAGAAACACAGTCATGGGCCAGCCGCCCTGTCCGGTCATGGCCTGGGTCGCGGCCATGTACACGGCGTCCACGTCCGGCCGCTCCTCACGGTCCACCTTGATGCACACGAAATGCTCGTTCATCTGTGCGGCCGTGACCTCGTCCTCGAAGGATTCGTGGGCCATGACGTGGCACCAGTGACAGGTGCTGTACCCCACCGACAGCAGCACCGGCAGATCGCGCTCCCGGGCTGCGGCAAACGCCTCGGGAGTCCACGGCCACCAGTCCACCGGGTTGTCCTTGTGCTGCAACAGGTACGGGCTGGATTCCGATGCCAGTCGGTTCATGACTCCGAGCGTAGCCGGGGCGCATGAGCGACTCGGCCCCACCCTGGCCACTCCGTCTTCCGGGGAGGTTTACCTTCTGCCATGGGTGCCGCTCGTGGGTGGAGACCGGCGGCCAGTAAGTGCTCGCAGGACGATCACGCGTCCGGCCCGATTCTGAAAAGCGAGCTTTCGGATGTGGTCCGTATTGCAGGCCCGAGCCACATGGGCAGTTCTGCTGCCCTTGGGGTCAACCGCACACGCACATCGTTCGGGCACCACAGTCAGTCCCAGAGCTGGCAATCTGGTCGGTTCATAGCCAGGCCAGATACCGGGGTTTTCAGGCTGGGTACGCCGACCGGGGTATGCAGGCTGGCCGAGAAGAGCAGCCGGCACACCATTCCCGATAGACTCTCTGACTATGGACTTGAAGGCACAACTCAAAGCCGCTGTGGAGGCCGCCGCCCAGAGCATGGGCATGCCGGTGGACGCGGCCATTCAGGACACCCCCGCCACCAAGCCGGGCGATTACGGCACCCCGGCAGCATTTCAGATGGCCAAGAGCGCCGGCGGCAACCCGGCCCAGATTGCTGCTCAGCTGGCGCAGACCGTGCAGCTTCCGGCAGGGATCAAGCGCGTGGAGGCGACCGGGCCGTTCCTGAACTTTTTCCTCGATACGGCCATGTTCGTGCGCGGCGTGGTGGAAAACCCCTTTGCCGTGCCGGCCCTGGATGGGAAAGTCGTCATCGAGCACACCAGCGTCAACCCCAACAAGGAACTGCACGTGGGCCACCTGCGCAATGTGGTGCTCGGCGACAGCATGGCGCGGATTTTCCGTGCCGCTGGCCACACGGTCGAGGTTCAGAATTACATTGACGACACCGGCCGGCAGGCTGCCGAGGCCCTGTTTGCCATCAATCACTACCACCGGGAATGGGACGGCTTGCGCAAGTACGACCACTGGCTCGGTGAAGGCTATGTCCGCCTGAATGCCGACCCGGCCAAGCCTGACCTGGAGGAAGGCATCAGCGCCGTCATGCACCGCCTGGAGGCCGGCGTGCTGCGCGCTGAGGTCGAGAAGGTCGTGAGCGCCCACCTGGAAACCTGCTTCCGGCTGGGAGCCCGCTATGACCTGCTGAACTGGGAGTCGGACGTGGTGGGCAGCGGTTTCCTGACCCAGGCCATGAACATCCTGGAAGGCAGCCGCTACACGTCGCGCCCCACTGAAGGCAAGTACGCCGGAGCCTTCGTGATGGACGTTTCTGAATTCATGCCGGGGCTTGAAGAACCCAACGTGGTGCTGATCCGTTCGGACGGCACGGCCATGTACGCTGCCAAGGACATCGGGTACCAGTTCTGGAAGTTCGGCCTGTTCGAGGGCATGAAGTTCAGGCCCTTCATGACCGACCCGGATGGCAAGACCGTCTGGACCAGCGCGCCGGACGGTGAGCCGGACCTGCAGCGGCGCTTCGGTCATGCCGACGAGGTCATCAACGTGATCGACTCGCGCCAGGATCACCCGCAGACCGTGGTGCGCTCAAGCCTGGGCGTGGCCGGCCAGCAGGAGAAGAAGGACCGCAGCATTCACCTGTCCTACGCCTTCGTGACCCTGGAAGGTCAGACCATCAGTGGCCGCAAAGGTATCGTGGTCAGTGCTGACGACGCCATGGACGAGGCAGAAAAACGTGCCCTGGCTGCCCTGACCGAACTGAACCCCGATCTGGCGGCCCGTGAAGATGCCGCCGAGATCGCCCGGCGCATCGGCATCGGCGCCATCCGCTTCGCGATGCTGAAGGCCGAGCCAACCCGCAAGATCGACTTCCGCTGGGAGCAGGCGCTGGCGCTGAACGGCGACACGGCGCCCTACGTTCAATATGCCGCCGTGCGTGCCGCCAGCATTCTGCGCAAGGCCCAGGAAGCCGGCCACAGCATCGACGGCAGCGGCGCCGACTGGGACGCGTTGCCGGACGTGGATCTGGCGCTGGCCAAGATGGTTGCCCGCCTGCCCGAGGTGGTGGCCCAGAGCGTGCGCGTCCACTCGCCGCACGTGGTGGCGCAGTACGCGCTGGACCTGGCTACGGCCTTCAACGCGTGGTTCAATGCCAAGGACCGGCAGGGTAAGCCCGCCACCAACGTGCTGCAGTCCGAGCCGGGCCTGCGTGAAGCCCGTCTGGCGCTAGTCGGCCGCCTGCGCCGTGCCTTCGAGGAAACCCTGGACCTGATCGGCATCGAGGTTCCCGCCGCGATGTGAGCGGACACAGAGGGAGGGGGATGGTCACATGTGAGCTGTGACCATCCCCCTCCCTCTTTACATACACTCAGCGTTTGCGCGCGGTCGTGCCGAGTTCAAGCCTCTGGAAAAACGAGGTGATGCGGCGCGCCATGTCCGGCGTAAACCGGTTGGCGCCCAGGTGGGGGCCGCTTAAGGTCACGAATTCACTGAGCCCTGGCTGTGCCAGTGCATATAGCCGCTCGCTGTTGGACCGCAGGGGCACTGTCGCATCATCGGGACTGGCGGCCACGAACAGAGGCAGCATCGGTGCAAGGTGCGCCTGCTGCAGCGGGTCCAGTTCAGCTGGGGGTGGACCAGTCAGCCGGTAAGCGGTGCTGATCTCGGTCCGGCGGCTGACGGCAGTGCCCCAGGCGCCCCGCAGGTCGGTCCAGGCATCGATCAGGGCCAGACCATGAACCGGATAGGGACTGCCCGGCAGGGCGCTGCGCAGCGCCATCAGTCCGCCCATGCTGAGTCCTACGGCATAGGTGCGGCTGTTCCACTTGAATCGCCCGGTGGCTTCCAGCTGTGTCTGGGCCACCTGGGCCAGGGCGTCCGGACTGCCCCAGGTGGTGGGGCCGCCGTCACCGCTGAGGAGCACCGCAAAGCGGGCCTTGAGCAGGGTTTCGCTGAGCGCCAGGATCCCCGGGCTGCGGACCATGCGGTCAGCGTCCTGGGCCCGGGGGTGCGACATGATGACCAGGGGACAGGCGATGACCTGACACCGGTCCGGCACCAGCAGGTAAGACCGGACGCCCAGCACGTCCAGGGGCTGGGCAGTGCGGACCGTTCCGGCCGGGGCACCTGGAGCGGCGGGGACAGCCGGAGGAGGCGTGGTGGTGGCAGCCTGTGCGCCCAGAGGCGCCCACGGCAGCAGCAGGGTCAGGAGGAGAGAGCGTCGGGAAAGTTGCACTGGCGCGCACTCTAGCGTGCTTCGTCTGACGGCGGCCTGACGGCGTGAACGCTGGTTCATCGGCCAAACAACCCTGTACTGAGGCGGGTGCGCAGCAGCGCGCGTCCGATCACAGCCGGCACCAGCACAGCGATCAGGGCATACACGACGACCTGCGCCAGCATGAGAGGCGGGGCGCCGAGCGGTGCCCGCCACAGCTCCAGGGCCTGCAGCACCGCCGGATGAAGCAGATAGATCTGCAGACTGACCGTGCCCAGTGTGGCAACCGCGACCCGCAGCCGGTCAGGTCCACGCTGCAGGCGGTGCGCCAGCCCCATCAGGGCCAGAGCCACCAGGGCTGTAAAGGTCCAGCTCAGACCGCTGTATACCAGTGGCGTAACTTTTTCTCCGCGCACATATGCCAGGGCGACCGGCAGGTACAGGGCATATGCAGCGGCCAGCAGCGGCAGCAGAATGATGCGCCGTCGGCGCCACCAGTCCTCGAATTCCTTGAAGCGTGCTCCGACCGCTACACCCAGTGTGATGGGCAGCACATACCACAGCGCGGTGCTGGCCGGGAACTGCAGGTGCAGCACCTCCCGGTTCAGGAAGTAGGCCCCGATCTGGGCTACTAGCCCCACCAGCAGGGCGACCGTGATGCTGGGCCGCCGGCGTGCCAGAGGAAGCAGCAGAGGCAGGATCAGGTAAACCTCCAGCGCCACCAGCAGGAAGTACAGGTGGTAGCTGCCCTTTCCGTACGCCAGCCAGGTCCACCACCGCTGGGGATCTTCCAGGCTGGTCGCCTCGCGTTGCCCGGTCCAGACGTACCAGAGGATATACAGCACACTCCACAGCAGGTACGGCCACCCTCCCCGGGTCAGGCGCCGCCAGTAGTACTGACGCGGCTCGAATCGCCGCAGCAGGCTGTTAGTCAGGACCACGCAGGACAGAAACACGAACGCCGGCACCGCAAAATGCAGGGTGCGGTTCAGCACCGTCAGTGCCTCGTGGGTGAGGCTGCCCGGGGTGGCGTGCCGCAGCGCCAGACCACTCGCGTGGTGTCCGACGACTTCCAGGATGGTCAGGCCCCGGAACACATCGATGGCGCTCAGGCGGTCAGAAGTGGTCGGGGCACTGGGAACTGAAGCGGGGGAGGGGGCGTCAGTCATGGAGACCTGCCGCGCAAAAGAGGCACATCGCCCGAGCATGCCACGTCAGAGGGGACCATGAGGTGAAATGTCCGTGGGTCAGGAACGTCCCCTCACCTCGAAGCCCACGTCAGTCAGGATGCCTGCCGCGCGCTGCACTTCCTCGGGGCTTTCCAGTCCGAGCCGGAGCGCACCTCCTTCCTCGCGGATGGCCAGGACCTCGATGTCCTTGATGTTGACCCCTTCGGCCCCAAGCGCCTGGGTCACCGCTCCGATCTGGTTGGGCCGGTCCGGCACCGCCACCACCAGATCGTGTTTCTGGGGCAGCAGGCTGCGTTTGACCACCGGCAGGCTGTCGCGGGTGCGCTTGCCCTCGTAGGCGGCGGCCAGAAGTTCCTCGGGCTCGTCGAGGTCCGCGTCCAGGCGTTCGAGCTGACGACGGAACCGTTCGAGCGCGAACCGGAGCGCCTCCTTGTTCTCCACGATCATGTCGCGGCTCATGCGTGGGTCGCCGCTGGCCACCCGGGTCAGGTCCCGGAATCCCCCGGCTGCCAGCAGGCTCAGGCGTTCGTCGCGCGCCACCATATGTGTCAGCGCCAGACTCGCCAGGTACGGCAGGTGGCTGATGGTGGCCACCAGATCGTCGTGGGCGGCTGGAGGCATCACCACGGGTGCTGCCCCCAGGTGCTCGACCAGTGAGCGGGCGCGGCTCAGCGCGGTCAACGGGGTGTGATCGGTGGGCGTCAGTACCCACACGGCGTTTTCCAGCAGGGCGGCCCGTGCGTGTGTTACCCCGCCGCGCTCGCTGCCGGCCATGGGGTGGCCCGGCACGAAGTGGCGCACGCCCAGCCGTTCCATTTCTGCCGCGATCCCGCTTTTGACGCTGCCGACATCGGTCACCAGGGCGCCGGGATTCAGGAAGGGCGCCAGTTCTCGGGCCAGCGGTTCCAGGGCGCGCATGGGGGCGGCCAGAACCACCAGGTCAGCCTCGCGCAGCCACTCACCGGGACCAGCCCGAACCTCGTCCACCACACCCAGCGCTTCGGCCTCGCGCAGCACATCCATACTGGCGTCCAGACCCACCACGCGGCGGGCCAGAAACCGCTGGCGCAGGCCGAGGGCCACACTGCCCCCGATCAGCCCCACGCCTGCGACCACCGCCGTATCGAACAGGGGCGGCGGGGTTTCGCTCACGGCACGGTCACTCATGAGGCGAGGCTAGCACGCGTTTTTCGCCTCCCGCAGCGGGCAGGCCAGACACGGTCGTGCCGGTGCGGCGCCCCCAGACCGGACGCCTGCTACAGTCCTGGTCGTGCCCGGCCCCGAAGTGCTTCTTTACGGTCTTCCACTTGCCTTCCTGGCTGGATTCATTGACGCGGTCGCCGGTGGTGGCGGCACCATCACCCTGCCTACGCTGTTTTTCATGGGCCTCAGCCCCGCGCAGGCGGTGGCCACCAACAAGCTGCTGGCCATCTTCGGCTCCGGCAGCGCCACGGTGCAGTACTGGCGCAAGGGCCATGTCGACCGCGCACTGGTGCTGCGGCTGATTCCGCTGGCGCTGGCAGGAAGCGCGCTGGGTGCGTACCTGGTGCACTTTATCGACCCGGACGCCTTTCGCACCCTGGTCGGCGTGGTGATTCTCGGGGTAGGCGCGCTGGTGCTGGCCAACAAACGCTTCGGCATGGAAGACCGGTATCCCGGACTGACCGGCCGGGTGCTGGCCCTGACGCTGCCGGGCGCATTCGTGATCGGGCTCTACGACGGCTTCCTGGGGCCGGGTACCGGCACTTTTTTGATGTTTCTGTTTGCCCTGGTGGGCTTTAACCTGGTCCGCTCCAGCGGAAACGCCCGCACCATCAACTTCGCTACCAACCTGGGCGCGTTTCTGTTTTTCCTGATCGGTGGCCAGATGGTCTGGTGGATCGGCCTGCCGATGGGGGTGGCCAATGCCCTGGGGGCGGTCGTGGGCGCGCGGATGGCTATGCTGCGCGGCAGCGGCTTCGTGAAGGTCATGTACGCCCTGATCGTGCTGCTCGTGGCGGCCCGGCTCTTCCTGGTTCGTTAATATCGGCGCGGCAATGGTGAGGCCCGCGGAGTGCTGCTGTCCACCACGCGCCAGAATGCTGCCATGACCGAGACCGTAAAGCAGGGCATGCAGCAGGCCATTCTCGCCGGAGGCTGCTTCTGGTGCACCGAGGCTGTGATGAAGGATCTGCACGGCGTGCACAGGGTAGAGAGCGGGTATATCGGCGGCCATACCGCACGGCCGGACTACCGCAGCGTATGCAGTGGCACGACCGGCTATGCCGAGGCGGTGCGGGTGAGCTTCGACCCGGCCCAGGTCAGTTTCCGCGATCTGCTGGGCCTGTTTTTCGCCACCCATGATCCGACCACACTCAACCAGCAGGGGGCCGACGTCGGGACGCAGTACCGCAGCGCTGTTTTTCCGCTCACACCGGAGCAGGAACGCGAGACCCGCGACATGATCGCCGATCTGGACGCGCAGAATATTTTCGAGGCGCCTATCGCGACCAGCATCGAACCGGCCTCTGAGTTCTTCGTGGCCGAGGACTACCATCAGGATTACTACGCCAACAATCCGAACGCCGGCTACTGCCGGGCGGTCATTGCGCCCAAGGTCGCCAAGCTGAGGCAGTACTACGGAGAGAAACTCCGCGCCTGAAGCGATGAGAAGGGGCCCGCGCAGTCCAGCGTGCGGGCCCCTTCCCGTTAAACTTACCGGCGCAGCTCAGCCAGTCGTTCTTCGATGTTTTCGCGGAACCGTTCGGCCACCGGATAGGTCAGGAAGGCGTTCAGGCGTTCGGCCTCGGGCACCTTGTCGTACACCATGTCGAACAGATCGCCTACCGTCGGTGCCAGCGGATCACCGGGGAGGTACATCACCGTATCGCCCCGTCCCACCGTGCCTCCGGCCAGAACCCGCGCATAGAAGCCGGGCCGGCGTTCGCGGGCAAACCGCTTGACGAAGCCGGCGTCGCCCATGTGGGCTCCCAGGGTGCCGCAGGGAATGCGGGGCGCAGTAACTTCCAGCACGACCACCTCGGCCTCCGGTCCGCGCAGTTCCAGCCGGTCTCCGACCCGCATCCGGGCGGATTCCAGGCCGCTGACCACCAGGTTCTCGCCGAAGGTTCCCGGAACCTGCTCGGCGCCCATCCGCTCGGCCCAGACGTCGTAGTCCTCGCGGGTGTAGACGTAGACCGCCTGATCGGCTCCGCCGTGGTGCTGCCGGTCCATGACGCGGTCGCCTTCCAGACCGGCGGGCGTAAAGCGGACCCGGCCCGGCACCGCGTGCTTCACGATGCCGGTGACCTTGGTGCGGTTGCCCACCTGCAGGGCCGTTGGCTGCCCCACATTCACGCTGATCACCTTCATGCTGGTCATGAGGGCAGGCTAGCAGGAATCGTGAAGGTGCCCGTACGGCGCCCCTACTAGGCTGAGGCGCGATGCTGTGGCGCCGTGCACACCTGATTCCACGTCCAGGACGATATCTGGTGTGCGCTGCTCTGTTGGGTCTGTGGGTCGGAGCCGGCGCACAGCGACCTGAGCCTGCCGTTCCGGCCGGGGTCCGCACTGTGCAGATAGGAAACTTTCAGGTGCCCCGCGAACCCTTGCCTCCACCCAACCGGCGCGCCCTGGACGGGCTGGGTGTGATGGGGCCCTGTCCCCGGCCGGATGCCCCACTGGACCGGATCCTGTACGACCATCTGGAGGGTCAGGGGGCCGCATTGAGCTGTGGCAACGCCTTTACGTCACTGGTGCATTTTCCGGATGCCGGACCTCTCAATCCCTCCCAGGCCAGTGGACCGCTGGGAGCCTACGAGGTGCTGGCGGATTCCATTCGTGGGGCTCGGCGGGAGGTTCTGCTGGAAAACATGATCTGGGACGACGATCAGCCGGGCCGGACTACTCCGGCGCCGGGTGCGCTGATCGCCCAGGCCATCGCGGAGCTGCGCCAGGATGTCCGTGACCACCCCGAGCGCCACCCGCAGGGAGTCACCGTGCGCCTGCTGCTGGGCAACTCGGTGCGGGTTGACAGCCTGCTGAATCCGGAATCCAGCGTTTACAGTGCCGCGAGGCATCTGCTGCTGGCCGGCGTGCCACTGGCCGGCGACACCGTTCCCGGCTGGACACTGGAACTGGCCAACTACACCTACTTTGCGCCGCACGACCATGCCAAGCTGCTGATCGTGGACGGCGAGGACGTGTCTGCCGGCGGCTACAACATCAGCTGGTTTCATGTTCCTCTGCGCACCCGGGGTGGCCGCGACCTGACCGACCTCGCGCTGCGGGTGCGCGGCCCGGTGGCCCGGCATGCAGTGGCGGCGTTCCGGGACGCCTGGTTGCATAGCCGGCAACTCCACTGCCCCGGAAGCGTCACCCCCGCCACTTTGAAGCGCTGCGCGCTGGTTTCTGATGTGGCTTCGTTTCCCTTGGTCTGGACCAGTCCGCCTGTCCCCGCCGGGTCCTCTCGGGTGTATGGCCTGTACCGGCGTTCCGGATACATGGGTGCCGACGACGCCGTGAGTGCACTGTTTGGCGCAGCGCAGACCCGCATTGACCTGATGCAGTCTCAGGTCAGCGGCACATTGCGGTGCAGCCTGAGCCTGCTTGCCCCGGGCGGCTGTCCCTTCCCGGCCGAGCATCTACCGGTATGGCACGCCATTGTCGGTGCCGTGCGCGAGCGCGGAGTGCAGGTACGGCTGGTCGTGGACTACGACCCAGTACTGCAACTGGAGACGCTGGCATTCCTTGCAGGTGCTCAGGCGGCCCTGAAACCCCTCGGCCTGCAGCACCACGTGCAGGCCCGCTGGTCCGGGACCGATGGGGGGTTGCATTCCAAGGCTGCCCTGATCGACGGGCAGATGCTGACGGTCGGCAGCCAGAACCTGCACTTCTCGTCTTTTGGAGACCGCGGCCTGAACGAATACACGTTGGCCACCAGTGACCCTGCTGCCCTTGCGGCGGCGCAGCGCACCTTTGATTTCGAGTGGGGCCGGAGCCGCCCGCTGACCCTTCCGTCCTGGTTGCGGCCCTGAGTTCCTACCCGGTGCATGTCCGGTGAGATTCGTCCCGCTGTCCGCTCCGGACCCGTGCTGAAATAGACGGGTGACGCCTCAACAGTCCCCTTCACCACCCGAACTGGGGTCCAGACCGGACAGCCCTTTCGATCCGGCTCTGGCTGACGCCGGCCGGGTCCCGACCCTGGTGGTGCTGTGGGGCCTGTTTACCCTGTCGAGTACTCCCTTCCTGGGCCGGCTGCTGCAGGGCGAGACTGCCCTGTTTGCCCAGAACGTCCTGTACACCTGCGCCACGGCGGTGCTGCTGGGGCTGGTGTGGCGCGGTAGCGTGTGGGCCTGGCGACTGACCGTGTCGTTCAGCATTTTTACCGGTCTGGTGGTGTTTGTCGTGGGTATGCTGGCCGGCACCAGTTCCTGGATGGGCTGGCTGGTCAGTGCTGCCGGAATCGGATTTCTGTTGCTGGCGTGCTGTCTGGTGGCCATTCCCAGCATCCGGTCGTTTCTCGACAGCCGCTGGGCCGCGCGCCGCAGGAGCGCCGGCCGGAAGGTCCCATGACCGGGGGCCCGGAGGGCGGGGGGCGCCGGTTTATGGTGCAGGGCACCAACAACCCGTTCACCTGCGGACACTGCGGCGCCCAGGTCCAGCCGCTCCAGAACGGCAGTGTGCGCAACCATTGCCCCGCGTGCCTGCACAGCAAGCACGTGGATATCAACCCGGGGGACCGGGCCAGCACCTGCCACGGGCTGATGCGGCCGGTGGCAGTAGAGCAGAGTGGCAAGAAAGGCTGGCTGATCGTGCACCAGTGCCAGAAATGCGGGTTTACCGGGCGAAACAAGGCGGCGCTGGACGATCCGCAGCAGCCGGACAGCTGGGACGCCATGATTCAGCTCAGCGCGCGACCGCCGATCTGAGTCCACGACAAGGCCTCTTCTCAGGACCTGCGCCGTGCCAGTCAAGGTGCGGGGCCGCTGGAATGTGGATTGCTACACTTCTGGGCATGGTTCTCTGGTTGGTGGTGGTGTTCATTCTGCTCAGTGCGACCCTGATTCTCGCGCTGTCGTTCGGTCCGTTGAAGGCGGCTGAAAATATCCGGGTGATCCGTATGTTCGCGGCGGTCCAGTACATGGCAGCGATGCTGCTGGCCCTGGCGCGACTGACGGGAAGAGCATGAACGGACCGCAGCTGATTGACCTGCAGTTTCAGGACACTCCGGGCGTCATTGCGGCCCATGTCCTGGATACGGGAGACGGACTGGCCATCGTCGATCCTGGCCCAGGCAGCACTTTGGGAGCGCTTGAGGCCGGACTGAATACCCTGGGGGCGGAGCTGAACGATGTCCGCCACGTACTGCTGACCCATATCCATTTCGATCACGCGGGGGCGGCAGGCACCCTGCTTGCCCACGTGCCACGGGCGAAGGTGTACGTCCATGAACGCGGCGCCGGTCACCTTGCCAGACCTGAACGGCTGGTGGCCAGCGCCACCCAGATCTACGGCGACCAGATGGACCGCCTGTGGGGTCCGATGCTGCCCATCGATCCGGACCGGCTGGTTTCCCTGGAAGGCGAGCAGACCCTGCGATTGGGGCAGGCCGAAGTGCGGGTGCTGTATACCCCGGGGCATGCCGTACACCACGTGACCTATCACATCGGAGACGATCTGTTTGTCGGCGACGTGGGCGGAATCCGACTCGACTTCCGTCAGACCCCACGGGCGCCGACGCCTCCGCCGGATATTCAGCTCGGCGATTGGCGCCAGAGTATCTCCATGCTGCGGGATCTGGATGCCCGCACACTGCATCTGGCCCACTTCGGAGCTCACCCGCAGCAGGCCGCACATTGGGACGGCCTCCTGCGCACCATGGAACTTGACGCCAGCCGCGTCCTGGAGGGAATGGAGCGCGGCCAGGGGTTCGAGGCCATTTCCGAGCAGTTCACTGAAGTTCTGCTCGACGAATTGTCGGCCGAGGCTGCTGAACTGCCGCAGCGCTATGAGTTCGCCTGCCCGCCCTGGATGAGTGTTCAGGGCCTGATGCGCTATTGGCAGCTCCAGACCGCCCGCAGAGGAAGGGGAGAGGCCTGATGCGCGTTCTGATTATTGGCGGCGGTGGCCGCGAGCACGCCATTGTGGCTGCGTGCGCGCGCCACGGTCATGAGGTGTTGTGTACTCCGGGTAATCCTGGCATAGCCCGGCAGGCGCGTGTTCTTCACAGTGCGCAGGACGCCGCCTCCCTGGCCCGACTGGCCCAGCAGGAGGCCGTGGATCTGGTGATTGTCGGGCCGGAGGCTTACCTCGCCGCTGGCGTGGTTGATGCCTGCACGGCTCTGGGCATTCCTGCGTTTGGCCCCACCCAGGCCGCCAGCCGTCTGGAAGGAGACAAGGCCTGGAGCAAGGCATTCATGGCCCGGCATGGGATTCCTACCGCGCATCACCTGACTTTCGGCAACCTGGAGGCTTCGCTGGCCCATGTGCGTGACCTACCCACACCTATTGTGGTCAAGGACGCTGGGCTCAAGGCCGGGAAAGGCGTAACCATCGCGCTCAGCCAGCAGGAGGCTGAGGCGGCGCTCCATGACATCTTCGCGGAGCCGGGGGCTCAGGCCGTGATCGAAGACTTCATGACCGGGCAGGAGGTCACGATCCTGGCCCTGACGGACGGGGAGCACTATGCCCTGACACCCCCAAGTCAGGACCACAAGACTATTTTCGATGGTGACACCGGCCCCATGACGGGCGGCATGGGCGTAATCTGCCCGTTCCCCGTGCCTGACAGCGTGCTGGATGTCATCCGTGAGAAGATCATCACCCCGACCCTGCAGGGCATGGCAGCCGAGGGCCTGCCTTTTCGAGGTGTGCTTTACGCCGGGCTGATGCTCACCCCACAGGGGCCCAAGGTGGTGGAATTCAATGCCCGCTTTGGTGATCCGGAAGCCGAGGCGGTCCTGCCCCTGCTGGCAAGTGACCTCGTGCAGCACGCCCTGGACGCAGCCATGGGTCGGTTGGACCCGGACACGGTGCGGTTTCGTCAGGAGGCCAGTGCCGTCGTGATCCTCGCGGCACCCGGATACCCGGCTGAGCCCGTGCGCGACATTCCCATCACCCTTCCCCCAGACTCTTCCGGGGTCACGGTCTTCCACGCTGGCACCCGGCTGGCCGGTGGAGCGCTGGTAAGCAGCGGGGGCCGCGTCCTTGCAGTGACTGCAACCGCAGCTTCCCTCCAGGAGGCACTGGGCGCCGCCTATTCGATGGCAGACCAGATACAGTTTCCTGGCGCACAGATGCGGCGCGACATTGGTCACCGGATTGGCCTTGCTCCGGTAACACACGTTTGACCCGGCGCCAGACCCGCGCTACCATTCCCCACGGTCATCCCCGTGTGTGCCGGTGTGGCGGAATTGGTAGACGCACTCGACTCAAAATCGAGCGGGAAACCGTAGGGGTTCGAGTCCCCTCACCGGCACCAGAAAAAGCTCAAGCCCATGCGCCAGCATGGGTTTTTGCTTTAGCTTCCAGGCCGGGGCGCCAGCGAATCAAGTGCGGGAATTTCCCGACAGTCGGTGTACGCCCAGATGCCCGGAAATGCCCTTGCGGGGGGAATTCCATGAAGCTCGACACCCTGCATCGAATGCACGCCCGCCACCTCGCCGCACTCCGGCGCAGCCCCGCCACCATCGAGTTCTACCGCTTCGCCCTTGAACCACTCGAGAAATTCCTGCACGAGCAGGACCTCGAACCCGACGCTGACCTCGTGACCCGCGGACTGCTGCAGGAATTCCAGCTGTGGCTGCGCACCTCCCGCGGGCTGCAGCCCGGCGGGGAGCATGCCGTCATGCGCGGCCTGCGCGCAACCTTCCGCTGGGCGCACGAGGAGGAGCTGATCGCCCGGGATCCCACCGCGAAATTGCGCCTGCCCACCCTGCCGCAGGAGCACCCGCCTGCCGTGCAGCCGGACGAGGTGGAGCGCTGCCTGCGGGTGGCGACCGGCATGCCGCAGCCACTGCGTAACCGCGCGCTGCTGCTGTGCCTGTACGACACCGGCCTGCGCCTCGGGGAGGTCATCGCGCTGCGGGTCGAGGACGTGAACATGGAGACCGGCCTGATCACCGTCCGCGCGGAGACCGCCAAGCGGCAGAAAGCGCGGGTGGTGCCGATGGGCGTGAAGACCGCCAAGGCCATGAACGCCTACGAGCGTAAGGAGCGCCGGCCGGTGGTGCCGCATGTCCGGGAGATGTTCCTCAGCCGCACGGGTGAACCCATGACCCGCGGCGTGCTGACACACCTGATGTGCAAGGTCGCCAGCACGGCCGGCCTGCCGCGCGCCCATACCGCACCGCACGCCTGGCGCCACGGCTTTGCCACCCAGTACCTGCGCAACGGCGGGGACATGTTCTCGCTGCAGCAGATCATGGGGCACACCTCGCTGGAGATGGTGCGGCGCTATGTCCGCTTCCTGCCGGACGACCTGCAGAACAAGCACCTGCGTTCAAGTCCGGTCGACCATCTTGGAAAGAAGCGGTGAGGTGGACTGGGCGCGGAACAGGAGGGGCCAGCACGCCTTGATCGGGTAAATCCTGGGTCCAGATAGCGGGTGAGGTCTATCTGGGATGTGCCCACCAGCGGGTCATGCTGGCGCACCCATTGGCTCCTTCCCGACCGAGCCCGTAGGGTGCCCGTGCGGGCCCTGGAACGGGTCTACCACTCTCGCCAGGAGTACGGCTGTATGTCCAGCCGTGACGCCGTTCCCTGGCCCTTGTGGGGCGGTCCACGCCTGAAGCTCAGGAACCCCATTGAACCAGGGTGTTCCTGAGCTCTCGTGCTGGTCTGCGCCCAGGCGGTCCTCATCCCGCATTGATCGTCTGGGTCCTCAGGCTGACGCCCTTCCTGATCGCACGTTCATGACAACGGGACGCTCACCAGGCGGTCCGTGCGTATCCTGGGGCCCGCGTCACCCGCGCCGAGGTCTCCCTATGTTCTCCCTGCTCCGCGACCGCCGCATCCTGATCCTGTGGATCGGCGAAAGCATCAACGCTTTCGGTAACGGCCTTACCTTCATCGCCCTGGCCTGGTTCCTGTACCGCCTCTACCCGAACTCACCTGCCCTGTCGGGCACCGTGATCGGTGCCTGGACGGCGGCGATGCTGCTCGGGACCGTCAGCCTGGCCAGTTACACCGACGTGTGGGACCGCCGCCGCATCCTTCAGATTTCCAACGGGCTGAGCGCCATCTGGATCAGCCTGATTCCGCTGCTGCACGGCCTGGACCTGCTCTCGTTCCCGGCCCTGGTCTTCATCGCGGCCCTGACGGGCTTTACCGGAAGCGTGATCTTCCCGGCGCAGCAGGCCTCCCTGCCCACCTTCGTGTCTGCAGACCGGTTACAGGGCATCCAGGCCCTGTTCAACCTCACTTGGACCACCAGCGGTCTGCTCGCGCCCATCAGCGCTGGCTTCCTGGTGGCGAGCATCGGCGCGCCCGGGGTGATGTGGGTGAATGCGGCCACCTTCGTCGTGGCCCTGATCGCCTACTCGCTCGTGCGCTTTCCCGCGGTCACCCGCGCCCAGGACGGCGGGCAGGGTCTGACCGCCTGGTGGGCGCGGACCCGGTTCGGCTTCGCGTTCGTCCTGGCGCGGCCTCCACTCTGGGCGACGCTGCTGGGGCTGGCCAGCGTGAATTTCGCCATGGAGCCCTACGTCGCCATTTTCCTGCCCCGGATTGCTGACCGCCTGATGGTGGGGGTGGAACTGCCCGCGGTGCTGTCCTGGGTGCGCGCCGACAGCCGTGGTGCGCTGGGGGTCGGTCTGCTGGGTTCGATCCTGGCAGTGGCGGAACTGGGCATGGTGATCTGGATGGGGCGCCGCGTCAGCCGCCATCCTTTGAACTGGATCGTACTGGGCTGCGTCGGTCCCGCGCTGTGCATCGTCGGGGTGGCGTACGCCCCCTCGTTGGGGGTGGCGCTGGTCCTCGCGCTGCTGATGGGCCTGTGCTTCGGTCCGCTGAATGTGATGGTGGGGACGATGTTCGCCCGGCTCACGCCGGAGGAGGTGCGCGGGCGGGTGTACAGCGCCCGCATCCTGGTGGGCCAGGGGCTGCGGCCGGCGGGAGTTAGTCTGGCCGCGGTGCTGATGGGTGCGGTGGGCCTCGCGCCGGCGGTGGCGGTACTGGGGGTGTTCGCGGCCCTCCTCACCCTCGTGGGTTACCTGCGGGCGCGTGGTGAAGGGGACGAGGTGCAGGGGGCAGCAGCCAGCGACTGAGCTGCACGGTACCGGCCTGGTTGTCATGCCATCCTGACCCATATCCATCCCCGGCCGTGATCTTCAGGTCCCCAGATTCGTGTCCTCCCGGCCGATCCCTGGGGAGAGCAGCCAGGTCACCTGCGCTGGTCGTGCCGACCACTTCACAGGAGCAGAGCCTTTGGCGCAGTTGTCAGTCGCTCTTCGAACCCGACGCGGACCTCGTGACCCGCGGGCTGCGGCAGGACTTCCAGGTGTGGCTGCGCACCTCCCGCGGGTGACAACCCAGCGGAGAACATGCCGTCATGCGTACCCGACGCGCGATCTTCCGCTGGGCGCACCAGGAAGAGCTCATCACCCGGGATCCCACCGCGTCAGTGTACCGGGCGGTCAACCAGCGTCTGGCTGACTCCGGCCAGGGCCGCGAGCTCGTCGGCGCGGTTGTTGCTGGCGTCACTGGCGTGGGCTTTGACCCACACGAAGCGGATCATGATCCCAGCCGCTTCGAGGGCCTGCTGCTGGGCGTGCAGCGCCTGCCACAGCGCGAGGTTCTCGATGGCGCCGCCGGCGCGCCGCCAGCCTTTCTTGACCCAGCCGGGCATCCAGTTGACCATGCCGTCGACGACGTACTTCGAGTCCGAGTGCAGCGTCAGCTCGCGCACCTCGGGGGTCGCAGCTGCCAGGCGCAGAGCGCCCAGGGCGGCGAGCAGCTCCATCTCGTTATTGGTGGCGTGCGCCGCCGGCCAGCCGAGGGCCAGGGTGCTGGTGACCAGCGCCGCGCCACCACGCCCGGGGTTGGGGTTGGCGCTGCCGTCGGAGTGGGCGGTCAGGTGCGTGCAGCGCTCGCCGGCGGCAGGGGAGAGCACCGGAAGCAGGCCCGTGCGCGCGTGATCAAGCTGCGGCAACCAGTCGAGCGCCGAGACGGCAGACGCTTGGCTGAGGGAGGGGTTAGCTGTGGGAGCAGTGCCGACAGAGGCGGTGGTGGCCACGTCTGCTTCTTCGATCTGCACACCCGGCATCAGCGCCGCCACGGCGCGCAGGGCGGCGTAGGCTTCAGGGGTGCAGCGCAGGTTCAGGGTTACGGAAGGCGTGGTCATGCCTGATTCTCCTGCTTCAGGGCTGTGTTGAGGACTCAGGCCGCGTGGAAGGAGTCTGGACGGAACTTCGGACGGACGCTCGGCGAGCTCCTGGGCCACCTGGTGCAGCAGGTTGAAGGCCGCCTCGATGAGTTCGGATTTGAGTGTCAGCAGCACTTCGCTGCGCAGCCTGTCCTCGTGGTTGCTCGGGTCTTTCGGGGCCATGCTCTCGGCGCCCAGCCGCATGTCTGACTCGGGGCGTATCCCAGGTCTGCTCCGCTGTCTGTTCGTGAGGGCACGTGAGGGCATCCGGCGCCGTCCAGCGGCGAGCAGAGCATGGGCGACACGGTCATATCCCTGCTGGGCAGGCCCCTGGTCATCCTTTTATCGCGGCTGATCTGGTGGCTGTCAATCTCACATCGCGCCGGATGGCGTGGCCCGGCCGACTGAAGATCTTGGGTGTCGCGCTGGAGGAGAGCTGGGCACATGAGCAGGACGGTGCCTTTCAGGCGCAGCAAAGCGAGCAGGAATAGGTTGGGTGTTGGGTTCAGGGTAATGACGCTTTGAGGTTGGCTATCTGCGGGTTGTCATTCCGGCTTTTGCCCCGGTGCCTAGAAATGAGCGACGGATATCGGTAGGCATTTTTCCTGCTACCAGCCGCTGTCCTGTACACTTTTCTAAAGCTTCCTTTAACGAGTGATGGGTCACGCCCGCTCACTTCCTGTCCTGCTCAGACTGGTGGTCTGAGTCCCCGTCCCCTGGCATCTGAATGACCTGGGGCAGTGCGATACGCGGTGAACACGATTGATGCCAGCTTCGTTGACTCACCGCCTGTCAGGCAGGCCCAAAGGAGATTGCCGATGAACATCCGCGCCATCGCTGCCACTCTCGCCCTGAGTACCCTCGCCGCCTGCGGCCAGACGGACCTCGCCGCCCAGTCGTCTGCCCCAACCCTGGCCACTCAGGCGGAGCGGACGGTCATCCCCATCTCCAGAACGCAGACGTTCACCTTCGAGAGCCCCTGCACTGGAGAGATGATCACGGGAACCACCACCGTTACCGGACAGCGGAGTGTGGTCACGGACGCCAACGGGGGAAGACATATTCACGAGAGACTCCTCTTCACCGGCACCTACCAGGGTGACGCCGGTACGACCTTCACTGACAGGCTCCGCTCTCGCATCGTCATCAATCGGACGAGTTCAGGCGCCTTGACCGTAACCGATCTCGGCACAGGTCACCTCACAGGGAGTGACGGCACCAAGATCCTGGATCGGGGCCGCTTTGCGTTGGTCGTCGATGCCAACGGAGTGGTGCGGGTGGAGCGTGGAAGCGGTGGAGCCATCTGCCAGAGAGAGTGAGGAGTGAAGCGTCAGGAGGGAGCGACACCCGTCATACTCAGAAGTCCACGACCGCAGGCCGCATAACCTTGACGGATACCGCATAAGACCATATATTTGTCAGCATCAAGGCGGCCCAGGTGGTCGCCTTCTTTCTTTGGCCGGGTGAATGGGGCTCAATGCTCCAGGGTGTAGGCCTGGCTCAGCGGAGTCACTGGGCCACCGCACGCCTCGCATTCCAGCTCACCGGGCCACTGCAGCAGAAGATTCCCCAGGGGCGCCTGCCCCCTGGTCACTGCCACAGCGCCGAGGAGCACGCCCAGGTCCTCCTCGCTGGCTACCGTCGTGACGCTCAGGGCCTCCAGCGCCAGTTCACCCAGGCGCCGGACGCCCACGTGGAAGCCGTCAAGCAGGTCGCCTGGAACGGCGGGGGAGCGCCCGGCCTGGCCCAGTGCCACGATTGTCGCCGCGAGGTGCAGATGCCCGAGCCGTTCATGCGCCGGTACCCGTGCGGCGTCCATGACCAGGTAGGGCAGCGCGGCGTACGAGGCGGTGTTCACGTCTCCCTGGTGGCACAGGGCACTCCACAGTGAGAACCAGGGTTCCGCTTTCCCATCCAGGGGCGCGGGATTTCCGTCCAACGCCTTCAGGAGTTCAGGGACATCGGCCGCCGAACCGTAGGCGTGCTGCAAAGAAGCCCAGCGCGGGTCCTCCAGGGACAGGGCGTTCATTCCAGCACCAGCGTGGCGGGCGCCAGACGGCCACCCTCGAACAGCCGCATGAGACCGGCGCGCAGCACGGCCCATTCCACCATGCTCAGATCAAGGGCGATCTCGAAGCCGTCGGTCTCCAGGACGTCTGCTGCCTGCTCATCCAGCTGCAATTGAAGGGTCTGCGCCGTCAGGTGACAGACCAACACGCCGCCATAGTGGGTGGCGGCGCCGTCCACGACCAGGCAGTACGAATCGAAGTCGTGTTCCTCGTCCTCGTCGGCAACCAGGGATTTCTGAAGTTCCAGCAGGCGGGTGGGTTGGTCCGCGCTGTCGGCCAGGGCAATCAGGAAGGTATCCACGTTGATGAGTTCTTCGACGGCAAGAGCACGAGAGGTGAAGCGGTCCGGCATGCAGGCAGCATCGAATGCACGTGCCGGTGAGTTGCCGTCGGGTGACAAGCGCTGAGCGGCCGGGTCGGTGCTGGATTTCCGTGACAGCACGGCGGAGCACGGTTCACCTGAACTGCGCGCTCCCGCAGGACGATGTGACTGCGGCGCTGCTCATGCTGGCGGGGGTGGCCCATCTGCAGGTCAGTGGCGCCGCCCTGCAGGGACGCTTGTCTCCTCACCGGCGGAGAAGTGCACAGCCCTGTGCGTCATCAGCACGATCTGTCCGGTCCGTCCCATGACGAGTCTCCGACGCCACCCTCGAACCCATCATGGACACGGGAAGAAGCGCAACCCGGGCATGGCACTCAGCCGCGTTGTTCCGCTCATCGCATGTCTGCGTGGATGGGCTGTCTCCAGCTCAGCCCACCAGTCGCCAGGCATGAGCGGTGAACCCACCATGAGCAGCATCACGGGAGCTCCGTCTCTCCGTTGTGCATCTGCAACCTCTTTGGGTGTCCCTGCACGCACCAGGGTCACGGTGGTGCAGTTCTGCGGACACCGGGGGCTCTTCGTATGGGGGATACCCACCAGATGCTGGAGTTGCGCGTTCATGCACCCAGGGGAGAGCTGATGGTCCTCGGTCCATCACCGACCCTCAAGACCAACCTGACCCATGACGCGCCACAGACGCCACTGGTGAACCCACCATGCGCAGCAAGCGTGCCCTGCACGACGGGCGCCTGCGCGAAGCGCGGTGGGCGCTGGGCGCTGGATGGATATCCCCGGCAGGTGGGCGCGGCGGAGCACCTCCTCCGGCCCCTGGATTCGCTGGACTTTCCTGTCCTGAAGGTGGTGCACCTTCAACTGATCGACAACGAGGTGATGCGGCGCCTGCTGCACCGGGGCCGGGAGGACGACACGCCTGAATCGGTGGAGAAGCGTCTAGCGGTATACCGCGAGGAGGTCCTCTCGGCCGTGACGTACCTCAGGGGGGCCCTCCCCGAAGGCACGGTCGTGGAGGTGGACGCACTGACACCAGGTCTGGACGCCGAGGCCGGCGCAGAGGAGGTAAAGCGCCGTGTGCTGCAGGCCGTGGCGGGATGACGCACAGCTCACACCGTGCCTGAAAGGATGACACCACCCAGGACAGGGCGAGGCCTGCCCCATGACGTACGCAGGCACTGCCGTGGGCAGGCCGTGGGTGAGACCTCGGCTCCTCTGGGATTTGCGCCTTTCGTAGAGGAGGCATCGGACACACCGCCGGGCAGATCTGGCGTCTGGGGCTGATGGGCGAAGTGGCGCAGGCGGGGCCCTACCGGGTCCTGATGGCGGAGCTTGAAGCCGTGTTGGGTGCAGAGGGTCTTCTGGGCCGCTTTGAAGGCGGTGCAGGAATCAGGTTCAGGATGACGTTTCTGGGGTGCCCGAGAAGGCCCGGAGGCCCCTGGGATCCGTGAACCCTAAAGAAGCACAGAAGTCGTCCACCACGGCCAGCTTCCCTTCTGGCCTATGAATGGGTTACTTATGACCGATCCATCCACTTCCGCTGCGGTTGCCCCTGATTCCCTCTCCACCCTGGCAGGCAAGCGGGTGCTGCTGGTCTTCAATCCCAAAAGTGGCCAGGGAGAGAGTGCCCTCCCCGATTTCGTCCGCTTGGTCCGGCAGGCCGGGGCCGAAGTCACTGAGCGTGAACTGGTCAAGGACACGCCGATGAGCGAATACGTGGCCGATCTGAAGAACTTCGATCTGCTGGTCGGAGCGGGCGGTGACGGGACGGTGAGCAGCCTGGCGTACGCCGCGCGTTATAAAGACGTGCCCATCCTCGCGTACCCGGCGGGCACCGCCAACCTGATCGCCAGGAACCTCGATCTGCCGGACGACCCTGTTGAACTGGCGGCCGTTCTGGCGGGAGGCCACACGGTGCGGGTGGACCTGGGCGAGATTGAGGTCAAAGGCGAGAAAAGCGGCTTCGCCATGCTCGCTGGCGCGGGAGCGGACGCGGCGATGATCCGCGACTCTGAAGACCTCAAAGAGAAGTACGGTGAACTCGCGTACATCATGAGCGCGATGCGCCAGATCAATCCCAGCAAGACCACCTTCCACCTCGTCATTGATGGCGAGCCCCGCTCCTTCGAGGGCATCGGGGTGATGGTCGCGAACTTCGGCATGGCCAATTACCGCCTGCCGATCACGTCGGACATCAGTCCCAGCGACGGCAAGTTCACGGTGGTGCTGATCAAGGCTGGGAACATCCTGCGTCTCGTGCCCAACCTCATTGACTCGGTTCGGGCCAAGCTGAATCTCGGAGATCCCATGTTCAGTGGGAACCTGGAGACCCTGGATGCCAAGACGGTGACGGTCGAGGCGGACGATCCTTTTCCCCTGCAATACGACGGCGAGCTGCACGTGGAGACGACCCCCTTCACGGCGAGCATCGTGCCGGGTGCCGTGCGCTTCCTGACGCCCATCAGGAAAGCGGATCTGGACACCTGAGCTGCGGCATATCCGCCGTGAAATGGTCGGGAGGGGTGAGACAGGAACTTCGGTAATGGTGCGCCGCTTGTCCCGTCTGTCCCCGAAGGGCGTGCTCCCGCGCGCACACTGCCGGAAGGGGCGCTTCCAGCGAGGGTCCTGTGCACTGCACCGGGGCCGCGGCCTTCGCCGTGAGGACAGGCTGGATCCCCTCGGCTGGGACGTCTGGCTGCCCTTGAGCAGCCACGCTGAAGCATGCTGTTCATTCTGGGTCTGATCCAGTTGCTCGCCTTCGGGCTCCTGGGGCTCGGCTGCTGGGCACTGGTGCGCTGGCTGACGCGGTCTGACCCGCGGGCGCACGCCGCGGTAGTCGTGGCCCTGTTCCTCCCCTGGATCGCCAGCCTGGCGTACGGCTTCGCGGCCTCACTCGAATACCGGTACGTGGTCCGTGCAGGCGTGGATACCAGCGTCGGCTACAAGAACGTGCCGGTCAGCCCGGGGTGCACCCTGATCGCGCGAATTCCGCCGGATGAGTCGTTCGTGGTCGGGCCCGCGAAGACTGACGGTGAGGAGCGGCCCCGGCTGATGTACGCCGACGAACTCACCGTTCAGGGCGACCGGGTGTACGTGCGCTCGGCGGAGGGCGTGGGCGTGATTGACCGGCAGGCTGACACCTGGCGCCGGGTGCCGGATGCCGGCGACCTCCAGGGTGCCCGGTGGCTGTCCCCGCAGGCATACAACCAGGCCTATGGCCCCCAGCCGGGACCACTGCATCCGATGTATCAGGCCGCCACCCGTGCGGCGCCCCTTGTGGTCTCAGCTCCCACGCTGATTCCACCTCGGCTCAGCCTGGGCATCGACCGGAGGGACCTGTCCGTGCCCTTTCAGCGTCGCCGTGCCGGTTGCGGGCGGCTGAGGGGTCACCCCTCTGTACGGTGCGTATCCGAGTCCACCTGGTCCCGGCTGAGGGTCTCGTTCTCCATCACGTCCGTGAATAGCAGGCGGGAGCGTCTCTCGAGTTCCTGGGCTTTGTGACGGTACGCCTCCGCGAGGCGCACGTGGCCGGCCGCGGCAAGTTCCGTCCCGGTATTCTCCAGCAGCATCACGCCTTCTTCCACAGTGCGCAGGTCGCCCATAGCGTCTCCTCAATGTGCTCGGTGACGCTCACCAGCAGCGTATCGCCGGTGTACGCGTGTCCGGTATGACAGCGGTAGCGGGTGAAGCCGCTCTCGCTGATCTGCACCAGCACTCCGCCGCACTCCGGGCAGGTCTGTGGGGTCACCTTCCCGAACTCCATCACGCCCTGCCGGAACGCGTTGTCGCTGCGCGCGATCCGCACCTCGCGCCTGGTGCGCTCCCGTGTCGCGTCGTCCACCGCGGCGGCCTGCCGGGGCACGTTACGGGCCAGGCGGTCGAGCAGTGCCGCCAGGTCTGCGACGCGCACGACATGGTCCACCTCCACCCGCGTCAGGGCGCTTTGCGGCATTGAGTCGTGCTCGGCGTCTTTCGGGTCCTGCACCACGGTGGTGCCGCCAAAATGCTTGATGCTCCACAGGCCGGAAGTGCCGTCGTCGAGCATGTCACTGAGCACCACGCCGATCGCATTGGGTCCCTCGCTGTACGCCGCAGAGCGGAACAGGACATCCACAGCGGGGCGCGCACGATTTTCCTTGGGGCCTTTGCGGACGAGCAGGCAGCCATGCTCGGTCAGCAGGTGGTGCTCGGCCGGGGCGCAGTAGATGTGTCCAGGTCGGATCGGCTCGCCGTCCTGGGCATGCGTGGCGGGGAGTGGTCCGGCCCGGTTCAGAATTTCAGGCAGGTGGCTGGGCGTGTAGGCCGGGATGTGCGTGACGATGCAGATGGCCGCAGGGAAGTCTGCGGGCAGGTGGGTGGCGAGGTCGATCAGGGGCTGGGTGCCGCCGGCGGAGGCGCCCACCACGATCAGACGGTGCGGAAGCATGGTCACACTATCTCGCGCCAGAGCATGAGCTGTGGGGTGGTGACGGCAATGCCCGGTTCGAGCCTGAGCCCACCGCGAATCCGCTTGAGCGCGGGAAGAGCGGCGCGCCCTCCAGGGCTCCTCTGCAGCTTCTGCTTCTCCACCGGTCCTGCCTGAGGCGTTTGCGCAGCCAGGATCGGTGGGGGAGATGAGTCTGGAGCGCTGCTGGGCAGGCGAAAGTTGTCCACTTTCAGGCCTGTAACTGCCCAAGGTGGAGACTGCTGCCCGTGCGATTCAGGGACTTGCCGCCCTGGGCGCTGGTGCAGAATGGCAGCCACGTGCCTGCTTTCTTCGTCTTTACGCTTGTGGCCCCGGAGGGCACCTGGTGTGCCCGCTTTCCGCATGAGCGTGCCCGCTGCTACAGTTCATCTTCCTGGGGACCACAGGCTGACCATCACCAGCATCCAGCTGCCTACCGAGGAAATATTCCGGGCATTGGCTGCCCGGGCGGCGACCCGTCATGCGAATCCCGCCTCCGACGAGTACCGGCAACTGCTTCATCTGCTGATTCCTTTTTGACCGGCTGGGCTTCGTCCGTGCCAGGAGCGGTGGAACGGTCAAAGCCACGTGCCTGACCAGACTCACGTCACGACGCTCCACTCGCGAGGTGCTTTTTCAACGCCTCGTTCATTCCTGGACTGACCTTCATCAGCGTGGCCACCGATGACAGTAAGTACACGGGTTGTGGAGGGAAAGGGCGATTTAGCGGGTGGGTGTGTGGCGCGCGGCGCGGCGGCCCAGGCTGCTTTTCAGGCGCCGGGCCACCGCCTGCACGCAGGCGCGGCAGCTCAGCGGTCCCGTCACCTGAGGCGCATCAGCGTAGACCTGAGGACCACGGCCACAGAGTGCCTGGCCATCCGAGAGCCGCACCAGGTGGGTGGCGCCCCCGGGGGCCAGCTGGAAAGCGTGCGGCTCACTCAGGTGGTGACGCATAGCGATCTCGGCGCAGGCCCGCTCGAATGGCAGTTCGGCCAGGTCGGTGTGGGTTGGTGTGGCACGGGTGCGCAGCGCGGCGGAAGAGCGAGGTGCAGCCATGCTCAGGAGGGTAGCGCGGTGCCCAGGCGGAGGGCGGCGGTTCATGTGATCGCCACCCTCCGCCTGAGGCCTGAACCAGTGCGCTTAAGGTTGCATGGGGCCACCTGCTATCCGCAATTATTTCCGGGATACCCCAAGTTGACGTCAGGGGCATTTCGAGTTGCTTGTTGCATAACCTCCTGAGCCAACGCGGAGTCACGTTCACCTCGAGATCCAAAGGCGCCCTTCGCAGGCAATCTCAGCGCTGGCCCTGACGAGGGGTGCTCCAGGCCTCCGCTGCTTCAGCGCTGCGGAACGGTTCCAGCCCTGGCCAGCGCCGAGTTGAAGTAACGCGGGTCGAAGCTGACCTCCTCACCCAGCCAGTCGGGGCGCTCGAAGGCCTCGTCTTCGCGCTCAAGCTCAACTTCCGCCAGGATCAGGCCAGAGAGCGACCCGCCGAATTCGTCGACATCCCAGGTGTGGCGGCCCACCGTCACGCGGAAGCGCCGCTTGCTCAGGGCGCTGGTGGCTAGGGTCCGGAGCATCTGCGCGGCGTCACCCGGCGGGATGGGATACTCGTACTCGGCGCGGGTCAGGCCCTGCGTGGCGCCCTTGATCGTCAGCCAGGCCCGGTCGCCCTGCAGGCGCACGCGCACCGTGTGCTCCGGATCCTGGCTGAGGTAGCCCTGCACGGTCAGCTGCCCGGCGTCGCGCGGTTGATCAGCCCAGCGCTGTGGATCAACCAGGAATTTGCGTTCGATCTCGAGTGGAGGCGAGTGGCTCATGGCTTCAGCATGACGCGTACCCCGGGTGAACCTGTTGTGCACCTCAGGATGAAGGGGGCAAGAACAAAGCCTCCCCGGGGAGGTTGCAAGGCGACGCACAGGTGGAACGCCGGCGCTGGTCATGGCGAAGGTGTCCCGTGAGCCGCGGAGCAGGACCAGGTGCTGACCGGGTTCAGCAGGCGACTGCCGCTGCAGCCGCTGTGCAGGTCCTGGGCTGAACACCGCTTCCGGAGGAAGGAGTACCACCTGGAAGAGCACGGGGGACCTTGGTGACAACGAGAGGCAGCGCCAGAGCTTCAGGTCCGGGCCATGCCCTCGGTCACAGGAGCTGTGCCGGGACGCCCTGGAAGGTACCACTGAAATATTCCCTTTCGATACGCCCTAGAATGTCCTGTGCCTCTCCCGCCTGACCGTCCCACCCTGGCCGGCATGGGTGCGGATGTCGCGTCCATCAAAAGCCTGCTCGACCTGTGCCCGACCGGTGCAGTCCTTACTGATTCCTCGTTGCGGGTGCTGCACATCAACAGCGCCCTGGCCACACTGATGAATTCCGACGTTCACGCTGCCCGCGGACAATCCCTGAGCGGGCTGCTGCCCGGGTTGCCGCGTGAAGTGCTTGACGCCTGCGAGGCAGCACTGTGGCGGGACCAGCCACAACGTGACCTGCGGTTCGACCTGATCAGCTCAGAGGGCCCCCATGCCGTTCGCGGCCGGGTGACTCCGGTCCACGATGGTCATCAGCAGGTCGCCGGGCTGGTCGTGACCTTCGAAGACGCTGCTCCGGCGACCGTGGAGATCGACCGGCTCCGCCGCCTGCAGACCATCACGGCGGCCCTCACGCGGGCGGTGACCGCGAACGACGTCAAGGCCATCATCCTGCAACAAGTTGTGCCTGCCACGGCCGCCTACGCGGGGAGTCTGATCAGGGTGGTGGATGAGGCGACGCTGTACACGCTGGGAACGGTCGGATACGACCAGACCTTTGAACTCACTTGGCAGCGCTTCCCGGCGGACGAGGGCTTTCCAGGGGTGGCCGCCATCCGGGCGAGGCAGCCGATCTTCGCGACCCTGGATGATCTGCAGCGGGACTACGTTGCTGTGCTGCCCCTGCTGCAGCCCCGCACCCGCGCGGTTGCCGCCCTGCCCCTGATGGCCGACGGGCTCGTCCTGGGCTGCCTGACCCTCTCCTTCGAGCAGGAGGGTGACATTCAGGCTGACCGGCAAGGGCACCTGCTGGCCCTGGCGGAGGTCAGCAGCCAGGCGCTGCGGCGCGCCCGGCAGTACGACGCGGAGCACGCCGCGCACCAGCGCAGTGCTCTGCTCGCTGAGGCGGGCACCGCGCTGGCTGAGTCCCTGAACGTGACCGCGACGCTGGAGCGGATCACGACCCTGGCCATCCAGCATGTCGCGGACTGGGCGGCCGTGTTCCTGCCGGATGACACCGGGCGGATGGTCGTGGCCGCCGCGGCCCACCCGGATCCAGCGAAGGTCGGGCAGCTTCGCTGGTTCCTCGCCCGGCTCCCGCACGATCCACAGGCATCGGGCTCACCTGCCTGGGTCCTGCAGACCGGGCAAGCCGTCCTGATGCCTGTGGTTCCGCCTGACATCGCCGACGCGTTCCCGCAGAGTGACCTTCGTGACGCGTTCCTGGCGTTGGGTCAGCACTCGGTGATCAACGTGCCGCTCACCGTTCAGGGCCGGCATATTGGCGTGCTGGGCCTCGCCACCACCCACCCGTCCCGCACGTACGGGGAGGCTGACCTGGAACTGGCGCAGGCCCTCGCTGCCCGGGCGGCCCTCGCGCTGGACAATGCCCAGCTGCATGAGGCAGCCGACCACAAGGAGCAGCGTTACCGCTCGCTGGTCGACGCGACCCGCCAGGCCGTCTGGACGAACAGCCCCGAGGGACGGATGCTCGGTGAGCAGCCCGGCTGGGCCGCGCTGACCGGGCAGGCACAGGCGGAATACGAGGGGTACGGCTGGTCTGACGCTCTGCATCCAGAAGACCATGCGCCGACGCTGGCCGCGTGGCAACGCGCCGTGGCGACCCACTCCGGCTTCGAGATGGTCCACCGGGTCAGGGGGGCGGACGGGACCTACCGGCACTTCCACGCGCGCGCTGTCCCGGTCCTGAACGCGGACGGCAGCGTCCGGGAGTGGGTGGGCGTTCACACCGACATCACCGGGCAGGTGGACGCCCAGCGAACCCTGCAGGACCTCAACGCCCTCCTGGAGCAGCGGGTGCAGGAACGCACGCGCGCGCTGGCGGAAAGTGAGCGGCGCTTCCGGAGCATCTTCGACAGCCAGTTCCAGCTGATCGGCCTGCTCGAGCCGGACGGCACGCTGATCGAGGCGAACCGCACGGCCCTGGACTTTGCCGGGGTGACCCTCGAGGACGTGGTGGGCAGGCCCTTCTGGACGGCTCCCTGGTGGCGCTATTCCGATGAGGTGCTTCAGGAGCTGCGTGACGCCCTGCGCCGGGCCGCGTCCGGTGAGACCGTGCGGTATGACGTGGACATCTTGGACATGAACGGTCAGGCCGCGACCATCGATTTTTCCCTGAAGCCGGTGTTCGGTGACCAGGGTCAGGTGATCCTGCTGATTCCGGAGGGCCGCATCATCAGCGAGGAACGTCGTCTGGCGGCCGTGCTACAGGCGGTGGTCTCCAGTGCGCCCCTGATCCTGTTCGCCCTGGACAGGCAGGGCCGGTATCTCCTGTCGGACGGCGCCGCGCTCGCCACGCTCGGCCGGCAGCCCAACGAGCTGATCGGGCAGAGTGCCCATGAGGTCTACCGTCAGCAGCCGCAGGTGCTGGAGCCGATGAAGCGCGCGCTGGTCGGTGAGAAGGTTCATGAGATCGGCACCATGCGGGGGATCACGCTCGAGAGCTGGTACCAGCCGCTGAGAGACCAGCGCGGTCAGGTGAACGGCATGGTCGGGGTGGCCATCGACGTGACCGACCGCGCCCGCGCGGAACAGGAACGCGAGGAGACGCGGGCACGGGCCGAGGTGCTCGCGGCCCTCGGCGACGCCCTGCAGGTGGTCTCGTCCCCGGGCGAGGTGGTCGTGCAGGCACTGGAGACCCTGGGTCCTGCGCTGGACGTGATGGCCCTGATGGTGGTCCCGGTCGACGTGCAGCACATGAAAGCCATCACCGTCTGGGGTGAGGTCCCCGACCTGGTCCGGGGGACCATGGACCGCGAGGACCGCTCGCTGGCCGACACGCCGGTCCTTGCCAGGGTCGTGTCCACCCGCCGGGCGGTCTACCTGGAGGATTACGGGGGCGCTCCGGAGCGTGCGCCCGGACTGGACGGCCTGGCCTGTGCGGTGGAACCGGTGCTGACCTCGGACGGTCGTGTGGCGGGCGCGGTGGTTGCCTGGCGGGCCGGTGCCGGTGAATGGTCCGGGGGCCAGCGGGACCTTCTGCGGCGCGGCGCGGCCGCCCTGGCACTGGCCCTCGAGCGTGCGGAGGTCGCCGCGAACCTGCAGGCGCAGCGCGACGCCCTCCAGGGCGCCAACCGCGAACTGCAGCGCAGCAACGCGGAACTGGAACGCTTCGCGTTCGTGGCCTCACACGACCTGCAGGAGCCCCTGCGGACCATCGCCAGCTTCAGCGAGCTGATCAACCTGCGCTACGCGGACGTGCTGGATGATCGGGGCCGCCAGTACCTCTCCATGGTCGCGGGCGGCACCGTGCGGCTCAAGCGGCTGATTGACGATCTGCTGGTGTTCTCCCGCCTGAATGCCCAGCGTGACCCGCTGCGGCCCGTGGCTACCGAAAGTCCGATCAACGAGGCACTGAGCCACCTGAGCGCGGCCATCCAGGCCTCCGGCGCCCGGATCACCATCGGTGAACGTCCGACCGTGATGGGAGACGGGCGTGAACTGACGCAGCTGTTCCAGAACCTGATCGGGAATGCCCTGAAATTCTGCCGTCCGGACACGGTGCCTGAGGTGCGTCTCGACATTCAGGATAAGGGGCCGGTCTGGCACTTCCAGGTGCGGGACAACGGGATCGGCATTCCACCGGAGTATCGGGAGCGGGTGTTCGGGATGTTCCAGCGCCTTCACACCCGCGACCAGTACGACGGGACCGGCCTGGGTCTGGCCATCGTCCGGAAGATCGTGGAACGGAATGGCGGCGAGGTGTGGCTGGACTCCACACCCGGGGTGGGCACGACGGTGCACTTCACGCTGCTCAAGGCGGACGGCGCCGATGCTTGAGGTGCTGCTGGTTGAGGACTGCGAGGGGGACGTGCTGCTGGTGCAGGAGGCGGTCGCGGATGTGGACGTGCGGCTGCACGTCGTTCGTGATGGCGTGGACGCCCTCGCGTTCCTGAAGCGCGAGAGGGCTTTTGCAGACTGCCCGCGTCCCGCGGCGGTGCTGCTCGATGCCCACCTGCCCCGCCGGAATGCCGTGGAGGTGCTGCAGGAAATCCGCACTGACCCGGCCTTGAACTCCCTGAAGGTGGTGGTGTTCAGCAGCTCTGAGGCGCCGCGGGACGCCGAACTGAACCTAGCGGCGGGCGCCGATGCCTACGTGGCCAAGCCTCTGGGCTTCGAGGCATTCGTGCAGGCCGTGCAGCACATCCTGCGTGACTGGGGAGGGGAGATGCCTGCGCCGCGGCACCTGAAGTAGGGCAGACCGGTCTGGTGACAGGCCGCTCTGTGGATCAGGCCCAGCCGGCCGCCCGGTGGAGTGCACCTGGGTCAGCACCGAAGCCGCCGAGGAAGATGACCGTGTTGAATTCTGAAAGCTCATGTCCAGCATCCCTAGCGCCGCTGGAATGCCAAGCTGGGAGCTGACTGATGGACTCAACGCTGCTGATGCTTCCCATGCTGCTGGGTCCCATGGCTTTTGCCGGGGGCCTGGCGGCCGTCGCCTGGACCTAACCCGCGGCCGGCCCGGCGCGCGGCGCACCGCGGCGCTCGCCCTGGCCACGCCCACCCTGGCGTCGTTCGCCTTCTTCCTGGGGCTTCTGCTGGCCACCGGGTGGAATGAACTGCGCGGGACCGACACCGGATGGTACGACACCTACCGCACGCCCCTCGGCGGCGGGTATTACATCACGCGCATCGACACCTCCAGCTCCACGCCCTTCCTGGAGACCCCGGGGGGGCGCCAGCCACCAGGGGCCGTCACCCGCCTGGGCTGCGCCGGGCGCCTGGTGGCGGTGGAACTGACCCCGCATGAGCAGACCCCCGGGTACGTGCTGATCGGACCCGGCAAGCGGCTGCGCCCGTTCCAGGCTCAAGCCGCGCTTGAACGCGCCGCAGGGCAGCCGGTGACCTGGGGCCGCGAGCTGGCCTGGGGCAAGGACCTGGAAGAGACCGCCAGCTGCGCGCCGCGCGTCGGCTGGGCCGATCATCTGGTCGGCGGCGCCCTGACCGCCACGCCGCCCCTGTTGACCTTCGGCGCCCTGGCCTGGCGCATCCGCACGGTACGTCGGCGCCCGCCCCTCAACCCAGGTGTGTCCGCTGCGGACGGCGCGCCCCCAGCGCCCTGACCTTCCGGTGCTGTGTGACAGCCGATCGGGCCGTGCGGTTCGGTTGGATGGACACGGGGGGAGCCTGGTGCAGGAGCCCGTGAATCGTACGCTCAGCCGGCGCTTTGCTATGACCCGTCGGTCAACCGTGGCTCATGACTTCCAGGTCCCTGCGCAGGTTCACTGCGAGGTGATGTGGTCAGCCAGGGGCCGCGCAGGCATGCACGGGAAGCAGGGGAAAAGTGTCAGAGGGCTGTCCGGGAACATGTCCGCGTCGCTGGAGCGCAATGGCTGACTTGCCACGAGGTCCTGTGCGGCGAGAATTCGGGCATCGACAGGTGCGCCGCAAAGACACTTCCTGCAGCACCCCTATATATAAGGTGAACTTTTCGACATATATCCAGGTGCGCTTTCTAGCGTGACGGCACGGGCCGAGGAGCGCAGATTCCTTCTGCCTGCTTACCACGATCTGCGAAAGGTCATCGCCTGTCTGAACCCAGGAGGTGGGAAGCGGGAGAAGCCTCAAGCTGGCGGTACGCGAAAGGCGTCGGCTCAGGGTGGTGCCTCCAGCCGCCTCCGATAGACGATGTGACCATGCCCCCTGGCCGTTCTCCCGCTCCTGCTTCCCGGCGCCACCACAGCGAGACTGCGTCTCTCATTACAGGACAGAAGGGTCCAGACCAACCGGAAGCCAACGGACGCGCCCGCCGCCGGCGGAGCCCCGCTGATGGTCGTCCGCGGATGCGGCCTTCCCAGGCGTCGCCGCTCACACACCTGCTTCAGGTGTCAGAGCCGGAGGCCCTGGAGGCGCGGTTCTGGGCGCACGTGGAAAAAGGCGAGGGTGAGGACGCCTGCTGGCGCTGGACCGGCGGCACCGTGAACAGTGGGTACGGCCTCGTCCGGGTGACCGGGCGGCACCCACAAGCGTTCCGCCCACCGGGTGGCGTGGCTGCTCACGCATGGCGAGCTCCCGCCCCGTGACGTGCACGTCTGCCATCGCTGTGATCATCCCGCGTGCGTTCGTCCCTCCCACCTGTTCCTGGGCAGTCACGCGGACAACATGCGCGACGCGGCCGGCAAGGGCCGGAAGAAGGGCAAGGGTGGTCCCGGCGGGGCGGCGAACGGGCGGGCCCGGCTGACCGCGCCGGCTGTCTTGAGGTTGCGTGCGCAACCCTACAGGCACCGCACGGACACGAGCTGGGCCGAGGACCTGGGCGTGTCGGTCTCTGCGGTGCACCTGGCGCGAACGGGGCGCACGTGGGCCTGCCTGCCGATGCCGGGCGAGCCGGGGTGGGAGGACGCGGTGGCGGTCCTGGATCGCGGTACCTGAGGGTGGGCCCAGCACAGGCCCATGCGCCAGCAATCGGCGTACGCCCAGGATTCAACGGGGCGCAGGTGGCGTGGTAAAGTGCGTGTGCAAGGGCTGTTGCCGGGCGGGGACTTCTCGCTCGACTCAAAATCGAGCGGGAAACCGTAGGGGTTCGAGTTCCCTCACCGGCACCAGACCAGAAACCCCCGTGCAGTGCGGGGGTTTCCTTCTTTGACTCAGGACAGAACCGTAGATTTGCAGACAAGAGAACGGCCACTATATTTTTGTGATTCAGCAGTTCCGGTTGCAGTACGACAGCTGAATGTCTGCACCACGTTGGGATGCATGCCGCCCCCAGTGGTCATGGCCACCGAATACTGGGGGGGTGCAGGGGGTATTGATGTCTGGCACTTCTGGGCAGGTCTGCTCGCTGACCCACAGTTCTGTCATGGGAAAGGCTGAAGCTCGATATGTATCCGACTGATATCCAGCGGGTTCCGCACGAACGCCCTTAAATGGCTTGAACCAGTCTCAACGCTGAAAAGCTCTGCCTCCTGTGTTCACGCTGCCATGTATAATCACAGACCGTATGGCACTCCGCCGATAGTCAGGCGGGCAACCTGGGGGCAGAGCCTCCTGGCAGTGCCGCAGAGGTTCCCATGATCCTGAATCTATTCATTGTTCTGTTTGCGCTGATCTGCCTGGCGCTGGTATTTTTCGTGCTGCTTCAGGTGCCCAAGCAGGCCGGGCTGTCTGCCAGCATGGCGTCTGGAGGCTCTCTTCTTGGCGGACGAGGGGTAGAGGGCGGCCTTGTACGCGTAACCAGTGTGCTGGGGGGCTTTTTTATGTTGCTGGCCCTTCTGATCTCGTTTATTTCTCGCTGACGTCACGCTTTTCAGTGTTGCCCGGCTCCAGATGGAGCCGGGCGGTGTTCTGTGCCCCTGCTACCGAATGCATCTTTCACGGGCATATGAATACACAATTGTAGTGATTTCCACCGTGAGCATGGGCCACATCGTAAGACACACCCTTGACCAAACCTAGGCCAATTCATATAGTGACCACGCTGGAAACTCAGAAATTACTCTCGTGTAGATCCCTGGTCGGCTTCTGCCCTCTACGGCCTTACACAGTCCAGTCTTATAGGAGACTCCATGAAAAAAGCCCTGCTTCTTGCGCTGGCCATGACCGCCAGCACCTCCCTTGCAGCCCCCTTTGTCTGGCCGGCCGCCTGGACTGCCGAGCAGAACACCGCCAACAAGCGTGGCGGCGAGTACCGTGACTACACCATCGCGGATTTCAAGACCTTCAACCCGTTTACATCTGCTGAGGCGACCAGCATCCCCGGTACCATGGCGACCGGCTCCTCGGGTCTGTTCATGCAGAATCCCAGCAACGACGACTTCATCCCCTACATGGCGGCGGGCGAGCCTGTCGTCAGCAACAACGGCAAGCGCTTCGTTGTGAAGATTCGCCCTGGCATGAAGTTCAGCGACGGCCAGGCTATTACCGCCGATGATTTTGTCACCACCATGAAGATCCACATGGACGACAAGGTCGGCAGCAATAGCTACGACTCGTTCTTCCTGACCAAGAAGCCCATCACGATCAAGAAGATCGACAACATGACCCTGCAGTTCGACTTCCCGCAGGTCAGCTCGGGCGCTTACGGCCGTATGAGCTTCGCCCCCTGGCCCGACCACGTGTTCGGCAAGGCCTACCGTGCCGGCGGCGCCGAAGCCATCAAGAAGATGTGGACCCTGGGCACCAACCCCAGCGAAATCGTGTCCCCCGGTATGTGGACGCTGAACAGCTACCGTGCCGGTGAGCGCGCCGTGCTCTCCGAGAATAAGTTCTGGGGTGAGTGGAACAAGGACAGCCGCGGACAGGCTCTGCCCTACCTGGACCGCTACTCCTTCCGTATCGTCAGCGACCTGAACGCCGGCCTGGCCGCGTTCCTCGCTGGTCAGATCGACGCCTTCGCTCCCCGCAACGCCGACGACCTTGCGCAGATCAAGCGCGCCGTTGACGCAGGCAATCTCAAGGCCACTCTGATCGCCAACCAGAGCCCCACCGCTGCCAGCCAGTGGATCGTCTTTAACTGGAACAAGGCCAGCGACCCTGCCAAGCAGAAGCTGTTCCGTGACGTGCGTTTCCGCCGTGCCATGAGCCACCTCGCCAACCGTCAGGCGATGATCCAGCTCGCGCTGGGTGGCCTGGGCACCGAGAACTACTACAGCGTATACCCCATCTTCAAGCAGCAGCTCGCTGTGGCAGCCAACGCGCCCAAGTACCCCTTCAACCCGGAAGCAGCCAGTAAGCTGCTTGCCCAGATGGGCTACACCAAGAAGAACGCTCAGGGCTTCCTAGTCGACAAGGCCGGCAAGGTCCTGGAGTTCAACCTCAGCACCAACGCGGGCAACACCGTCCGTGAGCAGCTCGGTCGTATATTCGCCGACGAGGCCAAGAAGGTCGGCGTGAAGGTCAACTTCACCCCCATCGACTTCAACAACCTGGTCAACCAGCTGACCGCCAAGGGCGAGAACCGTCCCTTCGACGCCATCCTGCTGGGTCTGTCCGGCGGCAGCAACGTCTGGTCCTTCGGTGCCAATGTCGTGCCCTGCGGAACCAACCTGCACAGCTACAACAACCCCACCAACGGAGCCTGCGCCACCAGCCAGGAACAGCTGATGACCAAGCTGTACTACCAAGGTGACGCCACGCTCGACGGTGCCAAGCGCCGCGCCATCGGTGCCCAGATTCTGCAGGCAGAAGGTGAGCTGCAGCCTGTCGTCTACCTGGTCGGTGGCAACTATCACGTGGCTTACAACGAGCGTCTAGGTGGCGAGTTCACCAAAGCCATGATGGACGCCTACTACGGCTCCCGTCGTATTGCCCTGACGTTCATCAAGTAACCTCCCGCCCCATGTCTCTCCGGGGGGTGGTCCGCACAGCGGGCTGCCCCCCACTAACGTGACTTCACCAGGAGTTCCACATGATCCCCTTTCTCCTGCGGCGGCTGGTTCAGGCCATCCCGACGCTACTGCTGGCCAGCATCCTGATCTTTTTCGTCATTCAGCTCGCTCCCGGCGACTTTCTGACCCCGGCTCGACTCAACCCCAACATCGCCCCGGAGCAGCTCGTCGCACTGGAACGCAATTTCGGGCTGGACCGCCCGGTGTGGCAGCAGTACCTGTTCTGGATGCAGAACATGTTCGAGGGTGACTTTGGTCTGTCTTTTCAGTACCAGCAGCCTGTGTTGGACGTGATCCTGCCGCGCATCAAGAACTCTCTCTCCCTGGTGCTGCTCTATCTGGTTCTGTTCTATGCCGTGGCCATACCGGTGGGCGTGTATGGTGCCGTGCGGCAGAACTCGATGGGCGACAAGTCAATCGGCGTGGTGCTGTATTTCCTGCTGGGCTTTCCCAGCTTCTTTCTGGCCCTGATCGTGATCTACTTTATCCTGCAGCTGCGCAACGCTACTGGGCTGGACATTCCCATTGGCGGGATGACCAGCAACAATTTCGAATCACTGTCGCCTCTGGGGCAGTTCTGGGACATCGTTAAACACCTGATTATTCCGGCAGTGGTGCTGGCCGTCGCCAACGCGGCGGGTCTGAGCCGCGTGATTCGTGGACAGATGCTGGAGGTCATGCGCTCGGACTACGTTCGCACGGCCCGCGCCAAGGGAGTCAGTGAGCGCAGCGCGATCTGGAAACATACCTTTCGCAATGCCATCCTGCCGATTGTGGCCGGGATTGGCGGCCTGCTGCCCGCGCTCATCAGTGGTGCCGGTTTTGTCGAGGTAGTGTTCTCGTACCCTGGAATTACGCCTATGCTGCTCACGGCCATCAACACCCAGGATCTGTACCTGATCGCGGGCTTTACCGTTATCACCACCCTCCTGCTGATTGCAGGCAACGCGATCAGCGACCTGCTGCTCGCGGTGGTGGACCCCCGCGTGAAGGTCGCGTGAGGAGAGTACTGACATGACCACTACTGCCGTACCACCACAGGCCAGCAAAGCCCGAGGCCAGTCCCAGTTCTCGGTGGCCTGGGCCCAGTTCCGCAAAAACCGTCTGGCTCAGGTCGGCGGGGGCCTGCTCGTCCTGCTTTACCTGATGGCGCTGTTTGCTCCCTTCCTTGCGCCTGCAGGACTGTCGAGCTACTCGACCTCGAACATCACCCGATTCCATCCGCCCACGCCCCTTCAATTCCGTGACCCCGAAACAGGTGGGCTGACCCGGCCCTTCGTGTACCAGTACACGCAGCAGCTCAACATGGACACCTTTATCAACGAGTATCAGCCAACCAAGACGCGCTGCCCGATTTACTTTGGCGTACGGGGCGAATCCTACCGCCTGTTCGGGTTAATTCCGGGCAATATCCACCTGTTCGGTACAAGTGCGGAAACTCCAAACTGCAATGTGTATCTCTTTGGCGGGGAGGCGCTGGGCCGCGACCTGTTCACACGGACGATGTACGCCTCGCAGATCTCCCTGACCATCGGTGTAGGGGCGGTGCTGGTCTCCACGATTATCGGCCTGTTCATGGGTGTGGCAGCCGCCTACTTCGGCCGTTTCGTGGATACCATCATCATGCGTATGGTCGAGGTGCTGGCCGCGATTCCGGACCTGTTCCTGCTGATTCTGCTGCGGTCGGTGTTCCCCCGGGACATCAACCCGATCTTCGCGCTGTACATGGTGCTGGGTCTTCTGGCCTTCATCAACTGGGGTGGCCTGGCCCGTGTCGTGCGCGGACAGATGCTCAGCGTGCGCGAGCAGGATTTCGTATCGGCTGCGCAGGCTCTGGGCGCCAGCAACGGCCGCATCATGATGCGGCACATGTTGCCCACCATGACAACCTACGTGATCGTGCTGCTGAGTCTGGGCATTCCCGCCACCATCCTGCTCGAATCGGGCCTGAGCTTCATCGGGATCGGTGCGGTCGAGCCCTACGTATCGTGGGGAGCGCTGCTCAGCCAGGCGCAGGAAGGCGGCTTCGCCAGCATCACGCAGCGCCCGTGGGTGCTGATCCCGGGCTTCTTCATCGTGTTTACGGTGATGTGTTTCCAGCTGTTGGGTGACGGTCTGCGCGACGCCTTCGACCCGCGCAAGCGTCAATAAGGCGTATCGGAGTCACGCCCTTGTCAGCCTGTATGATGAAGGGCGTGTTCCACAATCAGTTGCAGATGGAGGAAGAATGACCCATCAGGGTGAAGTATTGCTGGCGGTGAACGGCCTGAAGACGTATTTCTATACCGACGACGGTGTAGTCAAGAGCGTCGACGGCGTCACTTTCCATATCAACAAGGGTGAGACTCTGGCCGTGGTAGGCGAGTCAGGGTCCGGGAAAAGCGTGACCAGCCTGTCGATCATGCGCCTGATTCCCATGCCGCCCGGCAAGATTGTCGAAGGCGAGATCCTCTTCACGGCCAAGAACGGCGCGCAGAAGAATCTGGTGAACATCAGCGAAGCGGAAATGCGCCAGATCCGTGGCAACGACATCAGCATGATTTTCCAGGAGCCGATGACCAGCCTCAACCCGGTCTACACCATCGGTGACCAGATTGCTGAAGCAGTCATGCTGCACCAGGGAAGGAACAAGAGAGACGCGCTGGGGGTAGCCACCGACATGCTGCGCCTCGTCGGGATTCCTGCGCCTGAGAAGCGGGTCAGCGAGTACCCCCACCAGATGTCCGGGGGGATGCGCCAGCGTGTGATGATCGCCATGGCTCTGAGCTGCAACCCGGCCCTGCTGATTGCCGACGAGCCGACCACGGCGCTGGACGTGACCATTCAGGCACAAATTCTGGACCTGATGCGCAAGCTGCAGCGCGAGATCGGCATGAGCATTCTGTTCATCACCCATAACTTGGGCGTGGTGGCGGAAATGGCCGACCGTGTGGTCGTGATGTACGGCGGCCGTGTGGTGGAAGAAGGCGATGTGGTGGAGATCTTCAAGGCACCCCGTCACCCGTACACCATGGGCCTGCTCAACAGCATTCCCCGTCCCAGTGATCACGAGTACCAGCCGGGCGCCCCGAAAGGCCGCCTGGAGGCCATTCCGGGCAATGTTCCCAACCCCCTGAACCTCCCACCCGGCTGCTCTTTCGAGCCCCGGTGCAAGTTCGCTATTCCCGAGTGCAGTTCGGCGGTGCCTCCCCTGGAGGACACCGGCGGTGGGCACACCGCCCGCTGCATCCGCTGGCGTGAATTCGAGAAGGTTCAGACGGAGGTCACCGCATGACTGCTACGCCCCTGAGCCCCAGCATCGCCCGAGACCGCAGCGCGATGGCCGCCACCGGACAGACACTGCTGGATGTCCAGAACCTGGAGAAGTACTTCCCGATTCGCGGCGGCCTGATGTCGCGTGTCGTTGGCAACGTCAAGGCCGTCAACGACATCAGCTTCAAGGTCGGGCGCGGTGAAGTGGTCGGTCTGGTTGGCGAGTCCGGATCGGGCAAGACCACCGCCGGCCGCGCCATCCTGCGTCTGGTCGAGCCGACTGGTGGTCAGGTGATCTTCAACGGTACCGACATCACCAAGCTCTCCAAGGGGCAGATGCGCGACTACCGCCGGGAAATGCAGATCATCTTCCAGGACCCGTTTGCCAGCCTCAACCCCCGCATGACCGTCAGCGACATCATCGGTGAGGCCATGCAGATCCACAACCTGCACCCGGGCCGCGAGCGGATCGATCGCATCGCCGAGCTCCTGCAGCGCGTAGGCCTGCGCCCCGAGCACATGGGCCGCTACCCGCACGAGTTCTCGGGCGGTCAGCGTCAGCGTATCGGGATCGCGCGCGCACTGGCGGTGGACCCGAGCTTTATCGTCGCCGACGAGCCGGTCTCGGCGCTGGACGTGTCGATTCAGGCGCAGGTCGTCAACCTGATCCAGGATCTGCAGGAAGAACTGGGCCTGACCGTGCTGTTCATCGCACACGATCTGCACGTCGTCGAGTACATCTGCGACCGCATGATCGTGATGTACCTGGGCCGCATCATGGAGATTGCACCTAGCCGCGAGCTCAACCGCAATCCGAAGCACCCCTACACCGAGGCCTTGCTGTCGGCTGCGCCGGTGCCCGATCCCACGATCAAGCGCCAGCGCATCATCCTGGAAGGGGACATCCCCAGCCCGATCAACCCGCCTTCAGGCTGCGTGTTCCGCACGCGGTGCCGCTACGCTATCGCGGACTGCGCCAACATCGTGCCGGAACTGCGTGAAGTCGCGCCCAACCATTTCAAGGCGTGCATCCGCGACGACATTCTCTGACGTCCCTGCACAGCCCAAGAGCCGCCTGTACAAATGTATGGGCGGCTCTTCCTTTGGCTGGCACCTGTTGATTCAAATGGTCATCTTCTCACACTTCATCAGCAGGCCGGGAGCAAGCTGACTTCATGCGACATATCCTTTCACTTGCTATCGCCCTGAGCTTTGGAGGTGCTGTGGCTACCGACCTGCGCATTTATCCCAGTTTCACAGAGGTGCGGGAGCCGGTTTCTACGGCCGGTACCACCTTGACTGTTGCCTTGCCGCAGGAAGCCTGGGCTGGCGTCATTCCCGGGAGTCTGGATCTGGAGGGTCTCGCGTTTGTCAGTGCGCTGCAGAACCTGGAGCCCAACTGGCTGGCCACACTGGAAGGCAAGACCGTGTATGTCATGCGCGAGGGAGGCCGCACCGAGCCGGTCACCCTGATTCGGGCCCGGGATCTGCTGGTGCGTGACAGCGCTGGCCGCTACTTCACCGTGCAGTTTACGCAGCTGCAGTTCGATGTTCCGCCACCTAGCAACCCGCTGAGCGCGTCACAGACCCTTGTCTTTAACCTGCCCAGAGCAGGCAGCGGCATCCTGAGCTACCTGACCCGCAGCGTGAGCTGGCAGCCCCGCTATACCCTGAGAGCCAGTGACGCTGGCGCCCAGTTATCGGCCCTGGCGGATATCCGCAACAGCACCGACCTGCCGTACGAGGTAAAGAACACAGAACTGTATGCTGGGGATGTGAATGTGCAGGGGGGAGGTTTTCCCCCACCAGCGCCGATGATGGAACTGGACTCTGCCGCCCGGGCTACAGCCGCCCCCGCCCCCAAGATCCAGAATGCCGGTGACCTCCGGGGGCTCTACAAGTACACCCTCTCCACCACCTTCCGTCTGCCGGCCAACAGTGTGGTCACCCTGCCCTTCCTCAATCCAAAGCTGACCAGTTTTGACCGCTACGTAGGCCTCAATACCTTTTTCAGCCCGGCGACCCAGGAAGGAACCTTCAGCCGCTTCTACCGGTTCAAGGCGGACGACCGGCTGCCAGGTGGACCCATCACGGTCCGGGAAGAAGGCCGCATCGTGGGCCAGACGAACATCGGGGAAACCCGCAAGGGCGGCGAGGTGGAGTTCACGTTGGGTCAGGATCCGGACGTGGCCTACACCCGCACGGTGCAGACCGTGAACCAGGCCCGCGACGCCAAGGGCAACGTCAGCCGCACGACCTACAAGGTGACCTACGTGCTGGAGAGCAGCAAGACACGCTCGGTGCGAGCCGAGATCACGGAACGGGTAGGCGGTCGCCGCATCGTTATCGACAGTCTTCCCCCAGCGCAGAACCAGGCCATTGCGACGCTGAAGGTGGATATTCCAGCGGGCGCCAGGGTCACCCGCAGCTTCACGGTCGTGATCGACAACAGCTGATGACTCGGGTCCGGACCCTTCTCCTGCTACGAGGCTGGAGAAGGGTTCGTTCACGAATGGGTTGCAGGGCGGAATGGACGGTCTGGCAGCGTTGCAGGCGTCCTATCCCGGCACCGGCTACAGCAGGCCCCCCAGATAGGCCAGCGTGTCCGCGCGCACCGGCATGAAGTACGCATGCTGATCGCGCTCCCGGGCAAAGGCCAGCACCTGGGAGGCAAGGTGGCGGTTCCACTCCAGAGTCGGCTGGAAGCGCCGCGGGAACACCGCGTGATTGCGGGTGCGCCAGTAATTCAGGGACCCTTCCTCGGTAACCGACGTGGCACCCCACCAGACCTCGGCTGCCAGCGGGATCAGGTCAGCGTAGGCCTCCATCAGGCGCAGGTCGAAAAACGGCTGCGTGAAAAAGCCTACGGCCCCAGCTTCCAGTTTGCGCTCCAGGTAGCCCTGTTCGCGGGCCAAGGACTGGCGGTAGGGGTCGAGGCCGGCGTAGACCCGAACGTGCGGCAGTTCCTGTGTAAAGCGGCGGATGGCCGTGATGGCATCCACGTCGTAGACACGGGCGCTCATGTCGGCCGGAGCGTCCCCGGAAATAATCAGCACCTCGTCCAGGCCATGTTCGTCAAGGTGTGCCGCCATCTGCAGCGGCTCACGAGGATTGAGATCCACCGCCCGGATGTGCGGAATGGCCCGGTACCGTGGACGGGCAAACGCACAGCCGTGCCACGAACGGGTAGAAAAGCGCGTCAGGTCGGGAACATTCACCGTATCTATCCCAGGGAGGTGCTCCGCGACCGCCTGCAACTCTGCCCGGAGCGCGGAGCGCGACCGGGGTACCAGCTCAACCGACACGCGGGTCACAGCGCCACCGCCTCAGAGCCGCGGGCCGGGTCATAGGCCAGCAGCGGGCCCAGCCAGCGCTCGGCTTCCTCCAGGGTCCAGCCCTTGCGCCGGGCATAGTCTTCGACCTGGTCGCGGCCGATCCGGCCAACCGCGAAGTACTGGGCGTCCGGATGGGCAAAGTACAGCCCCGACACTGCAGCCGCCGGCGTCATGGCGCAGGATTCGGTCAGTGCCAGCCCAGCTTCCTCTGCGCCAAGCAGCTCAAACAGCGTGCGTTTTTCGGTATGGTCGGGCTGCGCGGGGTATCCCGGTGCAGGGCGAATGCCAGCGTAGCGCTCGCGGATCAGGTCTTCGTTGGCCAGGGATTCGTCAGGCGCGTACCCCCAGTGGCGAATGCGGACGTCACGGTGGAGTTTTTCGGCGAAGGCCTCGGCCAGACGGTCGGCCACGGCCTTGACCAGAATGGAGTTGTAGTCGTCGTGGGCTGCCTCGTAGGCCCGGGCCAGTTCCTCGGCGCCGTGGATGGCTACGGCGAAAGCGCCAATATGGTCCCCACGCAGCGCCACGAAGTCTGCCAGGGCGGTGTTGGGCGTGGTCTGATCCCGTTGCTGACGCAGAGTGTGCAAGCGCGTTGCGGGGGCAACAGCAGCTCGACCCGCAGCCAGTTCATGGGTGTGATGATCCAGCGTGTCGGTATGACTCCCGGCAGCCACCACGATGTCATCTCCCTCGCGGTGGGCAGGCCAGAGTCCGATGACCCCCCGGGCCGTCAGCAGACCCTCGGCAATCACCCGCTGAAGCAGTGCTTGAGCGTCCTCGAACAGTTGCCGGGCTTCCGGGCCCCGCAGCGGATCGGTCAGAATGTTCGGGTAGATCCCCTTCATTTCCCAGGCAATGAAAAACGGCGTCCAGTCAATGTATTCCAGCAGTTCCGCGATGGGCTGCTCAATCAGCTGGCGTCCCGGCCGGAGCGGCGCCGGGGGCACGGCAGGGGAGAGGCGGGGCGCACGCGCCCTTGCTGCCGCGAGAGGAACTAACCGTACCGTCCGTTCGCCGTGGCGTTCACGCAGGCCGGCGTACTCGTCGCGCGTCCGCTCCTGAACAGCTTCCGGCTGGGTCAGCAGGTCGTTGACGACGCCGACCGCGCGGCTGGCGTCCATGACGTGCACTACCGTTCCGTCGTACGCCGGGTCAATTTTCACGGCTGTGTGGGCCCGGCTGGTGGTCGCGCCGCCGATCAGCAGGGGCGTTTTCAGGCCCCTTCGGGTCATCTCACGGGCAACCGTCACCATTTCGTCGAGGCTGGGAGTAATCAGGCCAGACAGGCCGATCACGTCCGCGCCCATTTCTTTGGCAGTGTCCAGAATCTTCTCGGTCGAGACCATGACGCCCAGGTCGGTGACCTGATAGCCGTTGCAGGCCAGCACCACCCCGACAATGTTCTTGCCGATGTCGTGCACGTCGCCCTTGACGGTCGCCAGCAGAACCTTACCCTTGCCGCTCTGACTGGTCTGCTCCGCTTCCAGATAGGGCGTCAGGTGAGCCACGGCACGTTTCATGACCCGGGCGCTCTTGACGACCTGCGGCAGAAACATCTTGCCTGCGCCGAACAGATCACCAACGACATTCATCCCGTCCATCAGCGGTCCCTCGATCACGGCCAGCGGGGAGCCCAGCAGCTGATAGGCTTCTTCGGCGTCTTCCGTTACGTGGTCAGTGATGCCACTGACCAGCGCGTGCTTGAGACGCTCCGTGACCGGCAGCTCGCGCCAGGCGCTCTGGGCAGAGGCCTCACGCTTGATCCCTTTGTAGCTCTCGGCCAGGGAGATCAGCCGCTCGGTCGCGTCGGGGCGGCGTGCCAGGATCACGTCCTCCACGGCCTCACGCAACTCCGGTTCGATGTCCTCGTACACTGCGAGCATGCCCGCATTTACGATGCCCAGGTCCAGCCCGGCACGGATGGCGTGATACAGAAACACGGCGTGCATCGCCTCGCGGACATGGTTGTTGCCGCGGAACGAGAACGACACGTTGCTGATTCCGCCGGAGACCAGCGCGCCCGGCAGGTTCTCCTTGATCCAGTGGGTGGCCTCGATAAAGTCGATGGCGTAGCGGTCGTGCTCCTCCATGCCGGTAGCTACCGTCAGGACATTGGGGTCGAAAATGATGTCCTGGGGTGCGAAGCCCGCCTGCTTGGTCAGGAGCCGGTAGGCCCGGGAGGTAATTTCCTTGCGGCGCTCCAGATTGTCGGCCTGCCCCTGCTCGTCGAAGGCCATGACGACCGCAGCCGCCCCGTAGCGGCGCAGCAGCCGCGCGCGCTCCAGGAACTTCTCCTCGCCGTCTTTCAGGCTGATGGAATTGACCACCGCCTTGCCCTGCACCCGCTTGAGGCCAGCTTCGAGAATCTCCCATTTGCTGGAATCCAGCATCAGGGGCACCCGCGAGATGTCCGGTTCCCCAGCCAGCAGGTTCAGGAACTTGACCATGGCGGCCTCGCCGTCAAGCATGCCCTCGTCGAAGTTCACATCCACCAGCTGAGCACCGTTCACGACCTGCTGGCGCGCGATCTTGAGTCCTGAGTCATAATCGTCGGCCAGGATGGCCTTGGAGAATTTGGGACTGCCGGTGACGTTGGTCCGTTCGCCCACGTTCACGAAGTTGGTTTCCGGGGTGACCGTGAACGCTTCGAGACCGCTCAGGCGCAGGTAGGGGGGCAGCTTCGGTGCCGATCTTGGCGGCAGTCCCGCTACCGCGTCGGCAATGGCCCGGATGTGCTCCGGCGTGGTGCCGCAGCATCCGCCCACGATATTCACCAGCCCGTCTTCGGCAAACGAGCGCAGCACAGCGGCCGTATGTTCGGGGGTCTCGTCGTACTCGCCAAAGGCATTGGGCAGACCGGCATTAGGATGCACCGAAACCAGGGTTTCTGAATTGCCCGCAATGGCTCGCAGATGAGGGCGCAGCAGATCCGCCCCCAGGGCGCAGTTCAGGCCCACGCTGAACAACTGCGCATGTTCCGTGCTGATCACGAAGGCTTCAGGGGTCTGTCCGCTCAGTGTCCGCCCCGAGGCGTCCGTGATCGTCCCCGACAGCATGATGGGCAGCGTCCGCCCTGCGAGGGCGAAAGCTTCCTCACAGGCAAAGAGCGCTGCCTTGGCGTTCAGCGTATCGAAGACGGTCTCGATCAGGATCAGATCGGCCCCACCGGCGATCAGACCCTCCACCTGGTCGACGTATGCCGCTACCAGATCGTCGAAGGTGACGTTCCGGAACTCGGGGCGCTCGACGTCCGGGGAAAGGGTCGCCGTGCGGTTGGTGGGGCCCACCGACCCGGCCACCCATCGGGGCCGGCCGTCACGGGCCGTGAACTCGTCAGCCACCTCCCGGGCCAGCCGGGCTCCCGCCTCGTTCATGGCGCGGGCCAGATGCTCGGTGCCGTAGTCCGCCTGCGAGATCACGGTGGAGTTGAAGGTGTTGGTGCTGGCAATGTCAGCACCGGCCTCGAAGTAGGCGCGGTGAACTTCCCGGATCACGTCGGGTCGCGTCAGCTGCAGCAGGTCGAAATTGCCCCGGTACATTCGCAGGGGGTCGGCACCGTCCCAGCGGAAGTCACCTTCCGTCAGCCCTGCCCGCTGAAGCATGGTGCCCCAGGCGCCGTCCAGCACCAGAATCCGGCGCTGGGCTTCGCTGTGAAGGCCGGCGGCCCGCAACTGCTGCGCCTCTGCAGCCGGCTGGTCCCGAATAATCGTCGTCGTATCGCAGCTGGTCAAAACACACCCCTGGTCGAACAGGGCCGCACCTGGGCGGCCCACAAGTTTCTTTCGCGCTAAGCGCCTCCACTGGGCCATCGTCGCCCGCTCGCACCATCGTCAGCGCACCTACGCGGGGGCTTTCCTGAAAGCACCGTGACCGCAATGAGGGCCGGTTGCCGCGCCGTCACAGGGCAGGAAAAACCCTCGGGCATCTCTGGATGACCGTGCCGCGGAGGCACGATAAACGCAAGAATAGCGCGCAGCCGCAAATCAATTGTGCAGAAGGCTATCCAGGTCGGGGGCGCTGGTATGGCGAATCCTGCAGACCCAATCGTGGCCTGTCCGCACTCCTGATGCTCAGGCGAGCTACAGTGCGCCCACCATGCACATTGTCCAACTGCTGCTGCCCCTGTACGACAACTCCGGCGAGGCCTTTGAAGGTGAACTTTTTACCGGGGTGCAGCAGACCCTCACCGAGCGTTTCGGAGGTCTGACGGCATATGTGCGCGCGCCCGCCGCCGGTCTGTGGAAGGAGGGCGATCAGACAGTGCGTGACGACGTGGTGGTCTATGAGGTCATGACCGAGGAACTGGACCGTGCTTGGTGGTTCACATACCGGGAGTCGCTGCGTATGCGCTTCCGGCAGGATGCCCTGGTGGTCCGGGCGCAGGTTGTGGAACTGCTGTAGGTCTGCAGGCTCGGATATGCCCCACAGCGGATCAAGAAACACTAAGCCTGCTCAGGTCCTACAGCAGGGGCTGGCGTGGCTCAATGCAGATATCAAGCCTGGCCGGCAAGCAGCTCCACGTGGAATGTCCCGGCCTGTTCAAAGGAGGAAGTTATGGTCAGGACCTTCGCACGCGCTGCAGGTATCATTTATCTACTCGTCGGCATTCTCGGGTTCATTCCGGCCTTCCTGTCTCCACCTAATGGCCCCGACCTGGCTGTCGACGCCTTCCACGGGAGGCTGCTCGGTCTGTTCCCGGTCAATCTGATGCACAATCTGGTGCACATCGCGATTGGCCTGTGGGGACTTTCGGCCGCCCGCACACTAGGTGCCTCGGTGGGCTTTGCCCGTGGTCTGGCCATTCTGTACGCTGTGCTGGCCGTCATGGGTCTGATTCCCGGCCTCAAAACCATGTTCGGTCTGGCCCCCTTGCACGGCAACGATGTCTGGCTGCATGCCGGGACCGCGCTGGTGGCCGCCTATTTCGGGTGGGGTGCCAACCGCAATACGGGCGTCACCAGGACCTGAGCCCGAGGGGCGTCAAAGCGGGGCAGAACGATGTGTCTGCCCCGCTTTTCTGTGCCGGCTACGCATGTAGGTCAAGGGTGAATGCTCCCCCGCGACTGGTAGACTTGGCCGCTGTGTCGAGAAGAGGGGACCAGTGAACAAAAGCAGCGACTTGCTCCTCTGTTGGCCCCAAAAACTGGACCAGGAAGGCCATACCTCGACCATCGTCCGATCATCAGGGGCATGTGGGGTATGCGAACAGGCGCGCCGTGGCGGGATGTACCGGCGCGGTTTGCGAAGTGGCTGATCGGCGATAAAGGGTGCAACTCCACCAGTGCACGGAATAACTTGCCTGTCCGATGCGTCCGGGTGACATTCTCAGCGTAAAGGCCAGGGACGTGCTATCTACCGTGACGCTCCCTTGTACCAGGGACGGAATAAGGTCGAGCGCCTGATCAACCGTTCCGGGAACTTTCGCAGGATCGCTCCCCGTTATGACAGACGCGCCCGGATTTACCGCTCAGGGGTCACTCTGGCGGCGGTACTTCTTTGGCTTTGACGCCCAAACAAGGTGGCTGAGCCACCAGGGCACAGAAAAGTTCGCGTCAATGTCGATGGCATAGCAGTGGGCGGCACGCCATTCTCAGATTCAAGAAGTTAATGTCCCATCACGACTGATCCAGACATACCTCTATTGAAATCAGGGAGTAAGTCTCAGCTCACAGCATTCTTCACGAGCGCGCTGACTGTTGACTCCACCTCGGCACTCCACTCTGTCAGCGCGAAGGCTGTCGGCCAGCAAACGCCGTCATCAAGCTTCGCCTGATCGCTGAAGCCCAACGTCGCATACCTCGTCTTGAATTTCTGTGCACATTGAAAGAAGCAGACGATCTTGCCGTCTTTCGCGTAGGCGGGCATCCCGTACCAGAGTTTCGCCGAGAGGTCTGGCGCGCCGGCTTTGATGACGGTATGCAGGCGCTCACCAATGATGCGGTCATTTTCCTGCATCTCAGCGATCTTTGCAAGCACATCGGCCTCCCCATCCGCGTCCGCCGCACGCGAGCGGCGCGTCCTCTGCGCTTTCCGTTCGCTGACGCGCTCCTTTATGGCCACCCGTTCTTCATTCGTAAACACCTGTGACGTGTTGTCGGTAATGGCCTCGCGCCTGACGGACTTCGCTGGCTTCCCAAGTGTTTTCTCTGTCATGGTGCTCCCTCCGATGACCGCTCGTGGCGGTTTCCTCGAAACCATTGCTCCAGGCATTGTGTGCTCGCCCCTTCAGGGGGACAGATGTATTGGTGTCCTGCCCTGCCAGGTGGTGTTCTGGTGCCTCAACGCTTTTGCTGGATGCGGATCAGGTTGCCGGTCGGATCTCGAACGGCGCAGTCACGAACGCCGTACGGCTGCTCACTAGGCTCCTGCACGATCTCGGTGTCGCGGCCCTGCAAACGCTCGAAGGTGCCGTCAAGATCGGCAGTGGCAAATACGATGGTGGCGTAGGTGCCCTTGGCCATCATCTCGGTGATAATCCGGCGTTCATCCTCGGTGATGCCGGGCGTGGCGGCGGGTGGATGCAGGACGATTGAGGTGTGAGGCTGCCCAGTCGGACCGACCGTGATCCAGTGCATCCCGCCGTACTCGACCTCATTACGGACCTCGAAGCCGAGGGTGTCCCGGTAGAAGGCCAGAGAGGCGTCCGGATCACTGTGCGGAAGAAAGGTCTGGTGAATGGTCATGTCCATAGCCTTTACTGTAGGTGCCCCTTGGTGTTCTTCGCTTCTCGATTCCTGATCGGTCGGGTCACCTGTTTCGCCATGCAGGGAGGTATCCCTGCGGTCATGCCAGTGGACTGAGTGCGGTAGGCGCTGGGTGGCATTCCCACCAGTTCTGTGAAGCGGGTGCTGAAGGTGCCCAGTGACGAGCAGCCGACCTCAAAGCAGATCTGAGTGACGCTGAGATCGCCTCGCTGCAACAACGCCATCGCACGTTCAATGCGCCGCGTCATCAGGTAGGCGTATGGCGATTCGCCGTATGCAAGTCGGAACTGGCGGCTGAGGTGCCCGGCAGACATGTTCACACTGCGGGCGAGAACTTCGACGTCCAGTGGTTGCGCGTACTCGCGATCAATTCGGTCGCGGACGCGTCGCAGCCGCGCGAACTCGCGCAGGCGTGCCCTTGGGTCGGATTCCCTGGTCATTTAGATAAATTGTCTCACACCGTGGGGTCCGATCGGATGGTTTCAATCCGGCGTCACGGCAGGGAATCGGCATGTCTGCGGCACAGCCACAAAGCCAACCAGTCTCGGACAAGTATTGACCCCTGGCCCCGACGACCTAGCCCACCGTGTCCAGCGCCCGGGGATACGAACCAATGATCTTGGCGTAGCTGGCCTTGCGCAGTACCCCGGCCAGTGCCTGGGCCACCTGGGGGTCCCGGGCGTCACCCTCAATGTCCACGTACATCAGGTAACTCCAGGCCCGGTCGCGCCGGGGCCGCGATTCGATGCGGCTGAGGTTCAGGCCCCGCAACTCGTTCAAGGTCTCGACCAGGAAACCCGGCGTGTGCCGGACCGCGAATACCAGGCTGGTCTTGTGCGGGACATCCGAGCGCTCAGGCTCATGCCGCGCCAGGATCATGAAGCGGGTGTAGTTGAACGGTTCGTCCTCGACCTCCCGCGCCAGGATATTCATGCCGTAGAGCTCCGCCGCTCGACTGCTGGCAATCACGGCCTCGTCCCGCGCGCCCCTCAGGGCAAGATCCTTGGCGCTGCCGGCCGTATCATGCGCCGCGACCGGTCGCCAGTTGTGGCGGCGAATCAGCGTGGTGCACTGATCCAGGGCCGGCTGTTGGCTCAGCACCTTGCGAATGTCAGCCAGTTCCACGCCGGGCAGCGCCATCAGGCAGTGGCTGACCCGGACCACCACTTCGCCGATGACATGCAGGTCAGTCTCACTCAGGAGGTCGATGGTCTGGTGGATGGCGCCCATCAGGCTGTTTTCCACCGGAAGCACCCCGTAGTCGGCCTCTCCGGTTTCTACGGCACGGGCGACCTCATGGAATGTGGCGTAGCCGCACGTGGTCTGCGTGTGGGCCACGGCGTTGAGCGCGGCAATCTCGCCATATGCACCGGGATTGCCCTGGAACGCCACCGTTACGGCGGCGCCGGCTTGTGTCGAGGCCACATCAGTCATGGTCCCGAGGCTACCGTAAGAGTCCGTTTCCGCTGGCCATAAGGGGTAGACGTGGCCGGTGTGTGGCCCCCGCAAGCTACATTGCGGACATGACCGCCACGCCCCCGGACCCGATCCTTGACCTGGATGCCTGTGCCCTCAGTGCCGCGACCACCCGCGGTGACCTGACCTGTTCCGAAGTGACGCGCGCCTACCTGACCCGGCTGCATGCCCTGAATGGACAGCTGCGCGCGGTGATCACGGTCAATCCCCATGCCCAGGCAGACGCTGAGGCCCTGGACCACCTGCCCGAACGTGCACGACGTTCCCTGCACGGCGTGCCTGTCCTGATCAAGGACAACATCGACGTTGCCGGCCTGCCGACCACTGCTGGAAGCGCGCTGATGAAAGACCACATTCCCGCTGTCGACGCGCCTCTGGTTGCTCGGTTGCGGGCTGCGGGCGCCGTGATCCTGGGCAAGGCCAACATGACCGAGTGGGCCAATTTCATGACCCTGGGCATGTCCAACGGCTACTCGTCTCTGGGCGGACAGACGGTGAACCCCTGGGGACCGGAGGTGGACACCGGCGGCAGCTCTTCGGGCAGTGGAGTCGCGGTCGCCGCGCGCCTGTGTGCGGCGGCTATCGGTACGGAAACCAGCGGAAGCATCGTCAGTCCAGCCCACCAGAGCGGAGTGATCGGCCTGAAACCCACCGTCGGTCTGGTGCCGCGTACAGGAATCATTCCCATCAGCCACAGCCAGGACACGGCGGGTCCGATTACCCGCAGTGTCCGGGACGCTGCCCTGCTCCTATGTGTCATGGCCGGGCCCGACGCCCAGGACCCGGCCAGCCGCCACCTTCCCGTGCCGGATCTGAGCCTCACCGAGGGAGCTTTGAAGGGGGCCTCCATCGGAGTAATCCGCGACGAGACTGGAGTCAGCCCGGCTGACCAGCAGGCACAGAGCGCGGCCGAAGAAGCCATGACGCGAGCCGGGGCGACCCTGGTTCCTGTCGAGTTTCCCAGCCGTGCGGAAATGCAGGCCTCAGGCTGGATGCTTGACGTTCTGGTCTATGAATTCCAGCATGACCTCAACGCCTACCTCTCAGGTGTACAGAACGGCCCGCGCTCGCTTTCTGAGGTCATTCAGGGCAATGACGCCGATCCTGAGCGCTGCCTCCGTTATGGCCAGCACCTGCTGCATGCCGCCCAGGGTACCCGCGGCGACCTGAGTGAACAGGCCTACCGGAACGCGCGGGAGCGAGACCTCCGCCTGACCCGTGCAGGCGGGTTTGACCAACTGTTCGCGCGTGGTCTCGACGCAGTGTTGTTCCCTGGAATTCAGGGCTGCAGTCAGGCTGCCAAGGCCGGCTACCCCAGCCTGACCGTGCCTCACGCTGGAACAGGGGCGCCCGGGGGCGTACTGCTGGTAGCCCCAGCTGGACAGGACGGCAGGCTGATGAGTTTGGGGGCACACCTGAACCGCGAACTGGGTGGAGTTCGCTTCCCACCGCTCTGAAGCTTGCATTTTAGAAGCGGCCCGGGTACTATGTCAGGCCGCGTGGGCGGTTAGCTCAGCGGTAGAGCTTTCGCCTTACAAGCGACGGGTCGGGGGTTCAAATCCCTCACCGCCCACCAGGATAAAACCCCGTTTTTGACGGGGTTTCTACGTTTTTCAGTTCTGTCCCTGCAGTCATTTTCTGGCATGTCAGTGTAATAACGGTGTCGTTGGTCACTTCAGGGCCGCTACTTCGCCCTTTGGCGCAGGCGGTCTCGCGTCGAAGTTCACGAAGAGCAACGCCTCGCTCTTCTCCAGCGCTGCCAGATAATGAACTCTTCACCGGAGCGCTCATATGACCGAGAGTCCCAGCTTTTCGACGCCATTCTCGATAGATCGAAGTTTTCGCAAAAGATGAGTATACAACCGGGTATGGTCCGACCAGGGATGATGCCGGACCACAGGGTGGTTAGCCTTACAGGACTGGTGCGTGGGTGTCCCGGCACAGGCACATTGAAGCGGCAATGTGGGAGGTCTTTGAGTGACGAAATCCCTGACTTTGAGAAGGCGCGTCGTGAGTCGTCGGAAGGATTACGCTTGTCACCGTATGCGCCGACTGGTTGAGAAACTGAGGGTCCAACTACCGGATGGGCAGTCACCAGCTCACCCCTCGGAGAGGAACCAAACACATCTGGAGTCCAGGAATGACATCATCCGCCGAACTGCGTGACGCCCGAAAGGCGACCCAGAAGGCCATCCTGAACGCTTCGCGCTGGGCCAGGGTGACGCAAAATGTTTCTGCTTCCCGGCTGACGTTGGCCCTTTATCGGGCCGGGTCAACCGCTGATTCGATAGAAGCACTGCATGGGATCAGGACCGTTGCAGAGGAACTGGCTGTTCTCCTTCAGGACCGTTTTGCCAGCAAAGCTGATACCAGAACGGGTCTTCATCGTTGATCCCGGGGGAGGTGGCTGTGACGGTCACCGGAGAAAGCTAATCCAAATTGGAACCGGGTGCGCCTGGCTGTGCCGCAAATTTAAACCAGTAAGCAACTGCCTGCTTCACTGGTAATACCTGGCGTACGTAAAAACTGGCGCATGGTGGATCATCTGTTCATCTTGGCGCTCCGCCTAATCCCTACTCAAATCATGTCCTGGCAACGCAGGGCTGCCTTATTCCAGTAATCGCCGCCGCAGGCTTCGAAGTTCTCAGACTCCATGCGTAGAGGCGCACGGAAGCAGGCTCATGTTTTTCTGGTTGGAGGAATGCTGAGCATGATTTCGTCCCTCAGGATCACGGCTTCGTGCTCGGGCATCCCGCAGTCCCCGAGGTACAGCAGCACAGCCTGCCCGGCTGAGGCGAGTGCTTCTTCTGGACTTTCAATATTGGCAAACATTGCCCAGTACAACTTGAACAGGTGGTGCGCCGTGGCCCTGACAACCTGACTGATGTCCATTCTCCACTTTACTAATCCAGCTACTCCCCCCCGTGAGTCCGGTTCAGGGGTTAATTGGCCGTTTTCCGTGCTTCCTTCGGAAGGTCGAAAACCGTGTGGATCGGACAGATGGCTCGAAGAAAGGCTGATAACCATGTGTCTCAGATAGGCCCTTCAGTTGTGGCCGCCTGGGGTGACGCGACCCCTCCGCCGGCCTGTCCCCGACTTGCCTTGCCTGGTGAGCCCATTCGCTCCTCTGAGTCCCGTGAAGCCTGCGGATCTTTTAGAGAAGGTGCGCCTGCAGGATCCCAACTGTCTTTTCGTGCTCCAGGAACTTGTCGAGTTCCTCATCAAACCAGTGAACTGGGGGCAGCGTGTGAAAGCGTTCAGAAGGTGAGCGCACTCGCTGGAGCCCGCCGTCTGTGTAGTGATACATCCGCCGCTGCACAACCCAGCACCCATACTCCCAGTGCACCCGGAAGCGGGGCCCTGATGCTCCCGATTGCCTTATCGGCGGTCTGGTTTGGCTTCACCGGAGTCATGGTGTTTTCGCTCTATACCCTGGCCGTGGGTACACTGGTGTTTCCGCTGCCTCTGGAGCAGCAGTTTGGTGTGGTCTGGAGCACGCTGATGCAGTTCGCGGCAGGCAGCCTCGTGGCCTGGCTTCTGGCGTTCACCGACAGGACCTTCGGCATGTTGCAGCGTGGAGCCCTGGTGGACGGTCTGACAGATCTGGGAAACCGGCGTGCCTTCGATGACGCACTGGCCGAAGCGTGGGAAGCTGATTCCGAGGAACTTTGCCTTGCGCTGGTGGATGTCGACGGGCTCAAGCTGGTAAACGATCAGCTGGGTCATGATGCCGGAGACCGGTTGATCAGGCGTTTTGCGCGTGCGGTGGCGAGGCACCTTGGCAACGGCCAGCAGGTCTTTCGACTTGGTGGCGACGAGTTTGTTGTTCTTTGCTCACGTGACCGCGTGCAGAACCTCTCGCCGTCTCTTGCGCGCGCCGTCCTGCAGGTCCGCTGTTCAGGGTTTCCTCAGGCCTCAGCCAGTATGGGCGTGGCCAGTGGCTCGGAAGTTCAGGGCCCCAAAAACTGCTCCATCTGGCCGACGTCAGGATGTACGAGGTAAAACGGTCCAGACGGCGCCCTGGGATTCCCAGCGCAGGAGATGAGCGCGAAATCCTGAAGCTGAATTAGGCCGCAGCGGCGTTCTGGGCTCTCGACTTGTTTCGCAGAGATGGCAGGGTAACGACGCTTTCCGGCGAAACGGTGTAAAAACTGCTTCACAGCAGGCGGAACCGGCCCCGGCTGACCCGCTCCAGGTCTTTGTATTTCCCGGCCTCCGGCCCGGCGGCATTGACGCACATGTGTGTGCTGACGTGGCGGCGAATGGTGGTGTCGAGATGTTTGGTTCCACGTGCCCGCATGCCAGCCACGATGTCCTGAATGGAGAAGGTTTGGTCGGCGTGCTGTCGACTGACGGTGCGGGCAACGGCCAGAATCTCCTCGCGGCAAGTCATGGGTCTATTGTCGCTCAGGTCCAGGCCATGAGCGCAAGATGTCCGACGTGCGCGGGCACCGAAAAGGCCGGAAGCCTGAACGCCCGTCCGTTTGACTCTGGATGTCCTGGTTCTTTTCGACAGGAGGCACTGCTCGCCGCTCAAGATGCCTGAGTCAATCAGGTGGCACGCCGTCTGCATATCCGGTACGCCCTGACGGTAAAAGGGGAATCGCAAAATGATGGAGGAAACGGTCCGCCTGGGCCGATTGCCTGCTTCTTGTTTCCAAAAGGCTCATGCGCTGCAGAATAGTCGTGCGGCCGTTACCTTCATTGTGGCTTAATGGGTGGAGAGGTTAAGTGTGAAAAATAAGGTGGGCCTGCTTTTGTTTTGGCTGGTGTTTGTCCTTCCCTTCGGAGGCTTTGGCTTTCTGGCGGCTTCGCAACTGGTTGAAATGATCCATGGCTGGCAGTCCGCCCGAGGATGGGTCGCGGTCGAGGCGCAGGTTCTGCAAGCCGACCTCGAAACGGAAGCCGGCCGAAATTCGAGCACCTATGAGGCCCAGACGCGTTATGCCTATCGCTATGGAGGCAAAACCTACGAATCGTCGCGTCTGGGAGTGGCCAGAGGCGGAGACAATATCGGCGACTGGCAGCTTGCCCAGTACCGTGTCCTCCGTGACGCCCTGGAGAAGGGAACTCCGGTCACCGTGTGGGTCAATCCTTCGCAGCCGTCACAGGCGGTAGTTAACCGCAACCTGCGAGTCGGACAGGTGCTGTTCATGTTGCCCTTCGCCACCGTGTTTCCACTCGTCGGATTGGGTGCTGGGTTGGGAGCGTGGTGGACGACTCGGTCAAAGCCCAAGGGGGAGGCACGGACCAACCCGCCGCGCATTTCGTCCGACGAGCGGGAGGGACAGTGGATGGTTTTCGGATTCGTGCTGTGCTGGAACCTGCTGACATTCCCTTTGGGGGCCTTGGTTCTGGTTGAACGGGGCCTCTGGGGAGGACATCTGGCGGTGCTGATCTTTCCACTGATCGGTGTAGGGCTAACGCGATGGTGGGCGCAGGACGTGCGGGACAGTCACCGTATCGGCCGCATGACACTGACTCTGGCCCCAGGTCAGCCTGCCGTGGGCCGGCCACTGTGGGCCAGGATCGAGTTTGGAAAGCCGCCTGAAGGCGGGATTTACACACTGCGCCTGGTGAACGAGGAGATCAATCAGGGTCGGAAGCACCAGGACACGCGGCTGTTGTGGGAACAGGAACTGCGGGTCCGTGAGGCAGGCGGCGTACTGACATGCCGGTTCGACCCTCCCGCGACCTCTCAGGCCAGTGGGTTGAATGGGCGACGACGAATAACCTGGCGGCTGAACCTCGTGTGGCCTGACGGCAAAATCAGCCGGAATTTCCCGCTGATAGTCTCACCTTCTCTGGGCAGTGCGCCTGTTCCAGCCGGGCCAGAGGCCGAATTGCATTTGCCGGTGATCCCGGAGACGCACAAAGCGCCGTCCACGGCACCGCTGGCAGAACCGGCCGCGCTGCCCGCTTCTCTGGCGACGCTGACACCTTTGGACGGCGGCCTGCGGATCGATTTTTCCGCACGGCGCCACAGGGACACGGCAAGAGCCTTTATTGTGGTGGGCGCAGCTTTTATCACGGTTACCGGTTTAATGCTGCTCCGCCTGGGAGGAGGACCGGAACTGGTATTCGGGCTGGTTGGGCTGGGGCTGATGGTAACCGGAGTACGGTTATGGACCGCGCCTCTGCGCGTGGAGGCCACCGGTCAGAGGCTGATCGTGCGCGGCCAGTCTCCTTTCAAACAGGTGAACGGGGAGTGGCCGGCCACTTCGGTACAACGGATCGTACCGGTCGTGTCTGCAGGCGGCGCTGACCGTGACAGCCATCACACCTACAGCTTAAGGGCCGAGTTCGCGGGCGGTGGGAAGTACACCGTGGGTGACGGAATTCGCTCAAGGGCGGTGGCAGATATGCTGGCAAGAAAGATTCAGGACGCGCTTGGGAAATAGGAAAGGCTCGTGGGGTTCTGCTCATGGCTGGTCCCATAGCCCCTCCAGGAATGGACACGGTTCACCGCTTCCCGGATTGACGGACATGATGGGCCACTTGAGGATCAGGGAAGGACCCGGCGGCTGCGGCGGCCCGGATGACCAGCAGCAGTTCCGGCGTGGCACTCGTCAGGCAGCAGACATTGGCGCCAGCTGGCGGCGCGGCCAGTCCCTCTTCGCGCAGATCATGAAACGTATGGGATGACCACCCGCACTGGAGATTCTGGAAGCCAGCTTCAGACCACCATGGTCCTTCGGTCGCTGTCACGCCGCACAAGGCCGCGTACTGCGTTCTGGACCGGTCTGCGGTGACGTAAGAAGCTTTGTCCCTGGCTCGGTGCACGACCCGGTGCCCCGTTGGTGTGAACGGCTCCCATTCATCCCAGCCAGGAAACAGCCCCCGCATCAGCGGGGGCCTGAATGGCGGTATAGGGGGATCTGGTCCGTGATCAGCGGTGTTCGCTGCTGCTGCGGGCCGGGTACAGCACCGGAAGCAGCACGAACGGAAGGATCACGGCGCCGGCAGCGAGGACAACTTCCATGACGACAGTGTGCCCGCGTACGCCGCCCGGAAGTTGATGCGGCCTTTACGGGGCACCCAGCGGGAATTGAGTAACCGTCAATCTTGAGGCCTTTCGTTGCTGCCCCCGCTGGGGGGGCATTGTGCGCCTTGCGCCGCGCGCGGCAGAATTTCCATTCAGGAACGGGGTGATTAGTCCCCAGAGGTTGTCAATTGGAAGTTTTGCGTGTCTCCGGAAATTCAAGGCCCAATGCCCTGGCAGGTGCCGTCGCAGCCCTGCTCCGGACCCAGCATGCTGTAGAAATTCAGGCCATCGGACCGGCTGCGGTCAATCAGTCGGTCAAGGCACTGGCTATCGCCCGGGGATACCTGGCCGGCAACGGCATCGACCTGAGCGTACAGCCTGAATTCATCAAGCTCGACGTGGACCGGGAGGAACGCACCGCGATTCGTTTTATCGTGCGGGCTGTCCCGGCGGCGCCCGGGGCCTGAGGGTCAAGCTCCTGTCAGCGCGCTTTCATTAGGCTCGTCCAGGCGTCGCTAGCATAGGCATTGGAGGGACACTGCTATGGAATTTCTTGGCCCCTACACGCCGTTGATCCTGCTCATCTTTGTGGCCTCGATGCTGATTCAGGGGCACCTGACCCGTGCTTACCGGACCTGGGGCCAGGTTCGCAATGCCCATAACCTGACCGGTGCTGAGGTCGCACGCCTGATGCTGGACGAGAACGGCCTTTCGCAGGTGCCGGTTCAGATGGTTCCTGGTCGGCTGACCGACCACTACGACCCTGTGCGTAAGACCGTGAACCTGTCCGAGGGGAACTTCAACGTGCCCAGCGTCAGTGCCATGGCAGTGGCCGCCCATGAGGTTGGGCACGCCATTCAGGACAAGGTGCGTATGCCCGCTCTGGTGCTGCGTGGTCAGATGGCCCTGCCGCTCAGTCTGGGAATGAACCTGGCGCCGCTGCTGCTGCTGGGCGGCATCGTCACGCAGCTGACGGGCTTGATCTGGATCGGAGCCGCGCTGTTCGGGGCCGCCCTGCTGTTTCACCTGGTAACCCTGCCAGTGGAGTTCGATGCGAGCCGCAGGGCCCTGGTCTACCTGAACCAGCGTGGCCTGAACGGCTCGGCCGAGGGCCAGAAAGGCGCCCGCGCGGTCCTGAATGCCGCGGCATTGACCTATGTGGCCGGCTTCGCGATGGCTCTGGCACAGTTCCTGAACGTGCTGGCCCTGGCACGCAGCAGCGACGACTGAGGGCCGGGACACCGGCGGTTCATGGCCATAGCCTTGACACCGTAGTTACCCACGCCCGAAATGACGAGACAACCCCCACCAGGGCTCTGAAGACAAGTCAAGCGCCGCCTCGTTCCATATGAGGCGGCGCTTGACCTGGTCACTGGGTCAGACGTTGAAGCCGAACATGCGCATCTGGCGCTTGCCGTCCTCGGTCATCTTGTCAGGACCCCACGGTGGAGTCCATACGAATTCCACGTTTACTTCACTGACGCCGTCAAGCCTGCTGACGGCCATTTCAGCGTCCGCTCGGATCAGGTCCTGGACCGGGCAGCCCACGCTGGTCAGGGTCATGGTGATGTCCACCATCCCGCTGGGCTGAATATCGACCCCGTAGATCAGGCCCAGATCAACCACGTTGACCGGGATTTCCGGGTCTTTGACGATCTTCAGGGCCTCCAGAACCTGCTCCTCATTGGGCAGACCTGACACTTCCTGCGCCGCGCTGTTCATCTGTTCTTCCATATACGTCTCCCTTACCCGCCGCGCACACTGGGCAGGCCGGCGTCCACCCAGGCCAGCGTGCCGCCCGCCAGATTCACTACCCTGCTGTAGCCCTGATCCAGCAGGTACTGTCCGGCGCGGGCGCTGCGGGCGCCGCTGCGGCAGATCATCACCAGTTCGCGGTCGCGCGGCAGTTCGGCCGCCCGGCCCTCGAACTCGCTGAGGGCGATCAGCTGGGCACCCTCGGCGTGCACCTCATCGAACTCGTTCTGCTCGCGGACATCCACGAGCAACGCGCCCTGCTGGACACGGCGCTGCCCTTCCTGTGGCGTTACTTCTTCCATTGACCCAGCATACCCGAGCGCACAGGTCGGAATGTGGCCGTTGCGGTGCAGGTATGCTGCCTGGATGCCGCTGCCCGACCCTGTTACCGTGGTGGACCTCAGGCCCGACGACCTTCGGCAGGCCCAGCCGCTGGAGGGTCCCGGCGTGCTGGTCATCGTGCTCAGCCTGCAGGCCATCGAAGACGGTCAGCACGGCCTGAGCCAGCACTCGGGGCCCCTGCTAGTGGTCTGCGAACGTGGAGTGCGTTCCGGCCTGGCCGCCCGGTACCTGCGCGCTGACGGCCTGGACGCCCAGGCGCATCCTGGTGGAATTGATGCATTCTTGCAGTCGGTGCGCCACTGACACGACTCAGCGTCTGCCAGCCATCGGTCACCCACAGCTACACTGGCGGGATGACGGGACTGCCCCACGGATTTATTCGCAGCCGCGACGTACTCGACGACCGCCTGACTGGTGCCCAGGTCCGGACCCTGGAACTGCAACACGGCAACGAGGAACTGTTGTATGGGCTGAACCTGATCGGGGTCGCTGGCCCATTCTCCCGCGTGACACCCTGGGAACTGGAAGATGAGCAGGGCGTGCGGCGCATCAATGCCAGCGGGTACTCGGCCACGCCTTTTGGGGAGATGCCGCCGGTCCTGACCGGGTTTCTGAAGGAATTCCTGGAGAAGAACCGTGCCATGAGCCTGCCGCAGCAGTCCAGCAGCCCCTGGCGCGCGGCGCTGGAAGCCAATCTGGTACGCCTGCTGGCCCGTGAACTGCCCAGCCACCATGACAGTCAGGTCTTCTTCTGTTCCAGTGGCACGGAAGCCATCGAGGGTGCCCTGAAGTTTGCCCGCGCGTGGCGGCCCGGTACCAAATACAGCATTTCCTTTAACAGCGCCTACCACGGCAAGACCATGGGCAGCCTGAGCCTGACGCCCAACCCCGAGTACCAGGATGTCTTCCGCCCGCTGGTTCCGGGGGCCGTCACCTGCCCCTACGGCGACCTGGACGCTCTGTCGGCGCTGATCCGCCGCCTGGGACCGGACAAGGTGACCTGTGTGGTGGTCGAACCTATCCAGGGCGAAGGTGGCGTGAACATTCCGCCCGAGGGCTTCCTGCGCGGCCTGGGGGAGCTGTGCCGCCGCCACGGTATCGTGGTCATTGCCGACGAGATTCAGACCGGTCTTGGCCGGACCGGCCACTGGTTTGAATCGGCGGCTCAGGGGCTGGACCCGGACATCGTGACACTGGCCAAACCGCTGGGGGGCGGACTGGTCGCTGTCGGGGCCACCATCGTGCGCCACGCCATCTACAAGAAAATGCTTGGTGGACTGAGCAGCAAGCGCCACAGCAACACCTTCGGGGGCGCGGCGCTGGCCATGGCGGTGGGCCTGCGGAGCCTGGAACACCTGATCGAGACCGACCTGCCCCGCCGCAGCCTCGAACTGGGCCAGATCGGCCTGGGCCACCTGCAGGGCCTTCAGGCCCGCTACCCCCGCCTGGTGCAGGAGGTCCGCGGTCAGGGCCTGCTGCTGGCCATGCAGTTCCAGCCGGTGGTGGGCGTCCCGCTCCCGGGACCGGTCAAGGAACTCGTATACGAGGGCACCGCCATCCTGGCGCTCAGGGAACTGCATCAGGCGGGGGTCATGGCCAACCTGAGCCTGAGCAGCAAGCGCACGGTACGCCTGACCCCGGCCCTGGACATGCCGCGTGATGTCTTCGAGATCATGTTTGGCCGGGTGGAGACCTTTGCAGCGCGGAACCCCGCTTCACGTCACCTGCTTACGAATACGCCGCCGAACGTTACCCTGAGCCTGGCCAAATTTGCAGCCAGCAAGCCCAAAAAGCGCACGCCCAGCGATGGCTGAACGGGTCCCGTAGCCGCCGACAACGAGGCATCAGGCCACGGGCTGGCGCCTCCTTCGCCGAGCCCTAGGCCAGCCCGCAGGCACGCTGAAGCAGCAGATGCACCTCGTCACGCGGCAGGCGCCGGGCTCTCAATGGCAGGTCTGCCGGCAGGGTGCTCAGGCCGGGAATAATCGGCACATACCCGAACTCCGGACGCGCGATTAGGTCTCTCCCTGCGGTCAAAGCCACCACAAATTCCAGCTGCAGTTCGAAGTGAGCATTGAGCTCGGTGCGCAGTGGTCCTGCGTCTCCGGCCAGCAGGGACACAAGCGCGGGGTGGGGGTCAAATCCATCTTCCAGTTCACTCAGCACCCGCGCGGTATCCAGGAAGATTCCCGCCCCCGGAAGCGCGTATCCGCTGATGCGGCGGCGGGCAGTCTCGGGGGCGTCGCCGCGGATCAGAGAGACTTTTCGCCCTGCACGCTGCGCCCCAGACAGCAGTGACCACAGCCGCCCCAGACTGGAGTAGCGGGCCAGTTCCAGGTAGCCAGCTGGCTTCGCCGCGATGGGCCGCGTGGGACGCTCGCCTCGGTCGGTCACAGGCTCATGCTACTGGGCCAAGAACCTCAGGAAGCAGCGCCACCGGGGGCAGGGCGCACGGGACCGTCAAGTCGTCGAGGGTGATTTCCCTGTCACAGGACCAGCACACCATGGTGTTTGGCTTTGTCCTGCGGCTCAACGTGAATGGTGACATTGGCGCCCCCGATCTCGGCCCGGATCGCGTCCTCCAGACGGTCGCAGATAAGGTGAGCCTCGCTCACAGACATGTCCCCCGGCACGACCATGTGGAACTCGACAAAGGTGACCTGACCAGCCTGACGGGTCCGCAGGTCATGAATTTCGAGGGCCCCCTCGGCGTGGATGCTCATCAGTTCGCGCAGGCGCCGGGTGGTCTGTGGATCGGCGATATCCATGAGTCCTCCCACACTGTCGCGCACCAGATGCCAGCCGCTCCACAGAATGTTCATCGCCACCAGGACGGCCAGCAACGGATCAAGCACATGCCACCCCGTCATGCGGGCCAGCAGCACACCAATCAGGACGCCGATGCTGGTCACGACATCGGTCAGCAGGTGCCGTCCGTCGGCCAGCAGGGCAGGAGACCTGACCGCGCGGGCGGCCCGCAGCAGGAAGGTGGCCCACATGGCGTTCAGAACGCTGGCGCCCATATTGACCATCAGGCCCGAAAGCGGGGCAGCCTTCATGGAGGGGTTCTGGAGTGCAGGAATGGCTTCCCGCAGGATGGTCACGGCCGCCAGGACGATCAGGACGCCCTCGGCGACGGCACTGAAGTATTCGGCCTTGGTGTGGCCGTAGGGATGGTTTGCGTCGGCTGGCCGGGCCGCAATTCTCAGAGCGAACAGGGCGGCAAGCGCCGCCGCCACGTTGATGACACTTTCCAGCGCGTCGGAATACAGCGCGAGGCTACCGGTCATCAGATAGGCCAGGAACTTCAGACCCAGCACGACAGTGGCCACCACCACGCTGCCCAGCGCTATGTGTATCGTGCGGTCCATACCTTTGACGAGGCTAACAGGATTAGGTGTTCCAAATTCCGTGCCCTGGGCAGGGACAGGGCCCGTGCGCTCAGTACAGGAACAGCATCCAGTAGCGGCTGTTGCCCTCGGTCCAGCGCGAAATCCGCACCCCTCGACCCTGGGCATGGTTGTATTTGACATCGCCATTGGTCAGGGCCTCCGAGGCGAGATAGCCGAACTGCCGCAATTTGACTTTCAGGGTCTGGTCAAAGGTCCGGGCCGCCTGACCTTCCGTTGCCGTCCAGATCTCGAAGCGGACCCCGAGGGCGTAATACTGCTGAATTTCTGCTGCGTAGGCGATGTACTTTCGCCCGCTGCACACGCGTTTGGCTCCAGCAGGACGGTTGAACAGGCTGTTCATCACCCGGCCGGTGGGGTCACAGGCAGGGCGACTCGCGGCGCTGTGCGCTGAAAAAGAACCCACAGTCGCCAGGGTCAGCAGAGCTATCAGGGCAGGTCGATTCACACGTCTTGCATTCATCGTTCAGCCGGCCAGCTTACGAACATGGAACCCTGGAGAGACATTAAGTTTATGCTAGAGGGCTGCTCCAGGAATCAGAACAGAAGAGTCCCGCAGTCTGCGTCCCCCGCCTTAATGTGCCCTTTAACTTCAGGGGTGGCTGCTGGAAGTATCTGAGAATTCGTCGGCTTCGACGTTGATCGTCGGATGGCGCTTTTCAAACTGTACACACAGAACCCCGCCCACCAGCGTGGCCTGACCAGTTTGCGGCACGATCTCCACCGGCAGCCCCAGCGTGCGGCTGAATGCCCCGTGGGGCCGCTCGGCGCTGAGGCGCCCCACAGGTGCAGGGCGCTCCCCGGACACAGTGACGCTCTCTCCAGTCTCATGCAGGGCCAGACTGTCCGGCACGACGCCGGGAACATCCATGTGCAGCGTGATGTGGCTGTCCGAATCTGTCCAGTCGGCCAGCGGGACCCATGGCCCGCTGCTGGTCAGGGATTCCACGCCTTCACGCAGGGTCATCAGGTGTTGCAGGCGACTCAGGACCGGCTCGTTCATGTTCAGTACGCTACCACTGCATCTTGAGAGCTTGCCAGCAGGATCAGGACGAAGCGAGACAGGACCGGCACAGCACCCCTTTGCCCCGCATCCCGTGCTGCCAAAACCCCGTCACCAGACCACTGGCCTACAATCCGGCCTGTGAGCCCGGTGATTCCCATCCTGACAGCCCCGACGGCCGCCGGTAAAACAGCGCTGGCCCTGGCCATTGCCGCTAGAGTGCCCCTGGAAATCGTTTCCGCCGATGCCTTCACGGTGTACCGGGGCCTGGACATTGGGACCGCCAAGCCTGCCCCGGATGAGCGCAACGCAGTTCCTCATCACCTGATCGACATTGCCGAGGTCACTGAATTCTACGATGTAGCCCGTTTCGTCCGGGACGCAGAGGCAGCGTTGCACGACATACTGGCGCGGGGAAAACAGCCCTTGGTGGTGGGAGGCACCGGGTTTTATCTGCGGGCCCTCATGCGCGGCCTGCCCCTGACTCCGCCTTCGGACCCGGGGACGCGCGGCGCCATCGAGGCCGAACTGCATAGCCGCGGGCTTGACGCGCTCCTCGCTGAAATTGCCGGTGCTCATCCTGCCGAGGCCGCCAGAATGGAGCGCAACCCACGGCGTATCGTGCGTGCCCTGGAGGTCTACCGCAGCACCGGCCGCTTTCCCGGGGAATTCGGAACCTCGCCGCCAGCGTTTCGCTACCAGGTCACGGCCTTTACCCGGCCATCCGCAGAACTTGAAGCCCGGATGCACCAGAGAATCCAGGTCATGCTCGATCAGGGCTGGCCGCAGGAAGCGAGGTGGCTGGCCTCGCGCGTGGAGCCGGCCACCCTCCCGAGACCGACCGCCTGGCAGGCCCTGGGCTATACAGAGGCCCTGGCGGTGGCAGAAGGGTCGATGACTCTGTCGGAGGCTGCCGCGGCGGTGCTCGGCGCGTCGCGGCAATACGCCAGGCGCCAATTGACCTTCATGCGAACACAGCTGGGCGCGATTATTCAGACCGTAGATGGCGCCCAGGCCGAGCTGTCGCACCATCTGGTGATCCGTTGACCCGGTTAGGACCCAAGAAAGCATAAAGACCGGAGCTGCCGCCTTCGCCACCTAGAATTAAGGGGTAGACGACGTTCTTTTCCGCCCGGGTTCCGGCAGGGTCCGTCACAGGGCATGTTGCCCGCGGGCCGGACCCCTTTTCTTCCACATCTCAGGGAGCAGGCATGAAACCACGTGTTCTGGGCATGATTCTCGCTGGTGGCCAAGGCTCGCGCCTCGCACCGCTGACACAGAAGCGCAGCAAGCCTGCAGTTCCGTTTGGCAGCAAATACCGCATCATCGATTTCGCCATCAACAACTTTATGAACAGCGGCGTGTTCTCCATCTACGTGCTGACCCAGTACAAGGCGCAGAGCCTGACTGAGCATATCCAGCGCGGCTGGCGCTTCGGGACCTTTCTCAGCGACTACTTCATCACGCTGGTGCCGGCGCAGATGTACCGCTACGAGGAACTTGGGGCCGTCTGGTACCGCGGCACCGCGGACGCGGTGTACCAGAATATGCACCTGATCGACAACTTCGACGCCGATTACGTGGCCATCTTCAGCGGGGATCACATTTACAAGATGAACGTCGAGCACATGCTCGAGAAGCACATCGACTCGCGCGCTGACGTCACCATCGCGGCGTATCCCATGCCACGCAGCAACGCCCATCAATTCGGGGTGATGCAGGTGGACAAGGGATGGCGCGTCACCGAATTCATGGAAAAGGTGCCGGACCCGCCTGGTCTGCCGGACAACCCGGACCTGTCGCTGACCAGCATGGGCAACTACATCTTTTCCCGGCGCGCGCTCGAGGAACTGCTGCACACCAGCATCAGCGGCCAGGAAGAGGGTTTCGACTTCGGCCACAACGTGATTCCGCGTGCGCTGGCGGACGGGTATCACGTGCAGGCCTATGACTTTCACCGCAACCCCATTCCGGGGCAGTCCAATCCGAACCTGTACTGGCGCGACGTCGGCACGATCGACGCCTACTACGAAGCCAACATGGACCTGATCAGCATCAATCCGGAATTCGACATCTACAACCCCAGCTGGCCTCTGCGCACCAGCAGCGAGTTTTCTCCGCCAGCCAAATTCGTGCATGAAAGCGAGGGCCGCAAGGGTCAGGCCTTCAACTCGGTCATGGCCGGCGGAGTGATTATCAGCGGCGCCACCGTGCGTGACAGCGTGCTGGGGCGGAGTATCAGGGCGCACTCGTACGCCCTGATCGAGAACTGTGTCCTGTTCGATGACGTGGAGGTCGGGCGGCACAGCCACCTGAACCGCGTCATTGTCGATAAGAATGTCAAAATTCCGCCGGGCACCCGGATCGGAGTTGATCACAATGAGGACCGCGAGCGCGGCTTCACCGTGACAGAAAGCGGCGTGGTCGTGGTGCCCAAGAGCTACTCGTTCTGAGCTCCCGGCCTGCCGGTTAGTCGCTCAGCACGGCACGGACCGTCTGAACAATGCGTTCGCCGTAGGCTTCCATCCTCTTGGGTCCCAGACCCGGCAGCCCCCGCAGCTCGTCCAGGCTGCGGGGCTGACGCTGTGCCAGCGTTTCGAGCGTGGCATTAGGAAACACCAGGAAGGCGCTGACGCCGGCTTCGCTGGCCAGTTCCCGCCGTGTCGCCCGGAGCGCCTCCGCCACGGCTTCCACGCGGTCCTGATCCGGGCTGCTGACCGGCCCTCCGAGCGTATGTTCTTCAGCCCCACCGCTCCGGCCAGCCCCCTTCAAAATGTCCAGCACGGCCCGGTTGCCCGCCATCCCCCGGTCCTGGGCCTCGGCCTGAGCGTCCGGGGAGCTATTCAGATCACGCACCACCTGAAGTACCTCGTCGCCGTACTCGGTGAGTTTCCTCTGCCCCACACCGCTTACCGTGCCGAGGGTCGCGTGAGTGCCAGGTCGCAGCTCGGCGATCACCTTCAGCGTGGCGTCGGTGAAAATGACGTAGGGCGGCACCCCCTGTTGCCGTGCCTTGCTCAGTCGCCACTGACGAAGCGCCTCGAACAGCGGCTGGTCCTGTGCTCCTACACCCGCTCGTCCAGGGCGCGCCGAGTCACGCCTGCGCACACGTTCACGCGGCTGGAGGCTGTCTTCCCGCAGGGCAAGCGCCGCTTCTCCTTTCAGGATGGCGCGGGCCTTGCCTGTCGCACTCAGACCGTGGAATTCACCTGATGTAAGGTAGCCCAGGCTGGTGAGCTGTCTCAGCACGCCGCGCCAGTAGCGTTCGTCGTGTTGGCGTCCCACCCCGAAGGTCGGCAGCTGATGGTGGCCCATGGCCAGCACCTTTTCGGTCTCGCGGCCCAGCAGGACATCGGTCAGGTGGGCCGCGCCAAAGCGGTTGCCGGTTCGGATGGCCGCTGACAGCGCCATCTGCGCCTCGCGGGTGGCATCCTGCACGCGCGGCGGGTTCATGCAGACATCGCAGTTTCCACACGGCTCGCGGAGCTGCTCACCAAAGTAGTCCAGCAGGATCTGGCGCCGGCAGCTGGCCGCCTCGCAGTAGGTCAGCAGGGCGTCGAGCTTCCCGGCTTCCACCCGTTTGACCTCATCAGGGGCGTCACTCTGAGCCAGCATTCGGCGCACGTTGACCACGTCCGCAAGCCCGTATACCATCCAGGCAGTGCTGGGGAGGCCATCGCGTCCGGCGCGGCCAGTTTCCTGGTAGTAGCCCTCCATGCTCTTGGGCAGGTCCAGGTGCGCCACGAAGCGCACGTTTGGCTTGTCGATGCCCATTCCGAAGGCCACTGTGGCCACCACGATCAACCCTTCCTCGTTTAGGAACCGTTCCTGGGCGTGATTGCGCTCACGAGGCGAAAGCCCGGCGTGGTAGGCCACCGCATCCAGCCCCTGTGACTGCAACCAGCGCGCCGTTTCCTCCACCGATTTGCGCGAGAGGCAGTACACGATTCCGGCGTCACCAGGGTGCTCGGCGCGGATAAAGTCAAGCAGCTGCGCCTTGGGACCTTCCTTGCCCGCCACCCGGTACTGAATGTTGGGCCGGTCGAACGAACTGACGAACTGCGGCGCCCCATGCAACTCCAGCACGCGCAGCATGTCGGCCCGGGTACGTTCGTCGGCGGTGGCGGTCAGTGCCAGCCGCGGAACGTGCGGGAAACGCCTGGGCAGCACATGCAACTGCCCGTACTCGGGCCGGAAATCATGCCCCCACTGCGAGACACAGTGCGCCTCGTCAATGGCGAACAGTGCCACCTGCGCGCGTTCCAGCAGGTCCAGGGTGCGTGACACCAGCAGCCGCTCCGGGGCCACGTACAGCAGGTCCAGCTCACCGGCCAGCAGAGCCTGCTCGACCTCGCGTACGCCCTCAGGGCTCAGGCTGGAATTCAGGAACGCCGCACGGACGCCCAGTTGACGCAGGGCGTCGACCTGATCCTTCATCAAGGCAATCAGAGGAGAAACGACGACGCCTGTGCCAGGACGCAACAGACTCGGAACCTGATAACACAGACTCTTCCCGCCCCCTGTCGGCATCAGAACCAGCGCGTTGCCGCCCTCGATCACTGTTCGTACGATATCGGCCTGAACCCCCCGGAACGCGCTGTAGCCCCAGACTCGGTTCAACACCGCCAGGGCTTGGGGAAGTGAAGCAGGGGAGACGGCAGTCATCTCACCTAGCATAGCGCGTTACGCCATCAACGTAATCAGGATGTCGTGGCTGGCTCCTGAAGCATCAGCTGCATAAACACCACGTCCAGCCAGCGGTCAAACTTGCGCCCGACCTGCGACAGCTGCCCGGCCACCACAAAGCCGAAACTCTGGTGAAATCGAATGCTCGCGGCATTCTCGGCATCGACCGCGCCTAGCATCACGTGCAGGCCACGTGCCCTGGCCTCGGCAATCAGCGGCGCCATCAGGGCCCTGCCCACACCGCTGCCACGGCCTCCAGCCTGCACATACACGCTGTGCTCCACGGTACCGGCGTACCCGGCCTTGTCCCTGTAGGGCCCGAAGGTGGCCCAGCCCACCACATGGGTTTCCTGCTCGGCCACCAGCACCGGCCAGCCTGTGCCCTGCTTGTGGTCGAACCATGTCAGCCGGGATTCCAGACTGACGGGTACCAGATCATATGAAGCCGTGGTGTTGACGACCGCCTCGTTGTAGATCTCCAGGATGGCGGGCACGTCAGCCCGGTCAGCGCGGCGCACGGTGAGCTCGGCAGTCATGCAGGCAGTAAAGCAGCTTCATGGTCACCTTGGACACCGTTGCCCAAAGGGCCCGATCAAATCTTCAGGTCTTTGCCGCCTGTCCCGAACCGCTCTTCCAGGAAACGCTGGTGAGTCAGAAGGTCCTGACTGCTGGCTTGCAGGGCCCCGCCCAGCAGCTCCTGCACGGCTCGGAGCAGCAGGTCGAGCTGTTCTCTGAGCAGTTCACCGCCGGTTTTCCCATTCTGAAGTGGCGTCACTTCAGCCTGCTCTTGGGGCAGTTTCAGGTAGGCTCGGACGGCGGTCGGGGCATAGTCCTCACGGATGGCGCGAGCCAGATAAGCCCCCTCACTGCTGGTCTGGCCCCCGGACTGCAGGTGCGTCAGGGCCTCCTGCGTCCGTAGGTCCAGTGCCACGAGCCGGGCACGGACATCCCCCGGAAGCCGGTCATCCTGGTGCAGGGCCGCTAAAAGGCTGGCTGGTTCATTGACAGGAACAGGCTTAGCGGTCGACTGCACTGTCTGAGCCTTACGCCTGCTCGTACCTGCCGGCGACGTCTGCGCCGCTGAGGGTGCCACATCTGGAAAATGCCAGACCCGCCCACTGGTGTGCTCTGGCAGTGCTCCTGCAGGCGCCGAAGGCTCACGGTGACGCCGCCGGTTGCCCGCTGACCCCTGGTTCAATAACCAGAACGCCGCCATGACGGCCAGCGGGTACATGATCCACCCGGCGCCTAGCGCGCTGAAGACGAACGCGGCCACCAGCCCGGTGAACAGGGCTGCCCTGCGCCCTTGCCAGTTGCCAAAAGCCTGCGATCCGAAAAAACCCAGGAGCATGCCGGCTGCCGGGTGTACCACCCAGCTTGCTCCCAGCAGTGCTGCCAGGACCACCAGCCCGGAAGCCCGTGCCACAGCTTTTGCCCTGCGACCGCGCGACGAAAACATCACCCCAGGAAAATGAATCATGGCGAAGATGGCCAGAGGCAAGGCCAGCCAGTTCAGGACCTCGGGCATCAGTGTGTCCTCTGAAGGGTCGCACCGTTCATATGTTCAGGGTACGCTGATTGCCCTCGGCAAGTTCCCACCGATATTCAGCAAAGCGCTGGAGGCCGGACATTGTCCGGCCTCCAGTTGCAGCTCCGTTTATTTGCGGAAGCTGGGGTTCAGCACTTTCTTGCGCAGACGGATGCTCTGTGGGGTCAGTTCGACCAGTTCGTCATCTGCGATGTATTCCAGCGCGTCTTCCAGGCTCATGCGCTTGGGCGGAATCAGGGTCAGGGCCTCGTCGGCACCGCTGGAACGAACGTTGGTCAGCTTCTTGTTCTTGCAGACGTTGACGTTCATGTCCTGCTCACGGGCGTTTTCACCCACGATCATTCCCACGTACACGTCCTGGCCGGCATCGATGAAGAAGCTGCCCCGGTCCTGCAGTTTCCAGATGCTGTAGGCGAACGCAACGCCGTCTTCCATGCTGACCAGCGAGCCGTTCTGGCGGGTCTTGAGGTCACCGGCCCAGGGCGCATACCCGTCGAAGATGTGACTCATGATGCCTTCGCCCTGGGTCATGCTCAGGAACTGGGTCCGGAAGCCGAACAGCGCGCGCGACGGAATCTTGAATTCCACGCGGGTGCGGGTGCCCTGGGGCTCCATGTTCACCATCTGGCCCTTGCGGGCGCCCAGAACACCGATGACCGTGCTGGCATGATGCTCCGGCACGTCAATGACGAGGTGCTCGAGCGGCTCGTGCTTCTCGCCGTCGATCTCCCGGATAATCACCTGGGGCGCGCCGACCTGCACTTCATAGCCCTCGCGGCGCATGGTCTCAAGCAGGATCGAGAGGTGCAGTTCCCCGCGTCCGCTGACCTTGAACTCGTCGGGGCGGATTTCCTCGACCTTCAGCGACACGTTGGTCATGACTTCGCGCTTGAGTCGGTCGTTGATGTGTCGTGAGGTGACGTACTTGCCTTCCTTGCCCGCGAACGGCGAGGTGTTGGGCTGGAAGATCATGGAGACAGTCGGCTCGTCCACCGTGATGATGGGCAAGGCCTCGGGATCGGCCAGGTCGGCCACGGTCTCACCGATCTGGGCGTCCTCGATGCCGGCCAGGGCCACGATGTCGCCGGCCCCAACCTGATCGACCTCAATACGGCGCAGGCCCATGTGGGTAAACGGCTGCACCACGCGGGACTTGGTCATGGTGCCGTCCTTGTGCATCAGCTGCACAAATTCGCCCTTCTTGACGGTGCCGCGCTGAACCCGGCCCAGCACGATGCGGCCCAGGTACTCGGAGTAGTCCAGGTTGGTGACCAGCATCTGGAACGGCGCTTCCAGGTCAACGCTGGGAGAAGGAATCTGCTCGAGCACCATCTCGAACAGCTCGTGCATGTCTTCTTGCGGGCTGCTCAGGTCCTTGAACGCCTTGCCTTCACGTGCAATGGCGTACAGGATCGGGAAGTCCAGCTGGTCGTCATTGGCACCCAGTTCAGCCATCAGGTCGAACGTTAAGTTGACGACTTCTTCGGGGCGGGCATCCTGACGGTCAATCTTGTTGATGACCACGATGGGCTTGAGGCCCAGCTCGATGGCCTTGCGCAGCACGAAGCGGGTCTGGGGCATGGGACCCTCGGCCGCGTCCACCAGAACCAGCGCACCGTCCACCATGCCCAGCACACGCTCGACCTCGCCACCGAAGTCGGCGTGGCCGGGCGTGTCCACGATATTGATCTTGACGCCGTTGTATTCCACGGCCGTGTTCTTGGCCAGGATGGTGATGCCACGTTCCTTTTCCAGGTCGTTGCTGTCCATGGCGCGCTCGGCAATTTCCTCGCCGTGGCCGAGCTTGAGGGTCTGCTTGAGCAGTCCGTCCACCAGCGTGGTCTTGCCGTGGTCAACGTGCGCGATAATGGCGATGTTCCGGTATTCCATAACTCTATTCGCTCCTCGTGCCGAGCCTTGAGCAGCCAGCCGTGCGCTGGAATGCCGTCAGCTCTCTTCTCAGGCATAAAAAAGCCCGCCACACGATCGCGGGGCGGGACACCCAAACGTAGATTTTAGCAGATCTCAAGGGCAGACCGGGGATGTCGTCCCTTGCAGAGCGGCGGGCACAGGCAGAACCACTGTTTCAGCTTCATTTCCAGGGCCGTTTATGGGCTGCCACACACGTGCTTAGGAAAAGACTCTGCTACCCTGGAAGCAACCTAACGGGCGTTAGTTTTTTGCAACCAATTACCAAGATGCCGATCCTGCCTGTCTCCCCTGGAGGTGCCCCATGAAGACCAAGAACGAGTGGCTGCAAAGCGTCTACGAGCCTGCCGCGCAGAAATTTCCGGAGCGCAAGTACAACTTCAAGAACCTCTCGGACATGGACCCTGAGCCGATCTACACGGCGGACGACCTGTCCGGTTGGGACGCCGAACGGGACCTGGGCTACCCCGGCGAGTTCCCGTATACCCGTGGTGTGCAGCCCAGCGTGTACCGCGGCAAGCTCTGGACCATGCGCATGTTCGCCGGCTTCGGCAGCGCCGAGCAGACCAACGAGCGCTTTCACTCCCTGCTCAAAGCCGGCCAGACCGGACTGTCCACGGCCTTCGACCTGCCGACCCTGATGGGCTACGACTCGGATCACCCCTTCAGCAAAGGTGAGGTTGGCAAGTGCGGTGTGGCGGTCAGTTCTCTGGCAGACATGGAGATCCTGTTCCAGGGTATCGACCCTGAAGCGGTCACAACCTCCATGACCATCAACTCGCCGGCCAACGCCATCTGGGCCATGTACATCGCCAACGCCCAGAAGCAGGGCAAGGATCTGAGCAAGGTCGGCGGCACCATCCAGAACGACATCCTCAAGGAATTCATTGCCCAGAAGGAGTTCATCTACCCACCCGCTCCCAGCGTCAAACTGGTGATCGATACCTTCGAGTGGGGCCCCAAGGTGGTTCCCCGCTGGAATTTCATTTCAGTCAGCGGGTATCACATCCGTGAGGCCGGCGCGACCGGCGTGCAGGAACTTGCCTTCACCCTGGCCGACGGCTTCCATTACGTCGAGAAGGCCCTGGAACGCGGCCTGAACATCGACGAGTTCGCTCCGCGCATCTCGTTCTTCTGGGACATCCACAACGACTTCTTCGAGGAAATTGCCAAGCTGCGTGCCGCCCGCCGCATCTGGGCGCGTCAGATGCGCGACCGCTACGGCGCCAAGAACCCCAAGAGCTGGATGCTGCGCACGCACTCGCAGACTGCCGGGGTGTCGCTCCCGGCCCAGCAGCCTCTGAACAACATCGCGCGGGTGGCGATTCAGGCCCTCGCGGCGGTGCTGGGCGGCACCCAGAGCCTGCACACCGACGCCTTCGACGAAGCGCTGGCTCTGCCCACCGAGGAAAGCGCCGCCATCGCCCTGCGCACCCAGCAGATCATTGCCTATGAAACCGGCGTGGCTGGCGTGGTCGACCCCCTGGCTGGGAGCTACTACGTCGAGAAGCTCACCAACGACATTGAGGCCGCCGCCATGGGCTACATCGAGCAGATCCGGATGATGGGCGGTGTCGAGGCGGGGATCGACAACGGCTTCTTCCAGCTGGAAATGGCCGAGGCCGCCTATCGCTACCAGCGAGAAGTCGAAACCAAGGACCGTCTGATTGTCGGCGTCAACGAGTTTGTGCAGGATGCTGTGGAAGTTCCGCTGCAGATCATTGACCCGCAGGTCGAGGAACTGCAGGCCCGGCGCCTGGCCCAGGTCCGCCGCGAACGCGACCCGCAGCGTGCCACCGCTGCGATCGAAGCCCTGCGCGATACGGCCGTGACCGGAGCGAACTCCATGCCGGCCTTCCTGGAATGCGCCCATGCCTATGTGACCCTGGGCGAGCAGATGGACGTGCTGAAAACGGTGTACGGGGAGTACACCGAGCCCGTCCTGGTGTAAGCCGTTAACTCAGCGTCCCCGCCAATGGAATGGCGGGGACGCTGCTGTTTGGTCAGTTAAAGCGTTAGTGCCAGCTCGACTGCCTCACGGAGTCCACCCTCATCTACATGACCCACCGTGTGTCGGGCGGCCTGCCGCGCCGGCGCGTCCGCATTTCCCATCGCCACCGGATGGCCCACCACTCTCATGGCTGACACGTCGTTCTCGCCGTCTCCAACCATCATGGCGCGAACCAGGGGAACACCGTACTCGGCTGCAATCCGCCGGATGGCGCTGCCTTTGCTGATGCCGGCGCGCGTCACACTGATAAACATCACGTCAGGCATACCCGGGCTGCCAGCAGGGTGCAGATCAAGTCCCTCATGTGGGTCAGCCACCACCTGCTCTTCCTGTTCCCTCGGCACCACCCACTGGATCCTGACCGGCGTTCCACGCAGCTCTTCCGGGGACTGAGGGTCGTAGGGTACGCCCAGCAGGGCGGCATGCCGACGTGCCAGATCCCCCGGCTGGGTCACGGCCATCTCGGTATCGGAATAAACCTCCAGCAGGCGGCTCTTGGCTCTGGCCCGTTCCAGCAGTACAGGCAGCGCTTCTGGGGGAAACGTTTCTGACATGCTCTCGCCGCTCTTGGCGTGCACCACACTGGCACCGTTCTGAAACACGTGCCAGCCATCGGGGTCCAGCCGCCGTGCATACTCCAGGGCGTGCCCCAAAGCCGGCCGGCCGCTGCACAGGACGATCCTGACGCCGCGTGCCCGGGCGTCTTCCAGGGCTTTCCAGACATCGTCCCTGACTACATTGCTGGTCCCCACCAGGGTCCCATCGACATCCACACCGATCAGTCCAAGCATCCGGGCAGTGTAGGGGTTGGCGGGTAGCGTGTAGTGGCGTTGTTCCAGATGAGCTAACTGCTCAGGGGCCTCGTCCAGACACCTTCACGATCAAGAACTGCCTCGCCACCGACATGCACTGCGCGTACATCACGGCCCTGCAGTTCGACTTCAACCTCCACTTCCCCCGGAGTCCCCATGGCATGTCCCTGGGCGATCAGGCCACAGGCGCGCTCGCCCCGCACCGGCAGCCGCCCCTGCGACGCGAGCAGACCCAGCAGCGCACCAGCTGCGCTGCCGGAGACCGGATCTTCGGGAATGCCGACCCGGGGCGCGAAATCCCGGGTGGCGAACCGGTTTACACCGACGGGTGCATAGGCGTACAGGCTGGTGACGTCCAGCGCCTCAGTAAGCGCATGAATACGCGGCAGGTCCGGCTCCACTGCGTCCAGAATCAGCCGGTCGAGAAGGGGGACAACCACGCTCCAGCCACCGGTGCTCGCGGCAGCCAGCGGTAACCCCCGGTGAATCATGCGCGAGTCGATTCCCAGCGCTTCTGCGAGATCAGTATGCAGGCTCGCGGGCACGGAACGAACCTGGAGTGAAGGCTGCCGCATCCAGACCCGGCTGGGAACGCCCGCCTGACTATCGAGCCGCAAGGGCACCCGGCCCGCCAGAGTTTCCAGGTGCAGGGGTTGTCCCGTCCAGTGTCCTCCCTGGGCCAGAATGAGCCCCAGCGCCACCGTGGCGTGTCCGCAGAACTCTATTTCCTGCGTAGGTGTGAAGTACCGGACCCGGACGGCCCCAGGCGCAAGACGGGTGACGAACACCGTCTCAGGTGTGCCAACAAACGTTGCCAACTGTTGCATCTCCCGTTCGCTCAGGTCGGAAGCATCCAGCACCACCCCGGCCCGATTGCCATGCCCCGGGGTATTGGTAAAAGCGCAAACCTCGCTGTAGGCGATCATAAGAACAGTTTAGCCCACACGACATCAAACCAAGGAACAAAACTGTCACATAGGCGTTTTATCGTGAATCTATTCACATAAAGCGGTTCTTCCTGTTCTCGCTCTTTCCACTTCAGTCGTCCAAAGAAAGAAGGGTTGAGATCTACTGACTCAACCCTTCATGCCTTCCTGCTTCGTTCAGGGTCGCATGCGTGTAAGCATACGCGGGAATGGAATGGCTTCCCGGATGTGGTCGATCCCACTGATCCAGGCGATAACCCGCTCCAGACCCATTCCGAATCCCGCATGTGGCACGCTGCCAACCCGGCGGAGATCCAGGTACCAGTCAAAGGCTTCCAGTGGCAGTCCCTCATGCTCGATCCGGGACTTCAGCAGGTCGTAGTCATGGATGCGTTCGCTGCCGCCGATGATCTCACCGTAGCCTTCGGGAGCAATCATGTCGTCGCACAGGGCGACCTTGGGGTTCTCCGGGTCCGGCTGCATATAGAAGGCCTTGATGGCAGCTGGATACTTCTCGATCATCACGGGACGGTCGAAGTGGTGCCCCAGGATGGTCTCGTGGGGTGCTCCCAGGTCGTCGCCCCATTCGACCGGCTGGACATCCTCCTGTACGTTGGGTGGCAGGTCCTTGTTTTCGATGTGCTGCCGGACAATTTCGAGTGCCTCGGTGTAGGTCACGCGGGGGTAGTTCCCATTAGCCGCGCCCTGGAGTTTGCTGAGGTCACGTCCCAGAAGTTCAAGTTCGACCGCGCATTCTTCCAGCGCACGCCGCACAAGGAAGCTGACGAAGCGCTCCTGCAGGTCCATATTCTGCGTGTGGTTGCTGGGCGCGACTTCCGGCTCCACCATCCAGAATTCCAGCAGATGCCGCCGGGTCTTGCTTTTCTCGGCCCGGAAGGTCGGGCCGAAGGTGTACACCTTGCCAAAGGCAAACGCGCCGGCTTCGGCGTGCAACTGGCCGGTCTGCGACAGATAGGCCTTATCCTCGCCAAACAGGTCGATTTCAAAAAGTTCAGTGGTGCCTTCTGCTGCGTTGGGCGTAAAGAACGGGGCATCAAACCGCACGAAACCTTCGCCATGGAAGAAGTCCACAATGGCACGCTGTATGCAGTCGCGGATACGCATGATGGCCCAGGGGCGTCGGTGACGCAGCCACAGATGGCGCTGGTCCATAAGGAACTCGATTCCGTGCTCCTTGGGAGTGATCGGGTACTCGGCATGGTTTTCGCTGATGGGGGAGAGGCTCCGAACGCTCAGTTCAACACCGCCTGGAGCCCGCTCATCGGCGCGGACCTCGCCAGTCACGGTCAGCGCCTGTTCCTGCGTCAACCGTTTGGCCGACTCGAATACATCTTCTTCCACATCATTTTTGAACACTGTGGCCTGCACGAATCCACTACCGTCCCGGAGTTTAAGGAACTGGATCTTTCCCTTGCCGCTTTTGTCGGTCAGCCAGGCATGGAGCGTAACGGTCTCGCCCACGTGCTGCTTCAGGTCACGAATATTGCTGATCATCGGCGGTCAGTATAGGCGGGCTGGACAGAAGACAGACAGGCAGCGTCATTCCGCTTGTACTGGCCTAAGCACCACTGTTTGGGCCGCCACGGCTCCCTGAGTGTGGTCGCTTGTTTCCGTGGAAGGTGGAAGATGGAAAGGGGTGTCGTCATGCTGGAGACCACTGACCCTTGCCACGAGCATCGGTGCCTGACATAGCTCTGTGCACGTGCCTCCATGCCAGCAGACAGGAATATTTAGTGGCAAGGTTGAGGTCAGACCGGCCAGAGTACCCTTGCAACGCCCATGTATAGCCAGATGAAGCGCCATTACTACATTCTAGTAGGAACTCCAATTTTCACGATAACTTAATATCGTGAAACAATTCACTTACGAAACCTGCCCCCGCTTGAAAGGCGAGCGGGGAACGTTGACTCCCCCTACATCAGCGCGTCGTTCATACCGACGACATCGGCAACTTTCAGACTGGCCCCTCCGACCAGTGCACCATTGACGTTAGGTTTGGCGCAGATGGAGGAGATGTTGTCCGGCTTGACGCTTCCGCCGTACAGCACGCGGAGTCCTTCAGCAGCCTGACCGTACTGCTCCGACAGGGCGCTGCGGATAGCAGCGGCGAGCTCCTCAGCGTCCTCAGCCGTCGCGGTCTTGCCAGTCCCGATAGCCCACACCGGCTCGTAGGCGATGACGAGGTCTGTCCCGACCCCTTCAAGGCTGGCGCGCAACTGAGTCAACGTGTACTGGACGTGCTCTCCACGTTCACGCACCTCCAGTCCTTCACCCACACACACGATGGGTGTCAGACCGTGGGCCTGGGCCTGGCGTGCCTTGGCTGCGACGACAGCGTCCGTTTCGCCGTGGTACTCGCGGCGCTCGCTATGACCCACGATGGCGTAGGTTGCTCCCACGTCTCGGAGCATGGCTGCGCTGATCTCACCCGTGTAGGCCCCCGCTTCATGCTGGCTGACATCCTGTCCGCCGAAAGCCACGCCGGCCGGCAGTCCGGCTGCCAGGACTGGAAGCATGATGGCGGGGGCCATGACGGCCAGTTCCGCGTCACCCAGTGAGAGTGCGGAGGACAGTTCGGCAGCCCAGGCCTGGGCCTCCGAGGGGATCTTGTTCATTTTCCAGTTCAGGGCCAACAGATTTTTCGGCATTTACGGCTCCTGCCCGTCGAACACGGGCCTCAAAAAGGTTCGGTCATAGCGTGTCACGTAGGCTGGTAGCTGCTCGAAGAGCTTCTGACACACAGGATCGAGGGCCGACTGCTCGCGGTAGGCCTCGTATGCGGTCAGGCTGGGAAAGGTAAACAGTGCGTAGGCCACGTCCGAGGCGCCTTCGGAGGGGAGGAAGTAACCGTGGTGCTCCCCTCCGAACCGGCCGACCAGGGTAATCCACCTGCGCCCGTACGTTTCGAAATCGGCCAGATGCTCGGCGCGCACTTCGTAACGAAGCAGGCAGGTGACGGCCATCAGCGCATCGCTTCGACGCCAGGCAGCGCCTTGCCTTCCAGCAGTTCCAGGCTGGCGCCGCCACCCGTGCTGATGTGGTCAATCTGGTCAGCCTTGCCGCTCTTGTTGATGGCGCTGACCGAATCCCCACCGCCCACCACCGTATAGGCCTGATTCTTCAGGCTGCCCACCGCGGCTGCGACAGCATTGGTGCCAGCCGCGAACGCGGGAAACTCGAACACGCCCATAGGCCCGTTCCAGAACACCGTCCTGGCGCCGCGCAGCGCCTCAGTGTAGGCCTGCTGGGTGTCCGGACCGATATCCAGCCCCATCCAGCCTTCGGGAATCTGGTCGGCAGGGACGACCTGTGTGGCCGCGTCTGTAGCGAAGCGGTCGGCGGCCACCGCGTCGGTCGGGAGCATCAGCTTGTTGCCGAACTGCTCCAGCAGTCCGCGCGCATAGTCGACCTGATCGTCCTCGACCAGGCTGTTGCCGATCACGCCGCCACGCGCCTTGATGAAGGTGAACATCATGCCGCCGCCGATCAGCATGCGGTCCACCTTCGGCAGCAGGTTCTCGATGACCTTGATCTTGTCACTGACCTTGGCCCCGCCGATGATGACCACATACGGCGATTCAGGAGACTCGGTCAGGCGGCCCAGGGCTTCGACCTCGGTCTGAAGCAGCGCGCCTGCCGCGTGGGGGAGCTGGGCGGCCACGCCGCTTACCGACGAGTGCGTCCGGTGGGCACTGCCGAAGGCATCCAGGACGAAGGCGTCGCCCAGGCGCGCGAGTTTCTGGTTGAGGTCCGAATTGTTCTTCTCCTCGCCGGCCTCAAAGCGCACGTTTTCCAGCAGGGCCACCTCTCCAGGCTGCAACTGCTGCACAGCCAGGAGCGTCTCTTCGCTTCCCGGAAGGCTGGCAATGAACTTCACCGGCCTGCCCAGGACCTGTTCCAGCACAGGCGCCACGGGCTTCAGACTGTACTTGTCTTCCGGACCGCCCTTGGGCCGACCGAAGTGGCTCATCAGCACCACCGAGGCGCCGGCATCCAGCAGGGCCTTCACAGTAGGCAGGCTGGCGGTGACGCGGGTATCGTCCTGCACTACGCCATCCTTGACCGGCACGTTGTAGTCCACCCGCACCAGCACGCGTTTGCCTTTTACGTCCAACGAACTCAGATGCTGCATCTAAACCTCCTGGGAAGATTGAACAGGGGAGGCAGAAAGCACGGTTGCCGGCTTTCTGCCTCCCCCTTCACGCCGGGGCGGCCTGGCTTGAAGCTGGAACCTCCGCCTGATGGTGCGGTACAGCTCCGCCTGCTGCCCCCCGGCGTGGCCTGCCTTAGCTGCCTTTTTGCTGAACGAGCTGCACGAGGTCGGCAATGCGGTTGCTGTAGCCCCACTCGTTGTCGTACCAGCTGAAGAACTTCACCAGGTTGCCCATGGCCATCGTGAGCCCGCCGTCGATGATGGCGCTGTGGGGATCGCCCACGATGTCGCTCAGCACGATGGGATCTTCGGTGTAGGAAATGATGCCCTTGTGGCTGCCTTCGGCGGCCTGACGGAACACGGCGTTGACCTCGGCGACCGTCACTTCACGGCCCAGGATCACCACCACGTCGCTGATGCTTCCGGTGGGCGTGGGCACGCGCAGGCTGGTGCCGTCGAACTTGCCCTTCAGCGCGGGGTACACCTGGGACACGGCCTTGGCCGCACCGGTGCTGGTGGGGATGATGTTCACAGCAGCTGCACGCGCGCGGCGCAGGTCGCTGTGGGGCAGATCCAGCACGCGCTGGTCGTTGGTGTAGCTGTGGACGGTGGTCATGATGGCTTTCTCGATTCCAAAAGCCTCATCCAGCAGTTTCATCGGTGCGCCCAGGCTGTTGGTGGTGCAGCTGGCGTTGCTGATGATGTTGTGATTCTTGGGATCGTAGTCCTGCTCGTTGACGCCCAGCACCACGCTGAAGTCCTCGTTCTTGGCGGGGGCGGTGATCAGGACCTTCTTGGCGCCGCCGGCAAGGTGCTTGCTGGCGCCCTCGCGGTCGGTAAAGATGCCGGTCGACTCGATCACGATCTCGGCGCCCAGCTCGCCCCACTTGATGTTGGCGGGATCGCGCTCGGCCAGTGCCTGGATCTTCTTGCCGTTGACGGTCAGGCTGGCTTCGTCGAACTCGACGGTGCCGTTAAAGCGTCCGGCGGTGCTGTCATATTTCAGGAGCGTGGCGAGGGTACGGTTGTCTGTCAGGTCGTTGATGGCGACGACCTCCACACCACGCGCTTCAAGAATGCGGAACACCAGACGACCAATGCGGCCAAAGCCGTTAATGCCTACCTTCATGCTGTGCCTCCAGTCTTGAGGGCCCCTCCGCTTGCCGGAGAAGATCACCTCGCATATCGCAGTGTAACGCCTCTCGCAAGTGTGCAATTGGTGTGTTCTGGACACCAAGGGAATTGTGAACCAGGTGCATGATTCCGCTCCTGAGCCGTTGCTCAGACGCCTGCCTCCGGCGGCCGGGCAGCCCGGGGCATACTGCGGCTCATGGCTTACTCGCTTCTGGTGATGAAATTCGGCGGGACGAACATGCAAGACGCCAGCGCGATCCGGCACAGCGCCTCCCTGGCCAGGCGCAGTGTCCACGAGGGCATCCGGGTGGTGGTGGTCGTCTCGGCCATGGCCGGCGTCACCAACGGTCTGCTCAAGCTGGCAGACGCCGCGCAGGCCGGGGACATCGCGGCTGCCAACGATGAAATCGCGGCCATGCGCACCCGGCACTTCACGGCCGCCCAGGAACTCGGCGCCTCGCCTGACAGTGCCACCGTCCGCGAGATCCGCGAGATGCACGAGACCCTGCGTCAGGCGGTCTACGGCGTGTACCTGCTGCGTGAACTGACCCTTCGCTCACGCGACCTGATCGTGGCCTTCGGTGAGCGCCTGTCCGCGCCGCTGATGGCCCTGGCCCTGGAGCACTCCGGCCTGCGGGCCCATCACCTGACCGGTGGCGAGGCAGGTATCCTGACCGATACCCACTTCGGCAACGCCAAGCCACTGGCCGGCACCTATGAGCGCGTCAAGGACCGCCTCAGCGGCGTGCTGAGTGCCGGCGTCACTCCGGTGGTCGCGGGCTTCATGGGTGAGACCGACAAGGGTGCGATCACCACCCTGGGGCGAGGCGGCACCGACTTCAGTGCCACCATCATCGGCAAGGCCCTGGGGGCGGACGAGGTCTGGGCCTGGAAGGACGTGGACGGCGTCATGAGTGCTGACCCCCGCGTGGTGCAGGACGCGCGCAACATCGAGGTCCTGAGCTACGGCGAAGTGATGGAACTGGCGTACTTCGGCGCCAAGGTGCTGCATCCTCTGGCCGTCACCCCGCTGCAGGAGAGTGGAATCCCGCTGCGGGTCAAGAGCGCTGCCGATCCTGATTTCCCGGGCACCCTGGTGCAGGCCGACGCCCTGGACGACGGCCGACACCCGGTCAAGGCGGTGACGGCCATCCGCAATGTCAGCATCATCAACGTCAGCGGCGCTGGTGCCCTGGGGGTACCGGACGTTGTGGCCAGCCTGTTCGCGGCGATTGCACGTGAGAACATCACCCTGCTGATGGTCTCTCAGAGCAGTTCCATGAGCAACGTCTCGCTGGCGGTGCAGAGCAGCGACGCGGAGCGCACCCTGGGTGCCCTGCGCGGTGCGGTGACCGCCGAGCTGCTGGTGGAGGAACAGTCGGGGGTGGCGGTGCTGGCCATCGTGGGCAGCGGCATGCGTGGCCAGCGCGGCGTGGCCGCGGGCCTGTTCAGCGCCCTGGCCCAGTCCGAGGTCAATATCCTGATGATCTCGCAGGGCAGCAGCGAGCTGAACATCAGCGTGGCCCTGGACGGAGCCCAGGTCGAAGAGGCGACCCGCGCCGTGCACCAGGCTTTCCGCCTGGGCGAACAGCCCGCCGCGGTTCACTAGGCTGCTGTTCTTCCATGGGCGCCCCCGGTCACAGCCGGGGGGCGTCCGCCCGCTGCGACTCCTTGACAGTCAGGGACGGCCAGCGGGGCCGCATCAGCACGTACAGCCCGCAGACCCACGCCGTGCTGGCCAGAAAGCCCACCAGGACGTCGGTGGGATAGTGGACCCCCAGGTAGTTGCGGCTTGATCCGATACACACCGCCCAGACCAGAGCCGTCAGCGCCACGGGCCAGCGGACGCGGGTGCGCCAGAAAATCAGGGTGATGGCCAGGCTGAAGGCAGCGTTGGACATGCTGTGCCCGCTGGGAAAGCTGAATCCCGGTTCCTGCAGCACGGCCCCGAGGAGGTCCGGGCGGGGCCGCGAAAACACCGCTTTGGCCAGCAGGTTAAGCAGGGTTGCGCCTATCACGCTCAGCACCAGGAACCAGCCGTGGGGCCGGCGGTGCTGCAGGGCCAGCAGCCACGCCGCCAGCAGTGTGATGATGGGCAGAGACGGAACCCCGGCCACCGTACCAAGTGCCTGCGCGGTGGCGGTGACTTCCGGAGTGCGGCGTTCCCGATACCAGTCCAGTATCGCCTGGTCCCAGGCGAAGCCCCCGTTTCGGAACACATCCTCAATCAGGTTGGCGATCAGAACCAGCGGCGTCAGGACGCCCAGCAGCAGCAGGGCCAACGCCTTCCAGTGGCGCTTGAGGAAGGGCAGCAGTTCCAGGCGCACCCGAGCTGACATCACCGCCATTACACGCCAGACTCCTCCTGGAAAGACTTGCGGGAATCTTTAGCAGACCTCGCCTGTCCACTCTGTAAGCCAGTGTGCTGAGCTTCCACTGCGCGGCTGGCGCATGTGCCGGAAGGGGGCCAGAAGGCACCATAAGGGCACTTCGGGCCGGCCAAGGGTGCCAGTGGGGCAGCGGCGCGACAGGACACAGATCATGCAACCCTATATTGAACTTGCCCAGCAACGGGCCCAGGCCCTTCGCCAGGAAGCCGACCAGCTTCGCCTTATTCAGGAAGCCCGACCCGCCAAACGCCGGAAGAGCCGGATCCCCGCCCTCCTCGGCCGCCTGCGCCTCGCATGACGCTTCAGGTCACTTCCATTCGCCGCCCACTTCGAATGAAGTGGGCGGCTCCACGTGGGCTCCTCAGCGGGTAATGGGCGTCTGGTTGGCGGCCCGCTGCGCCAGAAAGGTCTTAACGCTCTGCGCCGCGCGTGTGGTCATGCCCGGGACCGCCGCAATCTGCTCGACCGGCGCAGCCGCCAGGTCCTCCAGGCTGGTGAAGTGCTCCAGCAGGGCGTCCTTGCGTTTCTGTCCGATTCCCGGCAGGTCGTCGAACACACTCCGGAGCATGTCCTGACCACGCAGTTTGCGGTGGTAGGTCACCGCGTAGTTGTGCACCTCATCACGCACGCCGATCAGCATGCGCAGCGCCGGATGGGTCTGGGGCAGCAGCAGTTCCCGGTCAACCCCAATTTCGGTCCCGGTTTCCAGCCACCACTGCGCGCCGTAACGCCCCGGCAGGATCAGACGTTCCTCGCGCTTGGCCAGCCCCACCACCGGCACCTGAAGTCCAGCCTCACGCAGGGCGTCCAGAGCGGCGTTTACCTGCCCGCGGCCGCCGTCGATCAGAATCAGGTCTGGCAGGGGCAGCTTGTCTGCCAGACTTCCGGTAAAACGCCGGCTGATGGTCTGTTTCATGCTGGTGTAGTCGTCCGGATGGTCCAGGCCCCGCACCTTGAAGCGCCGGTGCTCGCCGCGTCGTGCCCGCCCGCCTTCAAAGACCACCATCCCCGACACGATGTTGGTGCCGAACAGGTTGCTGTTGTCGTACCCCTCGATCCGCCAGGGACGATCAGGCAGTGCCAGAGCCTCACGCAGGGCGTCGAGGCCGGGGTGGTCACCGCGACGTTCCAGCAGTGCCAGTTCGGATTCCAGCCCGGTGCTGGCGTTGCGCTGCGCCATTTCCACCAGATCCACCTTGTCACCGCGCTTGGGGGTGCGCATCTCGATCCTGCGTCCGGCCTTCTCCGAGAGAAAGGCGCTCCAGATCGGTGCATCGTCGAAATCGGCCGGCAGCAGGATCAGTGGTGGAACATGCGTGGCCTGCGTGTAGTAGTCCTGTACGAAGGCCTCGACGATTTCGCCCAGCGGGCTGTCCTCAGTGCCGGTCAGAAAGCGCTTGTCGCGCCCCACGACCCGCCCGCCCCGCATCCGGAACAGCTGAACCATGGCGTATTCGCCGGCTTGCGCCGCTCCCAGAAAATCAAGGTCCGTCTCGTCACTCACAAAGGCGTGCTGCTCGGTCCCAAACAGCTTCTCTACGGCTTGCACGCGGTCACGCAACCGCCCCGCCTGTTCGAAATCCTGGGCCAGTGCCGCCGCCTTCATGTCCTCCCTGAGCCTGGCAATCACCGGTGCCGCCCGGCCTTCCAGCAGGCTCTTGACGTCTTCGACCACCCGGCGATAGTCGTCCACTGCGGGGGCGTCGATACAGGGTCCCAGGCAGCGGCCCATGTGGTAGTTCAGGCAAGGCCGGGCTTTTTTCTGCAGAGGCAGCCCGGAGTTCTTGCGTAGCGGGAACATGGTGTCAATCAGGTGCTTGACGCGCCGCACTGCCGAAGAATCCGGGTAGGGGCCGTAGTAGCTGCCGCCATCCTTGAGAACACGCCTGGTCACCACCAGCATCGGATAGGTTTCGCTGGTGAGTTTCAGAAACGGGTAGTGCTTGTCGTCCTTCAGCGTGACGTTGTAATGCGGCCGATGCTGCTTGATGAGGTTGGCTTCCAGGACCAGAGCCTCGACTTCGTTTCGGGCGGTGATGAACTCCAGCGAGTCGGCCAGTTTTGTGAACTTGCCGCTCTTGCCGCCGGCCTTGAAGTGCTGACCGACCCGTGAGCGCAGGTTGTTGGCCTTCCCGATATAGATCGGCGTCCCTCCTTTGCGGAAGATGTACACGCCAGGTGTGGTGGGCAGCACGGGGAGGTCATCAAAGTGCATTCCGGACAGCATAGGGGAGAGGGCTGCAAATGACGGGAAGCCGGCCTACGAACGGGTTGCAGCTGGAGCCTTTGTCCTTGGTAGAACCTTCCACGACAGGCCTTTTCGCGTACGGGTGCGATTACGGACGCTCAGGCCTTCGGCTGCTGTGATCTGGGAAGTCCCAAGCCTGGCACGGCTGTGACGGGTACACGACGGGCCGAGGCACATTCAGGAGTTGAACAAGAAGATGATTGCTCTGGACGCGAGTAAAACGTCAGTTATGCCAATGTTTTCCTACGATAGGGTGGCCACATAGTCCTCCGGGAACCGAAATTTCACAATCCGCATGTATCGTGAATACTTTCACTTGCGCAATGTACAAGGAGAGGGTTATGCCCCTCCCTTCCTTATGATCCAGCAGGGGAGAGCACGCCCACCCCAAGCTCAGCCAGTTGAGTATCATCAACTGTTGAAGGCGCCTCAGCCATGAGGTCGGTGCCACGGTTGTTCTTGGGAAATGCAATCACTTCGCGGATGCTGCTCGCGCCGCTCATGACCATAATCAGGCGGTCAAAGCCCCAGGCAATTCCGCCATGTGGAGGCGTTCCGTACTCCAGGGCGTCCATAAAGAACCCGAACTTCTCGCGGGCCTGCGCCTCGGTAAAGCCGATAGCTTCGAACATCTTGGTCTGAATGGCAGGATCGTGAATCCGGACGCTTCCACCACCGACTTCGAAACCATTGAGAACCAGATCATAGGCCTGTGCCCGGATCTCGCCTTGGCGCGGGGTCCCGAACAAGGCGGCGTCCTCCGGGTGCGGAGCGGTAAAGGGGTGGTGCATGTAGGTCCAGCTTCCGCTGTCCTCGTCGAATTCGAGCTGTGGAAAGTCGGTCACCCACGAAACGTGAAAGCGTGGGCCAGTGCCGGCTAGGTCAAACAGGTCCCGCAGTGCCAGGCGCACAGCACCCAGAGCCGTTACGGCCTTTTTCCATTCGCCGGCGGCAAACAGCAGGGTTCCGCCGTTGTGCACCCCGCTGCGCCCGATCAGCTCAGCCGCCACGCTGCCGACAAATTTGCTGATTCCGCCAGTAAAGCCGTCGCCGTCGCGCTTGAGCCAGGCAAGACCGCCGGCCCCGTTTTGCCTGGCGACCCGTTCCAGTTCGTCGATCTGCTTGCGGGTCAGTTCAGGAGCCGCGAGGACCTTGACACACCCGGCTGCCGCAAAGGCCTTGAATTCGCCTCCCTGAAACAGGTCCGTCACGTCCGTGAAAGCCGATTCGAACCGGAGGTCGGGTTTGTCCGAACCGTAGCTGTCCATCGCCTCAAAGTAACTGAGACGCGGAAACGGACGGGGGAGATCGACGTCCAGCGTGGACTTGAACACATGGGCCATCAGCTCTTCCTGAATCTCCAGCACGTCGTCCTGCTCGACAAAGCTCATTTCCATGTCGAGCTGGGTGAAGTCCGGCTGACGGTCGGCACGCAGATCCTCATCGCGGAAGCAGCGGGCAAACTGGTAATAGCGGTCATAACCGGCGATCATCAGCAGTTGCTTGAACAGCTGCGGCGACTGAGGCAGGGCGTAGAACTCGCCGGGGTTCAGGCGGCTGGGCACCAGGAAGTCGCGTGCACCCTCCGGTGTGGACTTGGTCAACATCGGGGTTTCGACCTGCACAAAGCAGTTGGAGTCCAGGAACGCCGTGATGGCCGCCATGGCCCGGGAGCGCAGCAGCAGATGCCGCTGCATCTCAGGCCGTCGCAGGTCAAGGTAGCGGTATTTGAGGCGGATGTCCTCTGCCACGCTTTCGCCCTTATCGAGCTCAAAGGGAGGCGTCTTGGCCGTGTTTAGTACCTTTACCTGCGAGGCGATGACCTCGTAGTCCGCCGCGCCCCCCTTGCGCTGGTTCTCCGGGCGTGCCCGGTAGCGCCCCTCGACCTCGGTCACGTACTCGGCGCGCAGCTGGTCGGCCTGAGCAAAAGCCGGAGAGTCCGGCTCGACCTGCACCTGCACCACTCCGCTGCGGTCACGCAGTTCCAGAAAGATCAGGCCGCCCAGGTCGCGGCGACGGTTGACCCATCCCTGCAAGGTCACGGTCTGGTCAAGGTGGGAGGTGCCGAGCTGTCCGATAAGGGCGGTGCGTTTCATGCCGTCTCCTGCGTGGTGCTGAGGACAGGTGACGTCTGGTCCGCCTGCCCTTTGAGAAAAGCCTGCAGGTCACGGGTATGGACCCTGGACTGCTGGCCGGTCTGGAGGTTCTTGATGCTCAGGGTGTCCTGCGCGACTTCATCGGACCCGATCAGGGCAATGAAGCGCGCCCCCCGCCGTTCGGCGTCCCGGAAGGCGGCAGCGGGTTTCATGGCGCGGTAGGCGAATTCAGCACGTACCGTACGGCGGGTGGTCAGGGCAACCGTGGCCGCGTAGGCGACGTTCTCCTCGTCCAGTGCTGCGACGTACAGCAAAGGCCCTGAGGTCTCGGGCAGCGCCACGCCTTCAGCGTCCATGGCCAGCAGCAGACGCTCGATGCCGAAAGCCCAGCCGATACCCGGAACTGCTTCCTTGCTGCCCAGCTCCTGTGCCAGACCGTCGTAACGCCCGCCTCCGCCCAGCGCGGATTTTGCGCCTACGCCCTCGTGATGCAGTTCCCACGCGGTGCGCCGGTAGTAGTCCAGGCCCCGCACGATGCTGGGGTCCACGTCGTAGCTCACGTCCCAGGCGTCCAGGTAGGCCTGCACCTGTTCGAAGTGCGCCCGCGCGCCCTCGCCCAGGAAGTCCAGCATGGGCCGCACGCCGAGCTGGGCGATCAGTGCCTGGTCGCCTTCGCTCTTGCTGTCCAGGATCCGCATGGGGTTGCGGTTCAGGCGGTCCTTGCTGTCGTCGGAGAGCGCCTCCAGGTGTGGAGTGAAGAGCTCGCGCAGGTAGGTGTTGTAGGCCTCGCGGTCTTCAGGGTCACCGATACTGCCCAGCTTGATTCTGACCTTGGTGACGCCCAGCGCCTGCACCACCTCAGCCATCAGCGCAATAGCCTCGGCGTCCACCAGCGGGCCTGCGTCGCCAAGCACCTCATAGTCCACCTGATGAAACTGCCTTAACCGGCCCCGCTGCTGCCGCTCCGCGCGGAACATGGGGCCATGCGTCCAGAGCTTCAGGGGAGCCGGGAGCTGCTTGAGCCCGTTTTCCAGATAGGAGCGCACTAGGCCCGCCGTGCCCTCGGGCCGGAGAATGTAACCCCCGTGGTCTCCGAAGTAGTACACCGTGAACATCTCCTTGCGCACGATGTCGGTGCTGCCGCCGACGCCCCGCTGCACCAGCTCGGCCTCCTCGAACAGCGGCGTGTCGGTGAACTGGGCGCCGGCACGTTCCAGCACGTGCCGGGCCGTTTCACGGACAAATGTGAAGGCCGCCGCGCGGGTGTCCAGACTGAGTTTCGGGCTGCCGTCCGGCAGGTGGTCCTGGGTCCCCTTGGGACGCTTGATCGCCATAACAGAGGAAGTGTAGCGCCCGCTGCCATATCCTGCCCACGGCGCCGCAGAATCCGGACAGGGAAGCGGGCCGCCCCCAATCTCGGGAGGCGACCCTTGTAGTACGGAAAGACTTACTGGCGGACGCTGTAGGGCAGCCCGGTGGACTGCCGGCCTCCAACCTCGACGAACAGCCAGGAGCCGCCCACCGGCGCGTCAGCGGGAATGGTCAGCACGATCTCGGTATCGGACCAGGAACGGACCGCTGCAGCGGGGAATACGAAGCCGCCCTCGCCACGCTCATTGGCCCCCAGGCGGACGCGGCTGGTTGCCGGCCCCCCCAGGTAACGGCCCTGGATGGTCAGGGTTCCGCCGCGGGCAGCAGGTTCAGACAGCTTGATCAGCATGGGGGTCACCGTCACCTGCCGGGACACCTGAGCGGTCGGGGAGCAGGACGCAAGAACACCAGCACACAGTAAAGAAGCAACAAAGAAATGACGCATAGCAACAGCCTCCGTGAACGCAGTCTAATGACCCGTGCGATGACCGGTCAAACACCACCCCCCAGCGAAACACCTGAAATGCCGGATACGTCCGTCACTGAGACCGATCCCCTGACCGGCCGGCGCATCCTCGTCATCCACAACCCCCGCAGTGGTCAGGGCGACAGCCCGCTACCGCTGTTCCTGGACCTGTTGCGGACTGCCGGTGCCGACGTGACCGAGCGTGAACTGGTACCCGACAGCAAGATGACCGATTATGTTCAGGACGTCGAAACCTACGACGCCGTGGTGGCTGCCGGCGGAGACGGAACCGTGAGCAGCCTAGCCTACGCTACCCGGTATAAGAACATTCCTTTGCTGGCATACCCCGCAGGCACCGCCAACCTGATTGCCCAGAACCTGGACCTGCCCAAAACCCCGGAAGAACTTGTGCAGGTCATGCGGGACGGCCACGCGGTGCGGCTGGACCTGGGTGAAATCGAGGTCAAGGGCGAAAGCCGTGGGTTTGCCATGCTGGCTGGAGCCGGCGCAGACGCCGCCATGATCCGCGACAGTGAGGAACTCAAGGAAAAATACGGGGAAATGGCCTACGTGCTGAGCGCCATGAAACAGCTCAACCCGAAGAAGACAACTTTCAAACTGATCGTGGACGGCGAGCCGCGCTCGTTCGAAGGCATCGGCGTGATGGTGGCGAACCTTGGCATGGCCAATTACCGGCTGCCGATCACCAGTGACATCAGTCCGTCCGACGGACGCTTCACGGTGATCCTGCTCAAGGCCGGGAACATTTTCCGGCTGGTGCCCAACATCATCGACTCGGTGCGCGCCAAATTTAATCTGGGCGATCCCATGTTCAGTGGCAACCTGGAAACCTTTGAAGCCCGGCAGGTTCAGGTGGACGCCGACGAACCGTTTCCGCTGCAGTTTGATGGTGAGCTTCACGTGGAAACCACGCCGTTCGTCGCGCGGATCATGCCTGGCGCGGTGCAGTTCCTGACCCCGGTGCGGCGGACCGAGCTCGACACCTGAGCAATGGTCGTTGCCGATAATGTTTTTTCGCCGAGCTCACAGGAGGCCCAGGAAGGGGCCTCCAAAAAGTTTCGAGGGGTACAGGGGGGTCAAATACAGGCAGGTAAAGCTTGAGCCAGGATTCTCTTCTGTGGCTCTCTGTCCGTTCCGTTGATAATGCATGTTATCATCGGAGCACATGTCAACCGATCTGGTTCCTTTTACCGCCGACCGGCTGGGTCAGGCCCGGACCTTCAGCGGCCTGAGCGATGAAGTGCTGAAGGTCCGGGCGGTGACGGCCGCCCGTGACAAGGACTTTACCGAGTTGTGGCCGCTGACCCTGGCGTACCTGACTACCGACACCAGCGGCGGCGTTGCCCTGAGCCCGCATACGCTCCGCGCCTACCGCAAAGGTATAGAGGTGCTGCTGACGCACGCCCGTGAGCACGCCTGGAATCTGTTGCACCCGGGCCGGCGCGACCCGGGGCTGTACGTGGCCGCCCTGAGCAGTTCCGGCCTGAAACCCGCCACGGTGATGGCCAGAGTGGCGGCGGCGGCGGCGCTGTACCGGGCCCTGAGATGGGCAGGCGCCACGGACGCGGACCCGTTTGCCGATGTGAAACGGCCCAAGGACCGCACGCGGGGCATTGTCAAAAATCCGCCCTACCGGGCCGAATTCGTGCAGGCCATGCTGGAGCACGCCGACATTCAGGAACGGGTACTGCTGCTGCTGATGGCCCATGCGGGCCTGCGGATCGCGGAAGCTCTGGCGGTGGAATGGAACCATATGGACCTGCCGCGCCGCCGGCTGCTGGTGGCGCACGGCAAGGGCGACAAGGCCCGGCGCGTGCCCATGAGCGGCATGCTCCGCGAGGCACTTGAGGCCCTGCAGAACGATACCGGTGCCACACCTTCCGGGAGGGTGCTTGCTTTCCGGGCATATTCCACCGCCTATGACCGGCTGCAGAAGCTGGCGCTGAAGACTGGTCGGGAACACGAATTCCGCGGCTTCCACGCTGGCCGCAAATATGCCGGCACTCAGCTGTACGCGGCCACCAAGGACTTTACCCGGGTCGCTGGTTTTCTTGGCCATGAGCAGGTGGACACCACCCGCCGGTACGTGGAAGTCCCCGAAGACGACCTGGACGATATCGTCGAGCACTTTCGCTGAGGCCTCACTGCATGCGTCGGCGTTCGCTCCGCTCGATCAGCACACCGAAAAGGACCATCAGCCCGGCCAGCACCAGGGCCGGCAGGTCGCCAAAACGCTGGTAGGTGGTCTGGCCTTCCAGCAGCCGGTACCGGGCATGAATGACACCCTCTCCCCTATCGAGTGTCCGGCGAGGACGACCCAGATCGTCGATGACGGCCGCAACGCCCTTATTGACGCTGCGCAGCACCCAGCGCCGGTTCTCGATGGCCCGCACGCGCCCCATCATGAAGTGCTGCTGCACGCCCCAGCCGTCATACCAGCCGTCGTTGCTGGCATTGACCAGCACCTGGGCGCCCTTGTTGGAAAGCTGGCGTGCCACCCAGGGAAACACGCTGTCGTAGCAGACATAGGCGCCGTAACGCACGCCGCCCAGGGTCAGAACGCTGAGAGCCTGAGCGGCCGGCACGCTGACGAGGTAGAAGCCAATCTGCTGCTCAATGAGGTTCCACAGCGGCGCCACTTCCTGACGCAGCGGGTAGTACTCGCCGAAGGGCACGGGTCTGGCTTTGTCCGTGCTGCTCAGGACCTTCTTCCCGTCCCAGCTCAATACCCGGTTGGCCCGCTCGTCAACCTCGAAGGCCCAGGCGCCGTACAGACCTCCCGGAGGCGCCTGGCGCAACATTTCCTCGCTCTGGATGGCACTTTCCGACCAGATCACCACCTCTCCAGGCTGCCGGGAGCGCGACAGACGAAGATACTCGGCAAACTGCGCCTCCGGAGAGAGCCGCCTGCTGGCCCGGGCAAAGGTGTCGATGGTGTTGCGCTGCAACAGGGCGCGTCCTTCCGGACCTTCAGCGGGGGTGCGTGTCACGCCGTAGGCCAGCGCCAGAACCCAGACCGCACTCATGGCCAGCAGCGGCACGCGGCGGTCCAGCCAGAAACTCACCAGTGCAGCGGCGGTGCCCGCCACGATTACACTGCCCAGCAAGACCCCACCGAGGTCGGCGACCTGGATCATGGGGGTCGGCAGCAGCGTGTAGCCCAGTGAAGGCCACGGAAAGGCCAGTGGGCCGAGAAAGCGCAGCCATTCCAGACCGACCCACACCCCGGCCAGTACCCACACGCGCGCCAGGGCGCCACGCACCAGCCGGCCAGCCAGCAGCGCAACGGCAGCCAGAAAGGCCCCTTCCAGGGCGTACAGCACCAGAGCCAGAGCCCCGGCCGGGGGAAAGCCAAACAATTTCCCCAGGAACGCGGTCAACCACCACAGGTGGACGGCGCTGTAGGCACTTCCGGCCCACCACATCCTGACGGCCATGGCCCGGGCGCCCAGGGGCTGAGCCACATACAACAGCAGCACTGCCAGCGGCAGCGGCGTGACGAAACTCCACTCCAGCGGCAGGTTGCACAGGGCCAGGACGGCGCCCAGAAGCACGCAGATCAGGGGGACGGGCAGGCGAGGCATCTGGGGCATGATAGTCGTCTCTCTGGGGGGGTAACGCCCCAAAGCTGACAAATTGCTTTAGGATGTGGGCACCTTGCGTCTGGCCTTTATCAGCGACCTTCATGGAAATATCCACGCGTTGACGTCGGTCAAACGCTTCCTCGCGGAGAACCCGGTCAATCAGGTCATCGTGGTGGGCGATATGGTCGGCTACGGCGCCAGCCCAGGCCCGGTCATCGACTTTGTCCGTCGGGAGGGCTGGTCGGTGGCTCTGGGCTCCAGCGACATGCGGGTGGCGATGGAACTCGGAGAGCGTTCCGACCGGCGCGGTGTGGCCGAGCAGGTTCTGACCTGGTCACGCACCATGCTGTCTCCGGATCAGATGGACTTCCTGCGTCGGTTGCCCCCCGGTGGCCGCCTGATGACCCCGGTGGGCCGGGTACGGTACTTTCACGGCAGCCCGCACGATCCCGAACGTCGGGTGGACCTGATGTCCAGCGAGCGAGACCTGGAAACGCTGGCCGAGGAACTGGGGGCGCGGGTGGTGGTCGTGGCGGGAACCCACGTTCCGTTTGTGCGCGTTGTTGGCGAGACCACGTTCGTCGATCCCGGCAGCGTGGGGCTGTCACTGAACCATGAGCCCGGCGCGGACGTGGCCATCGTGGATTGCGTGGGCCGCAAGCCGAAGGTCACCCTGCACAAGGTCACCTACGACTTTGCATCCAGTGCGTTTGACATCATGGCCTGGAACCTGCCGCCGGTGATTGCCGACGTGATCCGAACTGGCCGGATGGCCTGAACAGCTCAACGCAGTTTTAAACAGGAATGAGGGGGCGGCGTGTGGTCCGCCCCCTCGCAGCGGTGGGCCCTAAGCCAGCACGCCGTGGACTGCCTCGTCGAAGCGTCCGGCGAGACCACGTTCGCCCAGCAGGTCCTCCAGGGCCACCATCAGGGCGCGGTACGGAGCAGGGTGTGCACTTTCACCCATCAGCCCCAGACGCCAGATCACGCCAGCGGTCGGTCCCAGGCCGCCGGTCACGCTGATCTCGCGGCGGCGCAGGGCCTGCCGGATTCCCGCATCGTCAAAGCCGTCCGGGAGGCGCAGGGCCAGCACGGTGGGCAGGCGATCCTTCGGGCGCTGAACGTAATGGCTGAAACCCAGCGGTGAGAGCGTCTGCGTGATGGCCTGCCCCAGCTGGGCCACCCGGCGCTGGCGCTGGACCAGGCCTTCTTCCAGCGCGGCGCGCAGGGCTGCGTGAAAGGCGAAGTGCAGGTTGACCGGCACAGTGTGGTGGTAGGTGTGGTCTACCCAGTAGTCGCGCAGGCCTTCGAGGTCGCAGTACCACAGCGGCGCTTTCGTCCGCCTTGCCGCGAAGCGGGCAAAGGCACGTTCACTGACGGCGATGGGCGCCAGCCCTGGAGGCGCCGACAGACATTTCTGGGCGCCGGTATACGCGTAATCCACGCCCCACTCGGCCATATGAAACGGCTCCATCCCCGCCGTGGTCACGGCATCGACGGTCAGCAGGGCGCCACTGCCGCGCACCAGTTCGGCAATCTTCGGAACAGGGTTGAGCACCCCGGTGCTGGTCTCCCCATGCACTACTGCCACCATATTCACGCCGTCGAGTTGCGCTGCCACATCCTCCGGGCAGATCGCTTCCCCCAGAGGCGCCGTCACCAGCCGGACGTGGGCGCCATAACGGGCGGCCATCTCGGCCATACGGCTGCCGAAGCTGCCGTTGGCGCACACCAGCACCTCGTCGCCCGCCTCGACCAGATTGGCAAAACCCGCCTCCATGCCGAGGCTGCCGGTTCCGGCCAGCAGAGCGGTAAACGCCTCTGGCTCTGTGCCGTACATCACCCGGAGGTCAGCCTGAATTTCGCTGTTCAGGGCGAAGACCTCAGGGTCCATGTGACCCAGCATGGGGCGGATCAGGGCCTGCTGCGCGCGGGGGTGAATTGGTGTGGGGCCAGGAGTCAGGAGAATGTGCTCGGGGTGCGGCTCGAACATGAACCCATGCTAGGGGCCCGGGGCCAATCTGGCAATTTTATTGCTAGACATTCACGAATTTTCCGAAGTGAAGCAATCCTGTTGCGCAGAGAGTGCAGATTACGGCGGCTTTATAAACAGGGGCCGGACGGTAGTATGTCGCGCATGGCTTCTTTCCCATCTTCCCCGCGTCTGCGCGCGGTGCTGTTTGACCGTGACGACACCATCGCCTACACCGATCCACAGGTCTACCGCGAAGCGGCAGTCTGGGCCGCCGGGCGCTTCGGGCTGGACGCACAGGTGGTCGGGGAAGCGCTGGCGGCCCAGTGGCAGGCCCGGGCGCTGAGCTGGTGGGACCTGCGCACCCACGAGGAAGAAGCAGACTTCTGGATGACATACGGTCTGGAACTCACCGGTCGGCTGGGCCTGCCCGGGTCAGCTGCCACCGAATTCATGGAAGCCTATCCCTACGAGCGGTACATGAAGCCCGTGGCCGGGGCACGCGAAGTGCTGGAAGAACTGCGCACGCGTGGCCTGAGAATCGGGGTGTTGAGCAATACCCTGCCCAGCATCGACCGCACGCTTCAGGCCCTGGACCTACACGACCTGGTGGATGTGGCACTCGCCACCTGCGTCATCGGCGCCCATAAGCCGGACGCTGGTGCCTACGCCCATGCGCTGGAGGCCCTGGGGGTGTCGCCCCACGAGGTGCTGTTTGTGGATGACAGGATCGAGAACGTGGAAGCAGCCCGGCAGCTCGGGATGGAGGCGGCCCTGATCGACCTGCGGGGTCAGGACCCCCAGGCCATCCACGACCTGCGTGCCGTCCTGGAGCTGGTCTGATGCAGGTCTCTCCCGGACTGCTGATCGACGGCCACCTGGACCTCGCCATGAACGCCCTGAATGGCCGGGATCTGACCCTTCCCCTCGAGACGCTGCGCGCAGCCGACCCGGTGGAAGGACAGACGGCCACTGTGTCGTTTCCGGAACTGCGTCAGGCCGGAACGCGCGTGTGTCTGGGCACGCTCTTTGCCATGCCCCGCAACGCAGAGGCGCCGGACGGCTACACGGACGCCGCAGGCGCGCGGCGCCAGGCCCTGGCCCAGCTGGACCAGTACCGCCGCTGGGAGGATCAGGGGCACATTACGCTGCTCGCGGACGCCCAGGCGGTGGCGGCGCATCTGATGGCGGCTGATGCGCCGCTGGGCGTGGTGCTGCTGATGGAGGGCGCCGACCCTGTCCGCGACGAACATGACCTCAGCTTCTGGATGGAGGCCGGGGTCAGGATCATTGGTCCCGCGTGGGGCGCCACCCGCTACGCCGGGGGCACCGGGGCGCCGGGTCCGCTGACCGCGGCAGGAATGGCCCTGGTCACGGCGATGCGTGATCTCGGCCTGACTGTCGATACCTCTCATCTGGATGACGCGGCGTTCTGGGACGTGGTGGAGATCGGCCCGCGCCTGATTGCGTCACACTCGAATGCCCGGGCGAAAATGGCGCGGCCGGACGGCAGGCCGGCGAGCAACCGCCACCTGAGTGACGAGATGGCCCGCGCGGTGGCGGCGGCCGGCGGCGTGGTGGGGCTGGTGTACCTCAGCAGTTTTCTGCAGCCCGGCTGGAATCCTGGCGACGTGCGGGCCCCGCTGGAAGTGCTCGCGGACCATGCCCGGCACTACGCGGAGCTGATTGGCTGGGACCGGGTGGTGCTGGGCACCGATATGGACGGGGGGTACGGGCAGCAGAAATGCCCGGCTGGAGTTGACCGCTATGCGGACGTGCCACGGCTGCTGGACCTGCTCCCTGAAGAGGTACGGGCCGGCGTAGGCGGGGGCAACTGGGCGCGCTGGCTGAGCAGCTGCCTCTGATTCGCGGGCACCGCTTCCGGGGCCTCGCTGGCCAAACTGCTCTAGGCTGGAGAGCATGACCATCACGCTGCCCGACCGCCGCAACCACGCCTTCGATCCGGACGTCCATGTGGCCGAGGAGGCGCTGCGCGGTCAGTTGCCGGAAGGCCAGTGGCGGTATGTGGCACCCCGGCCCATGTGGGCGGCGCAGCGCCTCAGCCTGCGCTCCGGGCCTGACGTCCGGGGTTCCCAGGTGACGGAGGCCCTGGCGGGGGAGCCGCTGCAACTGCTGTGGGAAAACGCCGAGGGCTGGGCCCATGTCCGCACCCTGCACGACCGGTACCTGGGATGGGCCCGGATGACTGAGCTGGTGCACCAGCCACCCCAGGGCGAAAGCCTGCGGGTCACGGCGCTGCGGGGCCACGCGTTCGCCGGGCCCAAGGTCAGCCAGCCGGTGCTGGCCGAACTGGCTTATGGGGCGCGGGTGTTCCGCACCGGTGGAGAAGTGGTGGAGGAAGGACGCCGCCGCTGGCAGCCCGTTGAACTGCCGGATGGCCGCGGTGCCTGGGTCCAGGAGGTGGTCCTCGCGCCACCCAAAGAGGCCGACCCGGTCGCATTTGCCCTGCGCTTCCTGGAGGCGCCCTATCTTTGGGGCGGGCGAAGCGCCTGGGGTCTGGACTGCAGCGGGCTGACCCAGACGGTGTATGCGGCGTGCGGCCATGATCTGCCCAGGGACGCCGATCAGCAGCAGCAGGTTCTGACCCCGGTCGAGACTCCCTTGCCGGGGGATCTGGCGTTCTTTCCAGGGCATGTGGGCCTGATGATTGACGCCCGGCGCATGATTCATGCCAATGCCACCCACATGTCCGTGACCATCGAAACCCTGGGCGAAGGCGACTACGGGGCCAGGCTTCAGGCCAGCTGCACCGGATTCGGCCGGTGGCCGGGATGAGCGCCGGGGCGCCGATGGTGACCTGGGAAACGCTGGAACTGCACACCGCTCAGCCGTTCGGGATTGCGCGGTGGACCCACAGCGTGTACCCGCGCACCTTTGTCACGCTGAGCCAGGGAGGCCTGAGCGGCCAGGGAGAGGCGGCTCCCAATGCGTTTTATGGCGAGACCCGCGGCACGGTGGAGGCCGTGCTGCCGCTGCTGGCAGAGGCGCTGACCGATCCCTGGGACTGGGACGGGCTGCACGCGGCCATGGGGACACGCATGCCACACGACCATCCGAGTGTGAAATGCGCCCTGGAGATGGCAGCCGTCGAGTGGTGTGCGCAGGCGGCGGGGGTGCCGGTCTGGCGGCTGCTTGGCCTGTCGCCAGCGCCGCTGCCGGAAAGCAGTTACACCGTCAGCCTTGCTCCTCTCCCTGATATGCGGCGCCAGGCCCGTGAGGCGGTTGGGCGCGGGCACGGGGTGCTGAAGGTCAAGCTCGGCACCGGACAGGACGAGGACATCCTTGAAGCGCTGCGCGAGGAGGCCCCCGAGGTGGCGTTGCGGGTGGATGCCAACGCGGCCTGGACCCGGGCCCGGGCCAAACGGATGCTGGGGCTGCTGGAGGCCGCGAGGGTGGAATTCGTGGAGCAGCCGCTGGCAGCAGGAGACCTGGAGGGTCACGCCATGCTGCGCGCGGTCTCCCCTGTGCCGATCGTGGCCGACGAGAGCCTGCACCACGTGAGCGACGTCGTGGCGCTGGCCCAGGCCTTCGACGGGGTCAATCTGAAGCTGGCCAAGCTGGGAGGGCCGCTTCAGACGCTGCGTGCTCTGCGGCTGGCCCGGGCCCATGGATTGCAGGTCATGATGGGCTGCATGATCGAAAGCAGCCTGGGGATCGCCGCAGCTGCCCACCTGGCTGGCCTGTGCGAATGGGCTGACCTGGACGGTGCGCTTCTGCTGGCCGACGATCCATACGCCGGACTGAACTGGACGGCTGGATGCCTGGCACGGCCGGAAGATGCTGGCTGGGGAGTCGCCCGGCAGACATGACGGTCCGGGTCGCCATCATTGGCTGCGGCAACCGCGGCGCTGACGTGTACGCCAGCCACCTGGGGCACCAGGGCGTACAGATCACACATCTGGTGGAGCCCCGGCCAGGGCGGCTGTGGGAGGTGGCGGGGCGGTACGGGGTGGCCCCTGAGGCGTGCTTCGCGACCTGGAACTCTTTTTTCGCGCTGGGCCGCGTCGCTGACGCGGTGGTCATCGCCACTCCCGACGACGCCCATGTGGAGCCGTGCCTGAAGGCGCTTTCACTTGGCTACGACGTGCTGCTGGAGAAACCGGTCTGTCTCAGTCCACATGAGCTTCCGCTGCTGCTGGCCGCCGAAGCGGTCTCGACGGGGCGGGTCACGGTGTGTCATGTGCTGCGGGCCACCCCGTTTTTCCAGGAGATCCGCGCCGTGCTGGACTCGGGTGCTCTGGGCCAACTGGTGGGTATCCAGCATGCCGAGAATGTGGCGTACTGGCACTATGCTCATTCGTACGTGCGCGGCAACTGGCGCGCCTCGCCGCCAGCGGCACCCTTTGTGCTGGCCAAGAGCGGCCATGACCTGGATCTGCTGCGCTGGTTTGCTGGAGCGCCGCCACGGACGGTCCGGAGTGTAGGAGGGCTGCACCATTTCACGCCGGCCAACGCGCCTGCGGGTGCCTCCGACCGGTGCGTCACCTGCCCGGTTCATGCCTGTCCGTACGATGCCCGGGGCATCTATACGACTCGTTCGGCAGACCGGTGGCCAGTGACGGTGCTGACGGCCGGCGGGATCTCTCTTGAAGAAGCGCTGGAATCAGGGCCATATGGGCAATGCGTTTATCTGGGTCTCAACAATGTTGCCGACCACCAGGCTGTGACGGTCACCTTCGCCAACGGTGTGGTGGCCCAGCTGACGGTCAGTGCGTTCACTCACAACAATACCCGGACCCTCAAACTGCTTGGGAGCCATGGCGAGCTCCGGGGGCACATGGAACGCGGCGAGCTGGAACTGCACGACTTCCGCACTCGTGAGCCGCGGATCTGGAACGTACCTGTGGCCGGGATTCACGGTGGTGGAGATACGGCGCTGGTCGCCGCGTGGCTGGCCTTTTTGAGGGGTGAACAGGGAGTGCCGACCCCACTGCACGAGTCGCTGGATTCACACCGGATTGCATTTATGGCAGAAGAACAGAGAATGTCGGCTCTTTGAGGGCCGGGCAGGTGCATCGTTCCTAGGATACTATCAAGTGAAAGTATTCACGATATAACGTGATTGTGAATTTCCGGTTTCTTCTCTCACTTCTCGACTTCTTTGAGAAAATCAAGGGTAAATCGCGAAACCGCGCGAGGATGGCTGTCTGTCAGGGCGTGGGTTCCACCTCTAATCTCACGCACCACCGCATCAGGGATAGCGTCACAGATAGCGTTCACGGTCCAGGTCTGGATTACACGGTCACTCAGACCATTCAGAAGCAGCGTCGGCACGCGGATATGCGGCAACAGCGGGCCGGTATCATGTCTGCCCTGGTTTTGCGAGAGCCGGTACATCAGATTGACGCCGCTGCGCATGTAGGCACGGATTCCTGGCAGCATCAGCCCAGCGCGTTCACGGGGCAGGTCGCGCATCAGGCGCAGCAGCTGTACGGTCACACTGGGATTCTCAGGAATCCCGGTGGGTGCACACGCTACCAGCGCCGACGCGAGGTGCGGGTACCTCGCAGCCAGGTCGAAGATCACCTCTGCCCCAAGCGAATGTCCGAACAGCGGCGTGCCCTGCAGCTGACGGATATCGAGCCACGCGGCCAGATGGTCGGTCAGGTCCTCGATGACGCGAGGAAAATCCGGGCGCCCCTGGCTGTGGCCGTGGCCCGGTGGATCATAGACATAGACCGTCCGGCCCCGCGAGAGCTCGCGGGAAACGCGGATATACATCCAGGAAGCGCATCCCAGACCAGGAACGATTACCACAGGCGGCCCACTCCCACGAACCCAGGCGTGAGTCCACAGCCCCCTGACCCAGGTGAACTGTGCATGCCCCGGGACAGCAGCCGGACACCTCAAACCGCTTCACTTTCTTTCATAAACGAAAGCACCAGGCGATTAAACGCTGCCGGAGCGTCAACCATCACCACATGCCCGGCACGCGGAATCTCGTGGTATTTGGCGCCAGGTATCGCCGCAGCCAGCGTCCGCCCGAGGGCAACCGGCACCAGCACGTCGCGGGTGCCCCAGATCACCAGCGTGCGCGCACTGACCTGGGGGAGCAGATCTTGAACACTGTCGCGCAGAAGGTCGCTGGCCCCGTGCCAGAGGTTCATCGGGCCGGCGCGCAGAGCGTCAGCCATGATGCGCGGCACGAATGAGGGCCGGCCCACCAGCATGGCGTGAGGCAGTCTCAGGGCCGCCCGCGTGGGTGACGTTTTCAGCAGACCACTGGCACAGGCCAGCACCAGGCGGTCCACCCGTTCCGGCAGCAGGGCTGCCACCCGCAGGGCGATATGCCCGCCCATGGAGTGGCCGACCAGCGTCACCTCTACCAGGTCCTCGGCGACCAGCCAGTCGGCAATCAGCCGGGAGGCGGCCTGCACGCTCAGGGCCCGCTGGCGCCACGCCCGGCCATAACCGGCGAGATCCAGCACAAACACCTGATGTTCCTGTGACAGTGCAGGGACGTTGTGCCGCCACCAGCGGCTGGAGCCGCTCAATCCGTGAATCAGGACCACCGGCGGTCCGACACCGGTCTTCTGAATGTGCAGTGTGGCCTGAGCGGCCTGGAAGGTCTGAATCTGCACGCCGCCCAGCATAACGGGACGCCCCGCCTGGCGTCAGGCGGGGCAAACCTTTAGATCCTGCGGCTCTCAGGTCGTTGACGCAGGCTGCTGAAGGGTTTCTCGGACCAGGTCCAGGAACAGGGCATGAATTCGCGCATCGAGGGTCAATTCCGGGTGAAAGGCACTTGCCAACACGCGACCCTGACGGACCATCACCACCTGTCCGGCATGCTCAGCCAGGGGCTGCACGTCAGGGCCCAGGTCGGTCAGCACCGGCGCCCGGATAAACAGGGCCTCGAACGGGGCCTCCAGCCCGTCCACAGCCAGAGGAACGCAAAACGAGTCCACCTGGCGCCCGAAAGCGTTGCGGCGCACGTTGACATCCAGCAGGCCCAGACTGTCCTGATGGCCACCGAACTGGGGTGGCGCGCCCTCGACCTCCCGCGCCAGCAGAATGGCCCCGGCACAGGTGCCCCAGAGGGCTCTGCCCCCGGCATGAAATTCACGCAAGGGGCCCCACAGTCCGAAGTCGCCGAGCAGCCGCGCCATGCTGGTGCTTTCACCGCCCGGCATGACCAGAGCGTCAAGGCCTTCAAGATCCGCCGGTAGCCGGACCTCTCGGACCTGGGCACCCAGACCTTCTAGGCGCTGCCGGTGCTCGCGAAAGGCGCCCTGGACGGCCAGGACGCCTATTTTAAGGGGTTTACCAGCCACGGCTGGCGAGGCGCTCGGCGGGGATCAGGTCATCGATGTTGATGCCGGTCATGGGGGCACCAAGGTCCTCACTGATCTCGGCCAGCACGTCCGGGTTGTTGTGATGCGTCACGGCCTTCACGATGGCGTGGGCGCGGCGCTCGGGGTTGTCGCTCTTGAAGATGCCGCTACCGACGAACACGCCGTCGAGACCCAGGTACATCATGAGCGCGGCGTCCGCCGGGGTGGCCACGCCTCCTGCGGCGAAGTTCACGACCGGAAGGCGGCCATGCTGGTGGACGTACTTGACCAGCTCATAGGGCGCCTGCAGGTCGCGGGCGGTGGTCATCAGTTCCTCGGCGGGCTTGGCCTGGATGGCGCGGATCTCGCCCAGAACGGTGCGGGCATGGCGGACTGCCTCAACGACGTTGCCGGTGCCGGCCTCGCCTTTGGTGCGGATCATGCTCGCGCCTTCGCCCACGCGGCGCAGCGCTTCACCGAGGTTCTTGGCGCCGCAGACGAACGGCACCTTGAATTCGCTTTTCAGGATGTGAAACTGCTCGTCGGCGGGGGTGAGCACTTCGGACTCGTCGATGAAGTCCACACCCAGGGCCTGCAGGATCTGGGCTTCGATCACGTGCCCGATGCGCACCTTGGCCATCACCGGTATGGTCACGGCGCCAATGATCTCCTTGATCATCTTGGGGTCGCTCATGCGCGCCACGCCGCCGTCTTGCCGGATGTCGGCCGGCACGCGCTCCAGGGCCATCACAGCCGTCGCGCCGGCCGCTTCCGCGATGCGGGCCTGGTCTGCTGTGACGACGTCCATGATCACGCCGCCTTTGAACATCTCGGCGAAGCCCTGCTTCAGTTGGGGGGTACCACTCTGGTGCTCAGTCATGCACGCACCATAGCCCCGAACTGACCCCTTGACCAGGGCCAGAAACGATCAACCAAAGGGGTCAGTTCAGGAATGGCCTTCATCACTGGACGCCAGGACCGCCACGATACGCTCGACGAGCTGTGAGGGCCTGAAGGGTTTGACCAGGTACTGGGCACGGACATGGGCACCCAGCTCCGGCAGAGGTTCCTGCCGTGTCAGTCCCGACAGGAAGATCACCGGCGGTGTCGCTGCTCCCAGTTCCCGGTGCAGGGCCCGCACCGATTCGAACCCGTCCCATGGAGACATCAGCACGTCCATCACGATGACGTCATAGGTCTCCTGACAGCAGCGCTCCACGGCCTCGGGCCCACTCGCGGCACAGCTCACCCGGAAGCCCTGCATGGACAGGGTCAGTTCCAGAAGTTCGAGAATCTGGGCCTCGTCGTCCACCACCAGCAGGTGCGTTTCGGCCCGGGATTTCATGGCAGCAGAGCCAGGGGGTCGACGGTCTGGCCGCCGAGACGGATCTCGAAGTGCAGGTGGGGACCGGTGCACACACCAGTGCAGCCGATGTACCCCAGCAGTTCGCCCTGCCGCACCTGCTGACCCTCAGCCACTGCCGTCCGGCTCATGTGGCCGTAGATCAGGGTGCTGTCGCCGCTGACTGTATAGACATTCAGGCCGTAGGCACCGTATCCACTCTGCGTGACCGTGCCGTCGGACGCCGAGTAGATGGGCGTGCCAACTGGCGCGGCCAGATCGATGCCGCCGTGAAAAACCTGCTCGTGGAAGGGAATATCCCGTTCAGCGTAGCGGCTGGTCAGGCGGTAGGACTTCATGGGCCAGGCCAGTGTATGTCCGCCCGCGCTGCTGGCAGTCCGCACATTGGGCTGAGTCGGGCTGGCCTGCGCTGTGGGTTGCTGCTCCGCCTTCTGTCTGGCCTGGGCCAGGGCCACCTCATACTGCACCTGCCGTTCGTAAGCCTCTTTGCGCCGCTGGCGCTCCGGGCTGTTCTTCCAGGCCAGGTAGGCCTCGTAGCGCTCCTGGCGTTCGTATTTCTCCAGGAGCTGTTGACGCCTGCGTTCGGCCTTCCAGGCCAGAAAACGCTGGTACTGTGCCTGTTTGCGCCGGACCGCCTCGGCTTTGCGCTCGGCGGCCTGACGTGCCAGCAGGGTCTTCTGGAATCCATCTGCGCGGACGTCGGGCAGCAGCAGTTCGTCGCCGACGCGCAGTGCCCCGGGCAGCACGCCGTTGGCTTCCACCGTTCTCAGCAGGTCCGCGCCGTAGCCGGCGATCAGCGACCAGGCGTTCTGACCGGGCTTGATTCGCACCAGCAGGCCGCGGGGACCAGTCGGAATGTTCAGGGTGTCCCCAGCCCGCACCTGACTCAGGCTGGTCAGGTTGAGGTTCACGCCCAGGAGGTCCACCACACCGAGTCCGAAGCGGCCCGCGATTGAGGCCAGCGAATCACCGGCCGTGACACGGTAGGTCTGAATCGATGGAGGCCGGACCGGCGCACGTTCCACCGCCGGCTCAGGCAGAAGCACGCGGACCAGGCGTCCGGGACCGGTGTCGCGCGGCAGGAAAGCCGCCGCACCCTGGGAGACGCCGTAGCGGGCTGCGACCGTCCTGAGGGGCACCCGACCACTGGTGACCACCAGGACCGACGTGCCTCCCTGGGTAGGTTGCAGGGTGACGTCGGGTGCAGGCTGCAGCAGAGCGTCTGCAGCAGGAAACAGGCCCGACAGGGGTGCGGGAAGCTCGGCGACTCCCTGGCTCTGGGCACCACCGAAGGCAAACAGGCTGAACGTCAGGACGTGGCGTGCGGCCATGCCGGCAAAAAAAGCAAACTTCATTCGGTGTGTGGAACTCCTTAACCGCCGGCCAGGGCCTGCAGAAACTCGACGTTGTTGCGGGTCTTGCCCATGCGCGACAGCAGCATTTCCATGGCGTCCGCCGGGTCCATGTCGCTGATCACCTTACGCAGCAGCCACATCTTCTTGAGGACCTCGGGCTGCAGCAGCAACTCCTCGCGACGGGTGCCGCTCTTGAGGATGTCCAGCGCCGGGAAGATCCGGCGTTCTTCCAGACGGCGCGACAGGACCAGTTCGGCGTTGCCGGTGCCCTTGAACTCCTCGAAAATCACGTCGTCCATGCGGCTGCCGGTTTCCACGAGGGCCGTGGCCAGGATGGTCAGGCTGCCGCCCTCACGGATGTTGCGTGCCGCCCCCAGGAAACGCTTGGGCCAGTGCAACGCGTTGCTGTCCAGACCGCCCGACAGGGTCCGGCCGGTTGGAGGCGTCACCAGGTTGTTGGCACGGGCCAGACGGGTGATCGAGTCAAGCAGAATCACCACGTGCCCGCCGTCCTCCACGATGCGCCGGGCGCGCTCGTGCACGAACTCGGCCACACGGACATGGTGCTGCGGGGGCTCGTCGAAGGTCGAGGCGATGACCTGGGCACCCTGGACGCTTTCACGGAAGTCGGTCACTTCTTCGGGACGCTCGTCGACCAGTAACACCATCACGGTGACGTCGGGGTAGTTCTTGACAATCGAGTTGGCAATCTTCTTGAGCAGCGTGGTTTTTCCGGCCTTGGGCGGGGCGACGATCAGGGCGCGCTGGCCCCGTCCGATCGGCACCAGCAGGTCCACAACACGCAGGCTGAGCGTGTCGTCGGTGCCGGGATCTTCCAGCACGAGCTGGGCGTCGGGAAAGGTGGGGGTCAGGTCGTCGAAGCGCGGACGGCGGCGGGCAGCTTCGGGGTCAAGGCCGTTGACCGCTTCGACGCGCACCAGCGAGCCGTAGCGTTCGTTCTCGCGTGGGCGGCGGGCGCGGCCGATGACCTGGTCACCTGTGCGCAGGTGAAACTGCTTGATGATTCCAGCCGTGACCAGCACACTGCGGCTCTGGGGATCGAGCAGGTCGGCCTGCAGAAAACCGTAGCCGTCGGGACTGATTTCCAGGTACCCGCGTGCCAGGATCTGCCCTTCAGCATCCGCCTGATGTTCCATGATGGCCAGCGCCAGGGCGTCTTTTTTCAGCTTGCGGTAGTTCTCGATGCCGTAACCGGCGGCAATCAGGTGTAGTTCTGGCAGAATTTTCTGTTGAAGTTCGTGATACGGCAGGGCGGACATGGGCTCGGTCACTTCTTCTGGCCTCCCTGGGCGTCCACGCCGCCGGTCTGTGGATTGCTGCCCGCTTCACTGGGAGGTGTATGCGCGTCAGCCCCCGCACGTTTGGCCCAGTCCTTCATGAAGCCGTCGAGGCCGGCCTGGGTGAGGGGATGCTTGATCATCTGGGTAAAGACCTTATACGGAATGGTCGCCACATCCGCTCCCGCCAGTGCCGACTGCACCACATGCGTCGGATGCCGGATGCTCGCCGCCAGCACCTTGGTCTCCAGTCCTGCAAGCACATACGCTTCCTTGATCTGCCGGATCAATTCCACGCCGTCCCACCCGATGTCGTCCACCCGCCCCGCAAACGGACTGATGTACGTCGCCCCCGCCCGTGCCGCCAGCAGCGCCTGCGGCACACTGAAGCACAAGGTCACGTTGGTTTTGATCCCGGCGTCCGTCAGCGCCTTACAGGCCTGCAACCCGGCCGGGGTGAGGGGGAGTTTCACGACGACGTGTTCACTCCACGCGGCCACTTCTTTGCCTTCGCGGATCATGCCTTCGGCGTCCAGGGCGGTGACCTCGGCGCTGATGGCGCCGCCGACCAGTTCAGAGATTTCCTGCACCACTTCGCGGAAGTCGCGGCCCGAGGCCACGATCAGACTGGGGTTGGTCGTGACGCCTGAGAGCACGCCCCAGGCGTTGATTTCCCGGATCTCGTCCACGATCGCCGTGTCAATAAAAAATTCCATGTGTCTTGTCCTCCCGGTCAGCGGGGGCGCGGGGCACACTGCGGCTCTCCCCTGCCCCCCTGTTCATGAATCAGCATACCCCGCATGAAGCGGGACAGGCGCCTGCCCCTGTTGACTATGCCGGGTACAGCCGCATTGACCGCCTGCGCCTGCCGGCCTACCATGAACAGCAACCCCGCGCAGGGGTCAAACATTCAAGACGACCGAGAGGACAGTAGGGCCGGACAGCAGGCACGAGCGAGTCAGGGGTGGTGGAAGCCTGACGCCCAGCACCGGAATTCCGAAGATCACCTCCCGCGCCGGCGGAAGAACGGCCTCAGGCCCAGTAGACCCGCCCGTACGCCCCACGACAGAGGGCCTTGCAACGAGGCCGGCCCAGGTGCCGGCGAAGTTGGGTGGTACCACGCGCACTAACCTGCCGCGTCCCAGCATCTGCTAGGGCGCGGCTGTTTTTTGGCTTGAAAGGAGGGCCACGGTGCAAAGACAACTCGACCGGTTCCGGCGTCCTGTCGAGCTGGCCCTGACCCGAATTTTATACAGCTGACCCGCCTGTTCACCCTTTCCCACGTCCTTCAGGAGTCCCTATGACCGTAACCCCCAAACCCCCGATGTTCGGAACCGTCCCAACCAATCCCAGTTTTCCGGAACTGGAATTGCAGACGCTGCGCTGGTGGCAGGAGCGCCGCATCTTCGAGCGCAGCCTGGAGCAGACCGCCGACGGCCCGCGTTTCACCTTCTACGAGGGTCCACCCACCGCCAACGGCATGCCCGGCATTCACCACGTCGAGGCGCGTAGCCTCAAGGACTTGTTTCCGCGCTTCAAGACCATGCAGGGCTACTACGTGGGCCGCAAGGCGGGCTGGGACACGCACGGGCTGCCGGTCGAGATCGCGGTGGAAAAAAAGCTCGGCCTGAACACCAAGCGTGAAGTTGAAGCGTACGGGATCGACAAGTTCAACGCTCAGTGCCGCGAGACGGTCTTCGAGTACGAGCAGGAGTGGCGCCGCTTCACCGAGCGCATGGCGTACTGGGTGGACCTGGACCGGCCCTACATGACGCTGCAGCGCAACTACATCGAATCGATCTGGTGGAGCGTGCAGCAACTGGACCAGAAAGGACTGCTGTACAAGGGTTTCCGTGTGGCGCCCTACTGTCCCAAGGACGGCACGACCCTGTCCAACGCGGAGGTCAGCGAGGGCTACAAGGACATCCAGGACCCCAGCGTGTACGTACCCTTCGTCCTGAAGGACCCGGGGGCTCTGGGGCTGCCGGCTGACACAGCGTTCCTGGTGTGGACGACCACGCCCTGGACGCTGCCGTACAACGTGGGCGTGGCGGTCCACCCGGACCTGGAGTATGTCGCTGCCCGGGACAAGGAAGGCCGCGTGCTGATCCTGGCCGCGAGTCTGCGCGCCGAGGTGCTGGGCGAGGACGCCGAGGTCGTGAAGAGCTTCCGTGGAAACGAGCTGGAGCGGGTGCCATACGAGCCCCTGTTTACCGAGGCCTACGAGACCGAGGGCGAAGGCAAGGCGGTGTGGATGTCGGGGCTGGACACCTATGTCTCGGACAAGGACGGCACCGGCCTGGTGCACACCGCGCCGGCCTTCGGTGAGGACGACATGCGGCTGGCGCGCAACTACGGGTTCCCGGTGATCGTGGGGGTGGACAGCGAGGGCAAGCACCGGTTCGGGCCGTGGAAGGGCGTGTTCTTCCGCGACGCCAACACCGAGATCGTGCGTGACCTGCGCGCGCGAGGGCTGATGTGGAAGGAGAAGAACTTCCTGCACTCGTACCCGCACTGCTGGCGCTGCGGCACCCCGCTGATGTACTACGCCACCGAGAGCTGGTACCTGAACAACACCCGCCTCAAAGGCCGCCTGATCGAGCTGAACGGCACCATCGACTGGCACCCGGCACACATCCGCACCGGGCGTTACGGCGGCTGGCTGGAAAACCTGATCGACTGGAACATCAGCCGCAGCCGCTACTGGGGCACGCCGCTGCCGGTCTGGGAGGCCGAGGACGGCGAGTACCGCGTCGTGGGCAGTTACGCCGAACTGGCCGAGCTGAGCGGCCGGACCGAGGTGACCGGCGAGGACTTCGATCCGCACCGGCCCTACGTGGACGACATCACGTTCGAGGTGGATGGTAAGACCTTCCGCCGCGTGCCGTACGTGATGGACGTGTGGTACGACTCGGGCTCCATGCCGTTCGCGCAGCACCACTATCCCTTCGAGAACCGGGAACTGTTCGAGCAGGGCGGCTTCCCGGCGGACTACATCAGTGAGGCCATCGACCAGACCCGCGGGTGGTTTAACTCGCTGCACCAGATCGGCACCATGGTGTTCGACTCGGTGGCCTACAAGTCGGTGATCTGCGCCGGGCACTTCCTGGACGAGAAGGGCCAGAAGATGAGCAAGTCCAAGGGAAACATCCTCGACCCCTGGGAGGTGTTCAACACCTACGGCGCGGACGCCGCGCGCTGGTACACCTACGTGTCCGCACCGCCGGAGCTGTCGCGCCGGGTGGGGCTGAATGTCATCGGCGAGGCCTTCCGCAGCTACTTCATGACGCTGTGGAACACGTACTCCTTCTTCGTGCTGTATGCCAACCTGGACCAGCCGGACCTGCGCGCGGCCCCGCCGGTCGAGGAGCGGCCCGAGGTGGACCGCTGGCTCGTCGCCAAGGTGCAGGCGCTGGTGGGCACCGTCACAGCCGCACTGGACAGCTACGACCCCACGGGATCGAGCCGGGCGCTCCAGGACTTTGTGGTCGAGGACCTCAGCAACTGGTACGTGAGACGCAATCGTCGGCGCTTCTGGAGTGGAGACGGGCAGGTGGACCTCAGCGCCTACGCCACGCTCCACTACGCGCTGGTGACAGTCACGCAGTTGACCGCTCCGTTCACGCCGTTCCTGGCCGAGTCGCTGTATCAGAATCTGGTCCGCAGCGTGACTCCGGACGCGCCCGAAAGCGTGCATCTGGGCACCTGGCCGCAGGTGAACGAGGCCCTCAGCGCGCCGGAACTGGTCGGCGAGATGGACGCGGTGCTGCGCGTGGTGTCACTGGGCCGTGCGGTACGCGGGCAGACGGGCATGCGCCAGCGTCAGCCGCTGCCCAAAGTGATGCTGCGCGCCCGCACATCCGAACAGACGGCGGCCCTGGGGCGCTTTGCCGAGCAGATCAAGGAGGAACTGAACGTCAAGGAGGTCGAGCTGCTTGACCAGTACGCCGAGCTGGTGAGCTACCAGCTACGGCCGAACCTGCCGCTGCTGGGCAAGAAGTTCGGCAAGGCGGTGCCGCAGGTTCGGGCAGCGCTGCAGGAGGCCGACGCTTCCGAGGTCGCCCGTTTCGTGCGCGACGGCAAGTTCTTTGAGGTCGTCGCTCCGACCGGCGAGCGCTTCGAACTGGGGCCCGACGAGGTGCTGGTGGACGCCCGTTCTCCCGAAGGCTTTGCGGCGCAGGAGGAAGCAGGCTACCTGGTGGCCTTCGATACGCAGCTGACCCGCGAGCTGGAGCTTGAAGGGCTTGCCCGCGACCTGGTGCGCGGCATCCAGGACGGCCGCAAGAAGGCCGGGTTCGAAGTGTCCGACCGGATCACGCTGCATCTGGACCTGACCGGCGACACCCGTGAGGCGGCCGAGGTCTGGCAGGAGTACCTGATGAGCGAAACCCTGACCGAGGCGCTGGTCTTCGGCGTGGCCGAGGGCTTCGCCGCAGAGGTCGAGGGTGGCACGGCGTACCTGGAACGGCTGGACCGCGACGGGTCCGTGGCGGGCGCCTGAACGCTTCAGCCAAGGGGAAAGGGGCGCCAGCTGGCGCCCCCTTTTTTCGATTCACTCAGCCGTGGTAGGGCCGCACCAGCACACCGAAGGTCCCCGGACCGACGTGGGCCCCGATCACCGGACCCAGGAGCAGGGCACGCCCCTGCTTGATGTTTAGCCCACTGCGGCTGACCGCACCCTGCAGTTCAGAGATGCGGGCCACATCGCGCCCGGCGTGAACGATGGTTACGGAGACCGGCCTGTTCCCGAAGCGCTGCACTGCGTTGGCCAGCATGTCCGGAAGAACCTGTGGGGCCTTGAGGCGCTTGACCACGCTGAGCTTGCCCTGATCGAAGTGCAGCACCGGACGCAGGTTAAGCATGTTGCCGACCACCTGCTGCGCCCGGCCGATCCGTCCGCTGCGGCGCAGGTATTCCAGAGACGCCACGCTGAAGTCGGTGGACATCTCCGTGCGGATGGCATGGACCAGCTGTTCGGCCTGCTCCATGCTCTGGCCCGCGTCCAGGGCTGCGCGGGCCGCCAGGGCCACCTCGGCCAGGGGCGCCGTGGTCAGGAGGCTGTCCACCACCCGCACGCGCGTGGGCTCAGGCAGGCGGCTGACGGCTTCACGGGCGTGACGCACGGTCTCCGAGAGTTCGCCGGAAATGTGTACGCTGAAGACGGCCTCATGCGTCTCCAGCAGACCCCGGTAATGCTGCTCGAAAAAATCGGCGCTGGGCGGCTCTGTGGTGGCCTGACCACCCGAACGCAGGTGGTCGTACACGGCGTCGGGGTCGATCTCCTGCCAGTCGAGAAAGCTGCGCCCACCGATCTGAACCGTCAGGGGAATCACTTCGATGCCGTAGGTCTGGGCCGCCTCCGGGGACAAATCGCTGGTGGAGTCGGTGAGCACGGCAATCATGACCTCAACCTAGATGGACCACAGACGCACTTCCGTGAGCTTCCTTACGCCCTGGGGGGCGTATGACGCCCCCTGGACGGCTGGGCTTGACATGCGGCTGACCGCTACAGAGTTCTATACTTCGCAACCATGACGCCTGGATTTCCCCCACAAGACGGCCTGAAGATCGCAGTGCTGTGTCACGCGAGCGCCGGGGGCTCCGGGGTGGTCGCGACCGAACTCGGGCTGATGGTCGCCCGCGCAGGGCATGAGGTCCATTTTGTGGGCTCAGCGCAACCCTTCCGGCTGGCCGGTGCCGGTGGAATGACCGGTCCCTATTTCCATCAGGTGGGGGGCTTCGCCTACGCCCTGTTCGACCAGCCATATCCGGAGCTGGCGGCGGCCAACACCCTGACCGAGGTCATCCTCGAGCATGGCGTGGAACTCTCGCACGCGCATTACGCGATTCCGCACGCGAGTGCGGCGCTGCATGCCCGCAGCGTCAGCGGGAAGACACGCGTCATCACCACCCTGCACGGCACCGACGTGACCCTGGTGGGCGCCGAACCGGCCTTCCGCCACACCACGCGCTACGCCATCGAGCGGTCTGACCATGTCACGGCGGTGTCGTCGTTCCTGGCAAACCAGACCCGCGAGGTCTTCGGGACCGATCGTGAGATCGAGGTTATTCACAACTTCGTCGACAGTACCCGCTTTGTGCGCATCACCGATCCTGCGGTGCGCGCCCGCTTTGCGCATCCGGATGAGGCCCTGCTGGTGCATGTCAGCAACTTCAGGGCCGTAAAGCGCCCGGAGGACGTCGTTCAGGTCTTCGCACGGGTGGCCAGTGAGATTCCAGCCCGTCTGCTGATGATCGGGGACGGTCCGGAGCGTCCCCGCGCCTTTGAACTTGCCCAACAACTGGGCGTCATCGGACGGACCCACTTCCTCGGCTCGTTTCCAGATGTCCAGACCATCCTGGGCATCAGTGATCTCTTCCTGCTGCCCAGCAGCAACGAGAGTTTCGGGCTGGCGGCCCTGGAGGCCATGAGTTGCGAGGTCCCGGTGGTGGCTGCCCGTGCAGGTGGCGTGCCCGAGGTGGTGGAGGACGGTGTTACCGGCTTCCTCTCCCCCGTGGCGGACGTAGACCACATGGCGGACCGGGCCCTACAGATCCTGCGCGACCGTGACGTGTATACCCGCATGGCCCAGGCCGCCCGGCAAGCGGCAGTCAACAGGTTTCCCCCAGAGCTGATCGTGCCACAGTACCTGAACGCCTATCACCGGACGGTCGCGGGCCAATAAGCGTTACCAGGCTGGCATGCAATTGAGCCCCTCTATTAAGTGAATAGTTTCACGATATAACCCACTCGTGAAATGATTACTCGCTTCTTGCATTAGCGAAGAAAAAAGGGCCCCGGCCCTTCATTCACCTATCGTCCTTATCGGTTCAACCGGACGGTCACGCCGATATCTGCGGCAAATGGCCTGAGACTGACTGCTCTTCCGACATCGACCAGGAATGCGTTCCATCCCCGCTTGACCTGGGCCACGTACCCCTTGTTGGCCTTGACGGTGACGTCCCCGTTGACCCACACGATAAACAGGGTGGATCGTCCCGCCTGGGCAGCCACCTCTCTGAGCGGCTCGGCGTCATCGCGGCGACCGTTGTTGTTCAGGTCGCGGTAGGTGAAGAATCGCAACTCCGCGGACTGGACCTGTCCACTCACAGCAACCGGGTCAATCACACCCGGCCAGGACACGTTCTGTGGCGTGAGGGCCACCTGTGCCCGCGCCGTAGGAGCAGCGATGGGGATTTCCATGCTGAAGCGGTTGCCCTGCACTGGTACACCGACGATTTCCTGGACCGGCTGACCGAATGGACTGACCACCCAGCCGCTGACCCGGGTGTCGGCAGTGACTGTTCCGTCCACCGTACCGGACACGATCAGGGCCGAGGCCTGCGTGGCCAGCAGGCCCAGCATCAGGGAAAGGACGTGACGAGTCTTCATGTCTCCAGTGTACGGGTCTGACTGACGGCGATATGACTCCACATGACAGTCCGCGAGGGCCAAAAGAGGGGACCGGGTCCAAGTGACCCGGCCCTCCTTCAAAACCCTGCTTACTTGTTCAGCGCCTGCTTGACCAGGTCGATGATCTCGGGCATGGTGTCGGCCACCGGTACGTTCGCTGCGGCGAAGGCCGCGAGCTTGCTTTCGGGGGTACCGACGTCGCCCATGATGATCGCGCCAGCGTGACCCATGCGCTTACCTTTGGGTGCACTGCGGCCGCTGATAAAGGCCACCACGGGCTTTTTCATGTTCTGGGCGATGTATTCGGCGGCGGCTTCCTCGTCGGCTCCACCGATCTCACCGATGACCACGACAGCGTCGGTGTCGGGATCAGCTTCGAACAGCGGCAGGACGTCCGCGAAGGTTGTGCCGATCACAGGGTCGCCACCAATGCCGACGGTGGTGCTGGTGCCCATGCCCGCGTCGTTCAGCAGCTTTGCAGCCTCGTAGGTCAGGGTGCCGGAGCGGCTGATCAGGCCGATTCGGCCGGGGTTGGCGTAGATCTTGTTGGGCATGATGCCGATCTTGGCTTCACCGTTGGTCACCAGGCCGGGGCAGTTGCCGCCGATCAGACGGATGCCTTCGCCACCCTGCGCACGGCTCTCGGCGTCCAGGAGTTTGACTTCCTGTACAGCGCGCATCATGTCCACGGTGGGCACGCCTTCGGTGATCAGCACGATCAGGGGCATGCCGGCGTGGGCCGCTTCCAGCACGGCGTCGGCGGCGCCTGCAGGCGGCACGAAAATGATCGAGACGTTGGCGCCGTGCTTCTCCTTGGCTTCAGCCACCGAGTTGTACACGGGCCAGCCTTCGAAGTCGGTGCCGCCCTTGCCTGGGGTCACGCCCGCCACAACCTGAGTGCCGAATTCCTTCATGGCGCGGCTGTGGCTGGCGCCTTCGCGGCCGGTCATGCCCTGGACGATGACCTTGCTGTTCCTGTCAACGAGAATGCCCATTATTTGGCCTCCGCAGCGTTTGCTTCCTTGGCAGCTTCATCGGCCGCTTCAAACATGGTGGGGTACATCTGAATCAGAGGGCTGTTGACCTCGGCCAGCAGCGCCTTGGCTTCGTCCTCGGCCGTACCAGCGATCCGCATGCGCACCGGCTTGGTCAGGATGCCGTCTTTCAGGGCCTGAATGACGCCCTTGGCAACCTCATCGGCGCGGGTGATACCGCCGAAGATGTTGATGAAGATGGCTTTGACGTCGGTGTCCTTGCTGACCAGCTTCACCGCGTTGTACACGACCTCGGCCTTGGCGCCGCCGCCGATGTCCAGGAAGTTGGCGGGCTTGGCGCCGGCACGGTTGACCACGTCCAGCGAGGTCATCACGATGCCTGCGCCGTTGCCCAGCACGCCGACATTGCCGTCGAGCTTCACGTAGGCAAAGCCGTACTTGCTGGCCTCGATTTCCAGGGGGTGCTCGGCTTCCAGCTCGCGCCAGTCGGCCAGGTCCTGGTGACGGTACATGGCGTTGTCGTCGATCTCGAACTTGGTGTCCAGCGCGAGCGGCACACCGTCGGGACCAACGAACAGCGGGTTGATCTCGACGAGCACGGCGTCGCGCTTCAGCGCGGCCTCGCTCATCTTGACCATCATGTCGGCGATCTTGTTCAGGTTGCCCTTGAAGCCGGCCTTGATGGCCACTTCGCGCGCCTCGTAGGGACGCAGGCCAGTCACCGGGTCCACGCGGTGCTTGATGATCTTCTCGGGGGTCGCGGCGGCGACTTCCTCAATTTCCATCCCGCCCTCGGCGGAAGCCATCAGGGTGTAGCTCTGCACGTTGCGGTCGACGATCATGCCGACGTAGTACTCGGTGCCCGCGTCGATGTCCACGGCCTTGGTGACCAGGACCTTGTTGACCGTCAGGCCCTTGATGTCCATGCCGAGAATCTTCTCGCCGTTTTCGAAGGCCTTGTCCTCGGAGGGGCTGAACTTCACGCCGCCAGCCTTGCCGCGCCCACCCACGTGCACCTGGGCCTTGACGACCACCGGCTGACCGTATTCGCGGGCGATCTGCCGCACCTCGTCGGGGGTACGGGCGACCTTGCCGTCCTGAACGTTGACGCCGAACTGGCGCAGAATTTCCTTGCCCTGATACTCGTGAAGTTTCACGGTTCCTGCCTCCTCAATGGTGGGGTGATTGGCCAGTGTTCCCGGGCCAGCTCTACTTTTGTCCCAATCACGGAGTATAAGCCCCGCGTTCATGATGCCCCCCGTTGTCCCTCTCCTGGGGACAGACCGGCACCGGCCGGCCCCTGGAAGCACCACCGGGGCGGCGTGTTACCGTGCAGGGCATGAGCCAACTCGATAAGTTGCGCCAGGCCATGGGCCCGGCGGGAGTGGACGCTGTGTGGATCAGTGATCCTGCCAACGTGCGGGCGCTGAGTGGATTTACCAGCCCCAAGGATGCCAAGGTTCTGGTAACCGCACATGCGGTGACGCTGTACACGGACGCCCGCTATACCGTGCAGGCCCAGGAGGACTCACCTCTCCCCGCTTTTATTGCGCGGCCGCCCGAGACTTACCAGCATGCTGCCCCGAGCCTCAGTGGGCTGCGGGTGGGCTTTGAAGCCGAGCATATGACTGTGGCTGTCCTAGAGGATCTGCGCGAGCACTGGCCGGACGCCCACCTGATTCCTCTGCGCGAGCTGGGCCGGGGGCTGCGCATGGTGAAAACCCAGCAGGAGATCGAGGCCGTTCGGGCGGCGCAGGCGCTGGCCGACCGGGTGTATGCCGAGGTGCGGCCCAGCATCCGGGCTGGTGCCCGTGAGCGCGACATCGCCCTGGACATCGAAATGCGGCTGCGCCAGGCAGGTGCGGAGACTGCTTTCGACATCATCGTGGCCAGCGGACCGCGCGGCGCGATGCCGCACGGGGTGGCTTCGGACCGGGTCATTCTGGACGGAGAACTCGTGACCATCGACATGGGGGCTCGGCTGGGCGGGTACCACAGCGACATGACGCGAACGGTGGCGGTGGGAGAGCCCAGCGACGAAATGCTGCGGGTCTACCGCGCCGTCCTGGAGGCCGAGGAAGCCGCCGTCGCCGCCGTGAAGCCGGGCGTGCGGGCCGCGGACCTCGATACCCTGGCGCGCGACATCCTGACCCGGCACGGGCTGGGCGAGGCCTTCGCGCACTCGCTGGGGCACGGGATCGGGCTGGAAGTCCACGAGGGTCCCAGCCTGCGGGGCGTCAGCACCGATGTCCTGGAGCCCGGCATGCTCGTGACCATCGAACCCGGGGCCTATCTGCCCGGGGTGGGCGGTGTCCGCATCGAGGATCTGCTGCTGGTCACGGAAAACGGCCATGAGGTCCTGAGCCGGGCCGAGAAGGATCGGCTTTGAAAAAGGCGCTGCTGCTTGCCACACTGATGCTCGGTGTAGCAGAGGCCGAACGGGTCTACCGGGTCAAGGCCGGTGACACCCTGTGGTCGGTGGCGCAGTCCCACGGAACGACGGTTCAGTCCGTCCTCGCTCTGAACGGTCTGGCCAACGCGACCATCCGGGTGGGTGAGGTCCTCCGGCTGCCCGGAACGACGGTGACTTCGCCGCGTGAGATCCCTGCCACGCCGCCTGCTGCTTCGGCCGTGTTTCAGCGTGGACAGGCGGCGTATTACGGAGGGCGCCGCGATCACCGCACCCCGATGACAGCGGCGCACCTGACGCTCCCGTTCGGAACCTGGGTGCGGGTCACACACGCCCGGACCGGCCGCAGCGTGATGGTTATGATCAATGACCGCGGACCGTTCGGCATTCGCTCGCGGGTGATCGACCTGTCTACCAGCGCGGCGCGAGTGCTTGGCATGCAGAGCGAAGGTGTGGCACCCGTGACGCTGACAGTGATGTCAAGGCCCTAAGGAATTCACAGCTGACCTTACCGGATGTGGGCGGGGGGCGGATGTTAGAATCGGTCGGGTTTCAACCACAGATCAAACCGCTGTTGAGGTTCACCCACCGAGGAGGATGGTTTTAATGACGATGGAAACGGCACTGCTGACGCTGGATACGCTCGCGAAGTACCTCAAGGAAAAAGAAGTTCAGCTGGACATGGAAGAGAACAACGGCCAGCGCTTCATCCGCATGGGCTGGCGTTTCGAGATGGGCGACGCGGCCGTGCTGGTCAGCGTTAACGACGGCCCGAACAACACCAGCCGTCTGGAAATCACCTGCGTGACCCAGAAGCAGTACGCCGAGCGCCGTGTGGAAGTTGTGAACATGCTCAACGACCGCAACCGCGAGCGCGCCTTTGCACGCAGCATCGATGCTGACGGCAACGTCTGGCTGGAATACGTCGGCTTCTACCCCACCCTGGCCGAGATGCCCCAGGAAACCTTCGATACGCTGTTCGGCGGCGTGCTGATGCATTTCCAGGACGACTACGCAGCGCTCGAGGGCTTCGTGCCCCAGGGCATGCAGGTCCAGCAGCCTCAGGCATAAGTGAGAAACGGGCGGGGTATCTCCCCGCCTGATCCTTCGATCTACAAGTGAATTGTTTCACGATAAATACTTGTCGTGAATATTTTGTTTGCAAGATAGTGTAGTACCGGTCGTCTAATGGATGAGGGTTGTACAGGACCAGCCTGCACAACCCTGGTTCACGCCTTTTAATCACGTTGCGGGAAGGAGAGGTGGCCCTCGAACTGCCAGAGGCTGAGTTTACGGGGCTTCTTCTCATACAGGGTCCCAGTCATCTGGCCGTGCTGAGTGGTCACGGTAATGTTGCACTTGCCACCCCCGAGTGCACAGCCATGAGTGAGGGCATCAATATCTGCTGCCAGGGTCCCCTTGTCCTGATTGCCCGGTTCCGCAAGGATCGTCAGGCGCTTGGTGGGTGCAACTTTGTAGGTTCCCTGCAAGATAATCATCAGAGTAATGTAGGGCTTTTTAAGATCACCCACTGCAGTACCCGACCTTTGGACGTTAGAAATGCAGAGTGAAGCGGGACCGAATCCTGGCTCCAGTCCCGCTTCACTCTGTCCTCTCAGCTGCGGCGAACAGCCAGCAGTTCCTCTAGCCGGGCAACATAGCCTTCGAGAGTCCGGAACGTTGCCTGAACCGGCTCAGGCGAGAGCATGTCCACGCCAGCTTCCTTCAGAGCATCGATGGGGTCCAGGCTGCCTCCGGATTTCAGGAAGCGCAGGTACGTGGCCTGGGCCTTCACTGGATCTGCGCCGAACTGCTCAAGCAGCTGATGAGCGGCACTGATGCCGGTGGCGTACTGGTAGGCGTAGAAGTTCGCGTACAGGTGGGTGGAGAACTGTGCCCACAGAATGCCGCTGCGCTGGCGGTCCATGGTCACGCCGTCGCCGTAGCCCTGGGCCAGCAGGTCGGCGGTCAGGGCAATCAGGTCGGGCGCGCTCAGGGACTGGCCCGCCTCCACACGGCGGTAGGCTTCAAGCTCAAAGGCGGCCAGGGTCGGCATGATGAAGAAGTAGCGGTGAAAGTTGCTCAGCGCCTCCTCGATAAGGGCGACCTCGAAATCGGTGTCACCACTCTCGCGGGCCTGCTTGAGCAGGTGCTGACGCACCATGGCCTGGTTGAAGTTGCTGGCCACCTCGGCGTGAAACAGGGTGTAGCGGGGCACAGAGTAGGGATGCTCGCGCTGGGACAGCAGCGAATGCATAGAGTGGCCGATTTCGTGCGCCAGCGTGCTGTAGCTGTTCATAGTGCCGTTCCAGGTCATGAAAATGTAGGGCTTGACGCGGCCTCCCCCATTGCTGTACGCACCCTGGCGTTTGCCCTCGTTTTCGGCGTAGTCCACCCAGCGGTCCTCGGTGAGGCCATGACGCATGTCACGCAGGTAGTCCTCGCCCAGCGGCGCCATGCCCTGCTCAATCCAGTCCACCGCCTGCTGGTAGCTCACGCCGCGCGGGGGATTCAGGGCCGCCTTGACGTCGTACTCCCGCAACTCCGGCAGCCCCAGCCACTCGCGGCGCACCCGCCAGTAGCGGTGCCAGATGGGCGTGTTGGCCCGGTAGGTGTCGAGCAGGGTGGTCACGACGGCAGTGGGGATGTTGTCGGGAGACAGACTGGCCGTCACCACGTCGGGGTAGTGGCGGGCACGGGCCAGGAACACGCTCTGCCGGACGTTCGTGGCGTACATGGCGGCCTGGGCATGCTGCACGGCAAGGTGCGCGTCGGCGTAGTGTTCCCAGGCTTCCCGGCGCACCTCGCGGTCGGGGTGGCTGGTCAGGCGGTCAACATTGCCCTGCGTGACCGCCTCGCCCCCAGCAGTCCCGAACCGCAGATCCATGTTGGCCAGGGTCGGGTGGATGCTCCGTTCGCTGGCGAAGGGGGCCTGGACGGCGCCCAGCAGCTCCTCGACCTCTGCGGAACGCACATGGGGCTTCAGGCGCAGAATGCGCTCCAGGCGCACCCGCTGATCCGCAAACTGGGGGGTTTCCATCCAGCTGCGTAACTTGCGCTCATCAGTGGCGAGGATCTCGGGGCGGGCAAAGGCTGACGCCGCTCCGTACTGGGCCATGATGCCGCTGGCCCGGTCCCGGCGCGCGGCGGCCACCGCGTCACGGCCGTCCACACTGGCATTCATGCTGGCATAGGACATAAAGCGCGACAGCCGCAGCTCCACCTCATCGGCCTGGGCCAGATAGGCGAGCAGGGCTTCCGGGCTGCTGCCCAGCTTGCCTTCGTGCTCGCACAGGGCACTGATGGCCCCGGGCAGCACCTGCGCCTCGGCCTCCCAGGCCTCGGGGGTAGCGAACAGGGCCTCGATGTCCCAGGTTTCCTCGCGGGAGACGTCGGCGCGTGGGGGCAACACCTTCACTTCAGTTGTGTTCACCGGCCCAGGCTAGCACTGCGCCGACACAACTAGAGGAATCGACTGTGAGTGCTTCTGCACTGCCTGCCCTGTGCCACCTTCTCACGCTGCCGCACGCCGTGACCACGCTGTTTCCCATTACCTCCAATGTGGGCGACATGCTGGCGGGTACCGCCTTGGAAGCGTGCACAGGCTGTCAGCGGCCGCGCCGCGCGCAACACATACGCGGCGCTAACGATTGGCGCTTGGAAAGTCATGCGGGTCGTGACACGTCGCAAACATACATGTGGAGAGGGGAACCCGGGTCGGGCTCCCCTCTGACGCGAAAGCTGATATCAGCGCCGACAGCCGGCGGCAATCTCACTGGCCAGTGCGGAAACGTCCGCACCGTCGCGGGCCGCATTGATAAAGGCGCTGCCCACGACCACGCCGTCGGCCACTTGTGCCACCTGATGGGCAGTGGCGGCATCCTTGACCCCAAAACCCACGACAACCGGCACCGTGGCATGCTTGCGGGCCAGTTCCAGCATCGCAGGCACTTCGCCCATCGCCGTTCCCTCACGGGTGCCGGTGACGCCGGTCACGCTGACGGCATACAGGAACCCCGTACAGGCCTGTGCCACGAGTTCAACTCGGGCAGGAGTCGAGGTGGGCGCGATCAGGAAAGTCACCGCCAGGCCATACTTTGCAGCGAGGTCTGCGATCTCCAGATCCTGGTCAGGTGGCAGGTCCGGCAGAATCAGGCCGTCCACGCCCACCTCGGCAGCCAGGGCCATGAATTTCTCGGGGCCGACGGCATAGATGGGATTGACATAGGTCATCACCACGATGGGCGTTTCGTGGCGGCTGCGCAGCTCACGGATCAGCTCCAGGGTGCCCCGGGTGCTGGTCCCGCCGGCCAGCGCGCGCTCGGAGGCGCGTTGGATGGTGGGCCCATCTCCCAGGGGGTCACTGTACGGAATGCCGATCTCCATGATGTCGGCCTGTTCGATCAGCTGGTCGGCCAGAGCAGGGAAAGCCTCCACGCTGGGGTACCCGCCGGTCATGAACGGGATAAAGGCTGCGCGGCCGTCGGCATTGGCACGGGCAAAGGCGCGGTGCAGGCGCTCCACCCCACGGGTCACGGTGGCTGTCATGCGCTGACCTCCTGAATCTTTTGTCCACTTGCTGTTTCCCTGCTCAGGTCCAGAAGACGCATGACCTCGGCCACGTCCTTGTCGCCGCGTCCGCTGAGGTTAACCACGATCACCTGCTCCGGGCGCATGGTGCGTGCCAATTCGACTGCGTGATACACGGCATGCGAGCTTTCCAGGGCAGGAATGATGCCTTCCAGGCGCGTCAGCATCTGCAGGGCTTCCAGGGCCTGCGCATCGGTGACCGGGACGTACTCGGCCAGCCCAGCGTCGCTGTAGTAGCAATGCTCCGGACCGATGCCGGGATAATCCAGTCCAGCACTGATGGAATGGGGCGGCACAATCTGGCCCTCATCGTCGTTCATCAGGTACATCATCGAGCCGTGAAGCACACCCACCCGGCCGCCTGCCACCGAAGCGGCATGTTTGCCGGTATGCACGCCCTCTCCGGCCGCCTCGGTTCCGATCAGGCGAGGGCGCTGGTCCGGCGGCAGGTAGGCGAAGGGCGCGAATATGCCGATGGCGTTGCTGCCTCCACCCACACAGGCGACCACGGCGTCAGGGACGGAGCGGCCTTCAAGCGCGGGAAGCTGCAGCATGACCTCCTCGCCGATGATGCTCTGGAAATCCCGGACCATCGCCGGGTAGGGGTGCGGTCCCACGACGCTGCCCAGGATGTAAAAGGTCTCCCGGACATGCGTGACCCATTCACGGATGGCCTCGTTGGTTGCGTCTTTCAGGGTGCCGGTGCCGCTGGTCACCGGCCGGACCTCGGCGCCCAGCAACTTCATCCGGAACACGTTGAGGGCCTGACGACGGATGTCCTCCTCGCCCATGTAGACGACGCACTCCAGGCCCAGCAGGGCAGCGGCCGTGGCGCTCGCGACCCCGTGCTGCCCCGCGCCGGTCTCGGCGATGACACGGCGCTTGCCCATCCGTACGGCGAGCAGTGCCTGGGCCAGACAATTGTTGATCTTGTGCGCGCCGGTGTAGTTCTGGTCCTCGCGCTTGAGGTAGATCTTCGCGCCGCCGGCATGCTCGGTCAGCCGGCGGGCGAAGTACAGGCCACTGGGACGGCCCACGAACTCGCGGTACAGGCGGTCGAGTTCAGTCAGGAAGGCGGGATCCTGCTTGGCCACCTGATACGCGGAGTCGAGTTCATCCAGGGCGGGAATCAGGGTTTCGGGGACGTACCGCCCACCGTAACGGCCAAAGCGACCGCGTACATCCGGCAGCGGAAAAGTCGGGAATATGAGGGCCATGATGCCCAAGGGTACGTACTGACCGGTTGTTCGGCGAAGGGTTGTCTTAGACAACTCGTCTAAGTTTGTGCAGTGGTTACAAAACTCTGCCACAGGGGCAGCAGTTCGGAAGCCGACACTTCTCCTGGTACCGGCCAGCCCAGGGAAGCCGCGAGGGCGGACAGCACGCGGCCCGGCGGTTCTCCCGCTTCGCGCAGCGCCATCAGGGGTGGGGCGCCGCCGCGTTTGGCCAGCCGCTCGCCGCGGAACCCGGTCATCAGGGGCACGTGCAGGTAGCGCGGCGTGGGCAGACCAAGGGCCCGCTGCAGGGCGGCCTGCCGGGGGGTGGCGGGCAGCAGGTCCTTGCCACGCACCACGTCGGTCACACCCGACGCCGCGTCGTCTACCACCACGGCCAAATGGTAGGCGAAGACCCCGTCGCCGCGTCGCAGCACGAAGTCACCAACCTCGGTCCGCAGATTCTGGCAGAGAGCCGAGCCGCCCAGCGCGTCACTGATACAGACGGTCCAGTCCGGGACATGCCAGCGCAGCGCCGGTGTGCGGATCGCGGACACGGGACGCAGCCGGCAGGTTCCAGGGTAGATGGGCTCCTCACCGTGGGGAGCACCGGCGCTGTCTTGGATGACCTGCTGAATCTCGCGGCGAGTACAGGTGCAGCCGTAAGTGTCCAGCTGCGCCGCAGCGGCCGCATAACGCTCGATGTGCCTCGACTGAAGGCTCTCTTCATCCCAGTCCAGCCCCAGCCACTCCAGGTCCCGGCGCGTCGCGTCGCAGGCCCATTCCCGGACGCGTCCCACATCCAGGTCCTCGAAGCGAAGAAGGTGGCGTCCGCCTGCCGCGCGCGAATGCAACCAGGCCAGCAGCGCGGTGCGGGCGTTGCCCATGTGCATGGCACCAGTGGGGCTCGGAGCAAAGCGGCCAATGACGGCAGGGGTCGCGGTCATGGGTGCAAGCTAGCGTGGCAGCGCAGAGCGCGCCGTGTAGCAGAGAACAGCCCTGAGAGGCACTCAGGCACGGTCGCGTAGCCACATCAGCAGCAGGTCCTCGACAAGTTCGCTGACGCTCTCGCCTCCGTCCTTCTTGACCTCGCGCCACACGGCCCGGACGGTTTCCTTGCGGACATAGACTGGTTCAAGACGGTCGCTGGTCTCGCCTTTGCGTCGGCCGTCCGGGGCCGGGCTGGCTTTGCGGCCCCCTCCCTTGCGACCGGCATCCTTGAGATAGCTGAAGCGCGGTTTGTCACGACCTGTTTTCATATCAGTTCCCTGGACAAGGCCAGGATGTCATTCCAGGCCGGCACCGTGCGCGGGTCTCGCACCTCCCGTACCAGGGTGGCGAGCTCAGCCGCGCGCTGGTAGGCGGTGAAGTTACGGATCATGGTATTGCACACCGTCACGCCAGAATCCCGCAGGTCCTCGCTTGCCTCCTTGCCCACCTTCCCCTGGACCGGCACCCGGGTCAGGACCACCCGCGCACGCCGCGCCGCGCTGACCTCATCGTCCAGATAGTCCAGCAGGCCGCGGGCCGCGTCCAGTTCCAGGGTGCCAGGACCGCTGGGAATCAGCAGCAGGTCCGCCTGGGTGGCCAGCGCCCGCAGATCCTTGCGCTTGGGCCGGCCTTCGGTGTCGATCAGCACGACGTCGAGGTCAGTGAGCCGTTTGGGTTTCACGTCATCGGCAGACAGGACGGGAAATGGCAGGGGGCAGCCCCGCTGGGTAGCGCGCGCAGCCCACTTCAGGCTGGTGCCCACCCGGCCATCTTCATCGATCAGTACCGCCTTCAGGCCGCGCTCGGTCAGCGCGCCTGCCAGATGAACCGCCAGGGTGCTTTTGCCCACGCCGCCCTTGTCAGATGTAATGGCGAGCACGGTGGGCATAGCTGGAGCGTAGCAGAGGGCCCTGGGGCAGCGGGTCAGCCTTCTGTGGCCTCAGGCGATTTGATCAGATACCGGCCAGAGAAAAACGTACTCCGCCAGCATGGCATCATGGCACCATGCCCGAAGCGGACCGCCTTCAGGAACTGCTGGCCTCCGAACCATACTGGACCGCGCGTGCCATGCAGGAGCAGGGCAGCCGGTTTTACCGCGCGCTGGGGGCGGCGCTGGAGGCCTCGGACGCCGGAAATCGCCGGCTGATCTACGCCACGTGGACCGACGCCGTGTGGGACTTCTACCTGCGCGGGCGGCGACTGGAAGAGGCCGAACAGACCGAATCGTCATCCGGTGAGGGCTGAGCGACCAGCGCCAGCAGAGTCTCGCGAAGGACCGCCCGCAAGGCGCCAACAGGTCCAGCTTTCGCCGACGGCCGGGTGACGCGTCTTTTCTTCCGCCTGTGGCGATCCTGCTCGTTGCGCGAAGGGCCGCCGACAGGTTGCCCAATGGCGCCCGCCACAAAGGCCACCCCCACGAACCACAGGGCTGTAAGGCATCCACTCATGGTGAGAGCGTACCCCTCTAGACTGCCCGGTATGTCCTCCACGCCGACCCTGCTGGCCATTTTCGCCCACCCTGACGATGAAGCTTTTAGCGTCGGCGGTACCCTGACCCATTACGCACGGCGCGGCGTGCGGGTCGTGCTGGCCTGCGCCACGCGTGGAGAGGCTGGCAAGATCACGGTTCCAGGCATGACCGTGGATGACCTGGGGGCCCAGCGTGAACAGGAGCTGCGCGACGCATGTATGGCCCTGGAGATCCCCGAGCCCGTATTTCTGAACTACCACGACTCGGGCCGCTTCGAGCGCACGCGCCACAACGACCCCCTGGCCCTGATGAATGTCGCTCCCACGGAGGTGGAGGTGCAGCTGCGTGCCCTGATCGAGCAGGTGCAGCCTCAGGTCATGGTGACGTTCGATCCGCATGGGAGCTACGGTCATATCGACCACCTGCAGATTCAGCGGGCAACCGCAGGAGCCTTTTTCAGCTCGGGCCATCTGCCGAATGGAGGACCCCAGCGGCTGTACTACACCGCTCTGCCATACGAGGCGATCGAAGCTCTGGCCCTGATGGGTCAGGACCTTGACCCGCTGATGTACGGCGTGTCACCCGGGACCATCGCCGTGCGCATGGACGTCAGCGCCTACGCCGGGAACAAGAAAGCGGCGCTGGCAGCGCACGGGACTCAGATGGGTGAGCAGAGTCTGCTGGGCCGCATGTCCGCCGAAGAACGCGACCGGATGGAGTCGCAGATGCTGGGGCAGGAGCTGTTTGCCGTGGGTGGCACCCGCACCGGGCTGCCCTCGTTTCCTCTGCGCGGGCTGTTTGACGGCCTGCCGGGTCTGGAAGCGCTGGACGATTGAGTGGGCCAGAGCCCGCGTTGAAGCTGAAGCTCCGAAGGACCACTACCAGACTCTGGCCTCTGAAGTCTCGAACCGGTCTGATTTTCTGCCGCTTTCTCGACAGAATCAGGCCGGAAAAGCGGCGCGTGAACCAAAGCGTCTGTCGGGTACTACTGGTAACCCAGACGCCGGGCCGCGTCACCAGCGGCGTCCTCTCCCCAGAGTGCGCCAGCGACATGCAGCGCGGCTTCGAAAGCGCCCAGGCCAGCCGGCGCTGTCCGCAAGTGGGTGTCAGTCACGGCCTGACCGGGGTGTATCTCCAGCGGCTCATAGCTCCACAACGTCTCCGTGAGGTTGTCACTGGCGCCGATTTCGCGCCCGCGGAGGCAGCCGGCCTCGCCCAGCAGGAGCAGGCCGCTGCCGCTGGCACCTGCAGGAAGCGCGGCATGCGCACTCAGAAAAGCGCGCAGGAGGGGATCGCGGCTCGCCTTTGCTGCCCCTGGTCCGCCGGGAAGCAGCAGTGCGGCGGGCTCGGGCAGGGCCGCATACAACACGTGCGGCGTGCTGACCAGTCCGCCTGCCGTCAGGATGCTGGCACGCGACCGGTTGACCGTCCGGGTGGCGCCCGGTCCGCCGCACAGCCGGCAGACCGTCACCATGATCCCCAGTTCCAGTTCACTGACCCCGGCGTAGACCGGAATGGCCACCACTGGACCGGGAATGGCACCGTGTTCTGGACTGTCAGGCGCCAACGGGCTGCTCACGGCTGCGGCAGGGTTCCCAGCCGGTAGCCGCGCCGGGCGGTGGGCGGGGCCACCTCACCGAACTGCAGCAGCGCACTGACTGCCTCGTCCGGCAGCCGCTCGATCCGGCGCAGGTAGTCGCCCAGGGTCAGCAGGGTATCGAACCGGCGAGGATGCGGGTCTCCTTCGATGTACAGGTCAATCCAGGCGATCACAGGCTAGTTTTCCTCCGGGGCGGGCAAGAACATAAGGCTTACAGGTCGCGCAGGTCTTCCCACAGCTGCCAGCCCACGCCGGGTGGCGTGCTGTCGAGCAGCGGGTTGAGGGTCTGGCTGGCCGCGGTGGCGTCGGCGTGCAGGGCGTCGTTGCCGGGTCGTTCGTCGTACACCCGCAGCACCGTGAACTGGTAGAACACCTGAAATGCAGTCGGTTCGCCGTTCTCGAAAAAGGCAAACGGTGGCTGCACACTGTCCCACAGCACGTGCGCGTCTTCTGTGCCGCTCATTCCTGGTGGATCGGGCAGCTCCAGCTCGCGCGGCAGGTAGTGGTCGAGGTCCACGTCGGCGTCCTGCGGGTGCCACATGTAGCCCTGCAACAGGCGGACAGCGGCGCGGCCCCCGGCCTGCGAATCGGTGATGCTCACGCCGGACAGCATACCCGACTTCCCCGGAAAGTCAGGAGGGAGTCGCCGGGACGTGACCAGCGCACAGGCTGTCCTCGGCCTGAACCAGGGCGTCGGGCAAGCGGAGAACCTGAAGGTCCGCCGCCGGATGCAGGGTCAATACAACGGCACTCGCCTGAGGATGAACCCTCTCCAGCGTCAGGCCGACTTCACGCCACACTCCTCTCCGGAACGGACCCAGCCCCGGTACCTGAAGGGCGTCACGCAACCACAGCAAGGTGCGAACCCCATCGCGAATGGTGATCCGCGCTTCCAGGGCCAGGAGCTGTGCCTGAAGCCCGGGGTCAACATCAGTGGTGCCGCTGGGAAAGGTGGAGCCGTGGACTGCCAGCGGCACCCTTCTGAGCAGGGCATACGCCCGGTTGACTTCGGCCAGGGCTTCCTCCGGCTGCCCGTCACGCCACAGGGCGTCCGCGTGAACTGCCCGGGCCTGGGCTTCCTCATAAGGATGGCTGGCCAGGGCCAGGCCGGTACTGGCGTCCTGCACGGCACGCGCCGGGTCCGGCTCGGCCAGTGAACGGCTAAGATGCAGGTCCAGCCGCAGGATCTGATCGCGGTCGCTGGTGTCGGCGTCATGTTGCAGCAACTGATCCATCAGCTGCCGGGCATGGGTCAGATCCGGACCGTCGGACGTGGCCCCAGACAATGGCTGCAGATAGCAGCGGCCCAGGCCACGCGTCAGGTAGGCCAGAGCGACACGCAGCACGGTGCGGCGCTGGCGGTAGCTGGCTTCTGCACGCCGCCCGTCACTGTGGGCCAGCAATGCAAGAGCCTCACTGGCGACGCCGAGTGCTTCATCAGGCCGGCCCAACGCCAGATAGACCGGGGCAGCCTCGGACAGCAGGCGGGCCCGGGGCACTGCGTCTCCGTGGCGGGGTGAGTCATGCGGAAGCAGGCCCAGAGCGCGGTTCAGGCGCTCCAGGCCCTCTCTGGCAAGACCAAGACGCCGCAGGGCGGTACCGGAACGGGCCAGCACCCGGGCCTGTTCCTCGGCGGTGCCGCCGGCCAGTTCCAGACGGCGTGCGGCGTCGTCCAGGGCCTGCAGTCCAGCTCCCGGCAGCCCCAGACGCAGCATCAGGTCCCCCTCCTGGTAGCGGGCCCGCCCCGAGAGCAGCGGACTGGACTGCGGAACCGCGCGCAGGGCGGTCAGCGCCTCGGGCCAGCGGCCAGCGTCCTTGGCGATCAGGCCGCGCCAGAGCAGGGCCCGTGGACCACCGTGTTCGGCTCGAGGGTCGCTGGCCTTGAGCGTGGCAGTTTCCAGGTCACCCTGCCAGCGCGCCAGGGCAGCTTCAACCAGCAATGCATCGGCCTGGGCTGCGCGTGCCCAGGGCTCCAGGGGCGCGCCGGGCTCCAGGACCGCCGCCACGTCCGCATGGGCAAGCTGCAGGTGCGCCGCTTCGATATTGCCCGACTCCAGGCTGCTCTCGGCGAGTTTGACCCGCGCCCAGGCCCTCACCACATCGCGGTCAGATTCGAGGAGGCTGAACAGACCATCACGCAGTCGGGGATGACCGTATTCTCCGCGCCCGGCATGGTGACCCACGACAGCCCGGGCCAGTGATTCAAGTTCGGTTCCCTGCGCCGACTGCCGGATGGCCGGCCAGAGTGGCGGCAGATGCCGGGCGTCGTCGGGATGACGCGTGGCCAGCGTGGACAGAGCTGCCCAGTCTCCAACGGCAGCCAGCGCCGCCATACGGAGACCGGCCTCCAGGGTGCCTTCGGCTCCCGCCACGTGACGCAGGGCCGCCAGACGGGCTGCGGGTGAAACCTGTGACCAGGTGGCCTTCAGGGCGGCCGAAGGGGTCCAGCCACCGTCATCTCCACGCACGAGGGCGCGGGCATGCGCCGGCAGAGCACCGATGTTCGTGCCCAGCGCGGCACTAAGGAGCGGTCCCGGAATGGGCTGCCCAGAAGGAACAAGGCTCTGCAGCGCCGCTGTGGCTTCTGCAAGAGCACGGGCGTCGCGGTCAGCCATCAGATCGGCGAGTCCACCAGGCGCCCATTCCCCGGCGCCAGATCCCAGACTGCCCAGCATCGCCAGCCGGTCCAGATGTCGGCCGGTCTCTGCCACCAGCCGGTCGGCCTCAGCACGGGTCACGCCCAGACGCCCCATCAGGTACGTTCTGGCCTCGGCGGGGGTGGGCGGGCGCAGTTCGATCAGCTCGGTGCCCTGCTCGTCCAGTCCGTCGGGGTCTTCTACTGCCAGCAATACCGCCACCCCATCCGGCGCCCGTTGAAGTAGATGCTCCTGGGCCCAGCGGGCCGGAGAGATGGTCTGTCCCCGGTTGTCTCGGGGCGGGTCCCCAGCAAAAGACAGTTCGCGGGTAACACGCACCAGCAGCGCGCCCTGGGCAGGCAGCGCAGCTCGGGCCGCGTCGGTCTGCACCTGTCCCAGTGCCGCATAGGACTGACCAGCGGGTGGGGGCAGACCCAGCAGCGGGCCCGCGTCACCCGACAGAGAAAACCGCCTGACTGGGATGTGCAACTCCAGCAGGGCGCGCTCGATCTGACCCAGAAGGATGGTCTTGCCCGCGCCCGCCCGGCCGGAGACGACCATCCGGGGAGCGCGCCCTACGCGGACGCCGGCGACAAACTGCTTGTAAGCCCTCTTCTTCGAGCGGCCCAGCAGTTCGAGTTCATCAGGAAGTGGGGCCGCCGCCGGAGATGCGGGAAACGCAGCAGCAGGACGCCCAGCCAGTGTGGCCAGATCATTCAGAATGCCAGCCAGCACGGCCTTGTCCTGTGGTGTGCCGATGTCGCGGTACACGATGTTGCGCAGGCTCGCCGGATTGCCTCCGCGACCACGCATCTCCGCTTCGAGCCAGCGTAAGCTGCCTCTTACGGGGCCACGGCCCTGACCAGGAGGCAGGTGGGCACGCAGGTCTGCCAGTACCGCTTTCCAGTCCACGTCACTGCTGAGCGTAGCATCTGCCCTCCGTCGGTTAGACCAGGTACAGAACAATGCCACAAAGCTCTTCAGCAACAGCATAAGAGGCACATCAGCAAAATGTGTATACTCGGTCCAGTTTTCTGAAAACTCTTCTTCACCTCACCTCTGGAGGACGTATGCGCACATCAATCCTGACCCTCACCCTAAGCCTGGCGGCCATCACTGGAGTGGCAGGTGCCCAAACGTTCAAAGAGGCGCAGACCCTGCTCAACCAGGGCAAATGGCAGGAGGCCGCCTCGGCTGCCGCCGCCCTGAACACCAGCGAGGGCTTTGCGCTGGCGGCCGAAGCCACCACGGCGGGCGCCGGCCTCAGCCCCGATACCCAGAAAAAGGCCCTCTTCCTTCAGGCACAGGACTACGCGGACAAGGCCATAGAAAAGAACCGCAACAACGCGGAGGCCTATTTTGAAAAGGCCCGCGCTCAGGGCCGGCTGGCGCAATACAGCGGCATTCTTCAGAGCCTCGGACTGGCCGGGGACATGAAGAAGAACCTTGAAAAGGCCCTGCAGCTGAACCCCAGATTGGCCGGCGCCTACGTGGCCGTGGGGCTGTGGAACGCAAATCTGGTGAGCAAGGGGTTCGTGGCCACACAGGCGACCGGGGCCAACAAGAACAACGTGGTGCCCAACTTCAAGAAGGCCATTGAGCTCGAACCCGCCAACCCCACCCACCGTGTGGAGTATGTCAACGCCATGCTGCTGCTCAATGCCAAGGACAACCGGGCCTTTGCCGTGCAGCAACTGCAGGCGGCAATCAATATGGGCGGTGACAGCTTCTGGCAGAAGCGCGATGTGGAGGCGGCCAGGACCCTGCTGGCCAGGCTCCGGTAAAACGTTCCTCCTTCTAAATCGCCAGTTCAGGTCAAGGGCCTGGGCTGGCGTTTTTTGCGCCTGTCTCCTTGAAGCTTCAGGGGGCTACAGGAATTGCCCTACAAATTTCCCTGATGGCTATCGAGAACCGGGCCGTCATGACGCTCACAGAAAGCGTGACTGGATAGCTCCTTGATCGAACATTGGGCCGCTTAAGGAGAGGCTAGCCGGCAGGCTTCCTTCATTGGTGATGCAGCAGAGTCACGGCTCCCGGCAGCACACGCACCTGCACTTCCCGCACCGAGCCGTGCAGGTCCCCGTCCAGGTGCAGCGGCGTGGGTTCGTCCCACCGGACGGTGATCCACCGGCCTGGGGTGTGGTGCACACCCTCCCGGCCCAGATGAACCCCGCGCAGCACCGCCAGCATCAGCAGCAGCAGCCGGAATGGACCCAGCGGCCCGCTGGCAAGCACGTTGACCTCGCCGTCCTGGACATCTGAAACCGGGCTGATCTGAAAGCCACCGCCGTACCGGGTGCCGTTCATGACAGCTACCAGGGCACTTTTGCCGTGATAGAACTCGCGGCCATCTACCAGCACGCGCACTGTGGCCAGTTTGAGCTCCCGCAGGGTCACCAGGGCGGCCCATCCATACCGGGCCAGCCCGGACAGCCGTACCGGGGCACGCGTCATGTTCAGGGCCACCTGCGCGTCGAACCCCATTCCCAGGCCGTTGAGCAGTACCGCACGTTGCCCTGTCCGTTCCCCTTCCGTGATCGTCACGTCCAGGGCGTCCACCTGACGCGGTGGGGCATCCAGGTGGGCCACTGCTGCCTCCAGATGCCCGGAACGGAGCCCCAGCATGCCTGCAAAATCGTTGCCAGTGCCCAGGGGCACGATGACCAGGGGCCGACCGGTTCCGACCAGCGCAGGTATCAGAGACCGTACCGTGCCGTCACCACCCACCGCGACTACCGGCATGGTCACAGGAAGGTTCTGGACCCGGTTCAGCGCCTCGTCCCCGGAGCTTTCCTGAATCAGGTCGAACTGCAGGCCGCGCGCGAGCAGTTCCCGTTCAAGGCGTGGCCACTCCCGCTGAGCCAGACCGCCGCCCGCGAAAGAATTCAATACAACGGCTACGCGCTCGAACCGGCTGGGTGGGTCACTCACAATGAGATCAGCATAGATCAGCCGGACCGGCTCATGGCCAGTGCGCCTATTGCCAGTCGTCCGGGCGGCGGTTCAGGCCGAAATGCCAGGCAATGGCCTGGGCGATGCGTCCGGCTGCCTTTCCATCACCGTAGGGGTTACGCGCCCGACGCATGGCCGCGAGCTGATCCTCGCTACCCAGCAGGTCCAGCAGGGTGGCCTCAAGCTGCTGAGGATCGTTCCCGGCAAGTTTCAGGACGCCGGCTTCCACACCCTCGGGGCGTTCGGTGACGTTGCGCAGCACCGCCACGGGCACACCGAGGGCAGCGCCCTCCTCCTGCAGGCCGCCGCTGTCGGTGGCCAGCAGAACACTGGCCGCCATCAGTGGAGCCATCTCGCTGTAGTCCAGCGGCTCGATCAGTTCGAAGTTCGGCAGGCTGCCGAGTGCGGGCCGCACGGCCTCCTGCACAGCGGGCGACAGGTGAACCGGGTAAATAAAATGAAGCTCAGGATGTGCCTGTGCCACCCGGCCCAGGGCCTCGGCCATTTCGCGCATCATGGGCTGGTTCTCCCGGCGGTGCATGGTGACGGTTACCAGGCGCTGGCCCGCCTCGATCCGCTGGCGCCAGGCGGGGCGAAGGGGAACACGGCCCGCCACCTCGCGCACAGCGTCGACCGCCGTTTGACCGGTCACAAAAATGCCGTGCTCCGCCTTGCCCTCACGCAGCAGATTGTCCCTGCTGCCTCCGGTAGGCGCAAAGTCCAGGGTGGACAGCACGCCGGTGAGACGGCGGTTGGCTTCCTCGGGAAAGGGTTCCTGGAGGTTGCCACTGCGCAGCCCGGCTTCCACATGGCCGACCGGGATGCCTTCGTAAAAGGCCGAGAGGGCCACGCAGAAGGACGTGCTGGTATCGCCGTGCACCAGGACCATATCCGCGCCCATCTCACGCAGGGTCCGGCCCGCCTGGGGAACGATCCGCGCGGTCAGGTCGGCCAGGGTCTGGCGGTCGGTCATGACGTTCAGGTCATGGTCTGGCGTGAGGCCAAAAACATTCAGGGCGCCATCGAGCATCTGGCGCTGCTGACCGGTCGACAGAATGAGGGGCTTCAGGCCACAGGTCTGCTCCACGGCGCGGTACACCGGCGCCATCTTGGTGGCTTCAGGACGGGTGCCAAAGGCGAGCACAATTCGCTTTTCAGTAGAGGTCATTCGGTCAGGGCCTCGTGGAATGGGATTCAGGGGGAGCGGGGTGCCGCACTTCACGGCTGTGGGCCCGGACCCGGCGGTGCGCGACAAACCACAGGCACAGCAGCACCAGCACCCCGGTCAGGCCGATTGCCAGGATCGGAACGCCCTGCAACAACATTCCAAGCATGCCGCAGGCCAGGGCCACCATCCACAGGATGACGGCGGTGCGGCGGGCACTGGAGGTCCGGGCCAGCACCCGGTGGTGAATATGGGTCTTGTCCGGATGCCCCAGGGGATTGCGGATGCCGCGAGCCAGGCGACCAATGACCACCTGGGTCGTATCCAGCACAGGCAGCGCGAGCACGATCAGGGGCACGATCAGACTGGCTCCTGCACTGAATTTGAGGGTGCCGAGCAGGCTGACGGCTGCCAAGGTAAACCCGATCAGGTACGCCCCGGCGTCTCCCATGATAATTCGGCTGGGGTTGAAGTTGTGGCGCAGGTAGCCGAGAGTTGCTCCGGCCAGTCCCGCCAGCAGAATCACGGCTGCGGCCCGGTCGGTGAACTGCGCGGCAGTCACCAGCAGCACCATGCTGACCACGAAACCCACGCCGCCGACCACTCCGTCCACCCCGTCCATCAGGTTGACGGCATTGGTCAGACCCACGATCCACACGATGGTCAGCAGGGTACTGAGCGGCTCGTTGACGGCGTCAGGCAGCACCGGCAGAAACGGAATGGCGTTGAAATCCATCTTCAGCCCGTTGACCACCAGGAGCACGGCGACCAGCACCTGGACCACCAGGCGCGTTATGGGCGAGAGGCCGAACTGGTCATCGATAAAGCCGACCAGCACCATGATGCTGGCACCCAGCAGAATCGACAGCACCTGGATATTGACAATCTCGACCATGATGGGGCGCAGGGCCCAGGCCAGCACGACGCTGGTGACAAAGCCGGCAAAGATAGCCAGCCCGCCGGCGTTGGGCAGGGGCTCCTTGTTGAGCCGCCGGGCATTTGGCTGGTCGGCCCACCCGGCATTCACCGCGAAATCCCGGAGCCGGGGAATAAACTGCCAGGTGAACACCCAGGCAGCGAAAAAAGTGATCATCACGCTGAAAAAGCCGCGTCCAAACAGGTCGGCAATACCGAATTGCGCGGCGAGCGCCCCCAGTGAGTCCATATAAATCCATTACCTCCACGTCTGCCCGGACAGCAGACGGCGTGGGCACTATAAAGGGAACTCCGGTAACCTGGACCTCCCCCATTCCCTGACCGAAGTCTAAAGGTTGGAGTGAGCAGGTGCCTCGTTCCAAAGATGCACCTCTGTGGTGACCAGATTATTTGGTGCCGTAGATCCGGTCCCCCGCGTCGCCCAGGCCCGGCACGATGTACCCGTGGTCGTTCAGGTGGCTGTCGACGGCGGCCACCACGATCTCGACGTCCGGGTGGTCCCGCTCGATCACCGCGATGCCCTCGGGGGCGGCCAGGATCGACATCAGTTTGATGCTCTGGGCGCCCGCGTCCTTGAGACTCTGAATCGCGGCGCTAGCACTGCCCCCGGTGGCCAGCATCGGGTCGGTCAGGAAGACGCGCCGCTCGGCGATGTCGGCAGGGAGCTTGTTGTAGTACGCGACCGGCAGCAGGCTCTGGGGGTCACGGTACAGCCCGATATGCCCCACCTTGGCGGCGGGAACGAGGTCCACGATGGCGTCGGTCATGACCAGTCCGGCCCGCAGAATGGCCACCAGCGCCAACTTCTTGCCACTGAGCATCGGAAAGTCAGCTTCGACCAGCGGGGTGGTAAGCCGATGCGGAGACAGTTCCAGGTCGCGCATGGCCTCGTAGGCCAGCAGCAGGCTGACCTCGCTGGCCAGTTCCCGGAATTCCTTGACGCCAGTCTGAACGTCACGCATCAGCGAGAGCTTGTGCTGCAGCAGGGGGTGGGTAACAACCGTAACCATGGCCTCAACATAACGCCGCCCGGCCGGCTCAGCGGGGAAGGCGGGCCAGTGCATGACGCGCCCGGGGCACCTTGCGGGCCCGTTCGCCTTCGAACTCGTAGGGCTCGTTCATCAGGAACCAGTACAGGTCATGCAGCGTGGTCAGGGCCAGATAGGCCCGGTAGCGGCGCAGGGTGGCGGTGTCCGATTCCGGAAGGAAGGACAGGGCGGCCTGCAAACTCTCGTCTGCGCCCAGCAGGTCCAGGGTGCCGGTCTTGAGCAGGGCCAGGTCACGCAGGGGATCGTCCCAGGCCGCCTTGGTCCAGTCAATGACCAGTACCTCGCCGCGTTGCGGGGCGAAGAGAATGTTGTCGTGCCACAGGTCCAGATGGCAGAACGCTGCGGGCTGAATCAACTCGCCGCGTTCCAGCGGGAGTTCCACGGCTTCAAACAGGTCTTCGAGGGGGTACGCGGCCAGCGCACTGCGAAAACGGCGCAGCCGCTCCTGGACCCGTCGTAGATCGACGTGGCCACGCGTTTCCTGGTGCAACGTACCCACTATCCGGCGCAGGGCGGGCAGCGCCGCGGGGATGTCTGTGGTACGCAGGGGACGGCCCGGGAAGCGCCGCAGGATCAGCGCTTCGACCCCGTCAGCCTCCACCGCGTCCACCACCCACTGGGTCATACCGGCCCTGCGCATGTTGTCTGCCTCCAGCCGGTGGTGCCCCTGGTGGTTGCGGAAGACTTTGACCACCACCTGACCGTCCTGCGTGGCGTAGACCCGGCTCTGCATTCCGGAGTCCATGGGCGTCAGTGGTCCGAACCGCGCTTCCAGATTCGGAAAGCGCGGCGCGGCGCTCTCTCCCGTGGACGCCGGGCGCAGGGTCAAGCGCCACTCCGGGTGGTGGAGACGCCCACGGAGGCGTTCACTGCGGCAGTTTCTCCAGTGTTGCTACCAGCCTGGGGTCCAGGCTCTTGCCCGCCTGAGCTTTGACGCGCTCCAGGTCACCCAGCCGGACGTAGGTGTTGGCGACCGCCAGAATCCGGGCATACAGCGGTATATCCTCGCCGGCCAGACGATCCGGTTCGCCCTGGCCGTCCCAACGCTCATGGTGATGACGGATCGCCTTCTGGGCTTCGGTCATGTGCGGAACGCCGTGCAGGAAATTCGCTCCAACCTGGGCATGTCCGGTTTCACCGTGGATTTTCCCCAGGTCGTGCATGGTCGCCGCGAACCACAGTTCGTCCAGATCCCGGCCCACCAGTCCGGCCGCCCGGCCAAGTTTCAGGCTGAGGTCCGCGACGGCCTGCCCGTGCCCCAGGGCGTCGAATTCCTGGCTTTCGACCGCCTCTACCACCGACGCGGTGATCTGGCGTGCCGCGGCCTTCCACTCTTCACGGCCTTCCAGGACGCCGATCAGGGGCGCTACTGCCGCTCCCCACCGGTTGGCAGCTTCCTGCACTGTCGGTGAGATCCCTTCGGCCGACGTGCGGTCGAGCACGAGAGCACCGAGAGCCCGGCCACGGTCGCTCAGCGGCACCACCAGCGTCAGCCGGACGTCCTTCATTCCACAGGTGTCGAGCGTACTGTGCAGTTCCGCGGGGTTGGCCTCGTACAGTTCCCGGGTGCCATCGGCCAGCAGGCGCGGCTTCATGGAGGTCCAGGGGCCACTCAGGGCCGTGCCGATCAGGGCCTTGGGATACCCCGAGACCCCGGCCACCTTGTCCTGACCCCGCCGGAGAATCGCGTATCCGCGCATATCGCCCCCCGCCAGCGTGCTGGCGTGCGCCAGGGCGCCTTCGAGGATGCCCTCCAGGCTGGGCCGCGCTAGCAGCTCACTCAGCACACGGGTGGCATCCAGGTCGCCCCCGGCCGGTGTAGGGGTGGGCTTACGGGCCTCGGTGACGGGCGCCGTTGGCGGGGGGGTTCTTGGGCGTCGGAACACGGTCCTCCGAGTATACCCGCGCTACCCTGCCGCATATGACGTCACCTCTTCGCCCCACTCCAAGCGGCCCACACGTAGCCGTGACAGCCCCCGTCCGGCGGGGCTATGAACGCTATGGGCGTCAGGCCGGTCAGTGGCTCCAGGGGTATCAGACCCGGGGGGGCAAGGTGTACTGCGGCGCAGGCTGCTTCGCTTGTTGCAACATGCCTATCCGGGTCAGTCTGGCCGAGGCCCTGATCACCGCCGAGGCGCTTGATGCTGCCAAGGCCCGGGCGGTCGAGAACCATGCCCGGGCGGCGCTGGCCAACGCCCGCACCGCGCGCGACGATGAAGAGTACGTGCGCCGCCACCGTGAGGAGGTCGGATTCTGTCCGCTGCTGGACCGCAACACAGGTGCATGCAGCGAATACGACGCCCGCCCCACCCGGTGCCGCGACACCTTCAGCGCTTTCCCTGCGCGGTACTGCGCTTCAGGGACCTGGGAACAGATGAGCCGCCGCGAGCAGGACGCCTACCGCCGTGAGGTGGCACGCACTCCCGGCACCGACGGCGAACTGCACTTTATTGCGCCGCTGGAACACCTGTCCGAGCCTGTGTGGGTCGCCGCAGCCCGGGCCATGCGCACCTCCTGGGGAATCGAGGTCTGGGGAGACTTCTGGGTCCTGACCACGCTGGCACGTGACCCGGCTTTTATGGCGCGGGTGTCGGCCGGGGACGCGCGAGGTGCATGGCGCTCAGCCCAGAGCCGTGGCCTGGCCCACCGGGATCTGCTTGAAGTGGGCTGAATTCCGGCCAGACTGACTCAGCGTCGGCGGAGCTTACGGAAACCGCGGCGCATACCGTGGTCAGGGCGCACGCCATCTGCGATCAGATGAAGCCACTGACTGACGTAATACCCGGCGATCAGCGGAGCCACGACCTTGACGCTGATGGGCTGCGGAATGGCCGGCAACGTCACTGAAGGGGCCACGTAACGCAGCACTCCCACGACCAACGCCACCATGACTGCCAGGTAAACCAGACGGGTGAGCGGCCCCACCACCCAGGTGTGTGACAGGCCCCGATGGCTGAACAGCATGCCGTACGGCACCCACAGGATTCCCAGCACACCCCAGTGGCGCTTGCTGTCCACCCTGCCTTCGGCCAGGTCCAGGTCCGGCGACAGCAGAAAGGTCCCAACTGCAAAGGCCAGGGTGAAATACAGGGCCTGGGCCGGCGTGATGGTCAGAAGCTCCTGCCTGGACGCGGCCAGGACCGCGCCGGCCAGCACGCTGTAGGCCGCGATGTTAATGAGGTTATGAACTCGTCCGCTGGGCACGCCCGCCATTGTGCCAGCCGCAGCAGGCCAGGCCTCAGCGTCGGGACAAGAATCGTTCATCATCCGTCAGCCCGGGTGAGGCATCCTGACCTCACATGAAAAAATTGTCTGGTTCCTGGCCGTGGGTCCTGACGTTGCCTCTGTTGCTGGCCGCGTGCACGGAAAACTACACAACTCCGGTCGTCGACCCGCCGGTGGTGCAGCCCCCAGCTCCTCAGCCCCCAGGCGGTCCGGTTCCCACCACCCTGAATCTGGGTCACGCTGTCAGCGCCCCGGTGCACACGGCGTACTCGGGTTCGTGGCAGGTGATCGGTCAGCCCGAGTGGCTGGCCGTCACCCCCTCTGCCGGCACAGGTGAGATCAAATTCGCGGTTGCCGCTGACCGCAGCAAGGGCACCCCCCTGGCAGCGGATCAGGCCAGACTGACCGGCACCATCACGCTTGAGCTGACAGCCGAGAACAAAACGCGGACCACGGCGACGATCACGGTCAGCGCGGACCAGTACCGGTTGAACGGCCGGGTCGTGGATACGGCTAAGATCAGCGGCCAGGCCCTCGTGGTTTCGCCCGTCAACCGCCCAGCGCCGGCCGAAGCGCGGGGCATTCTGGTCAAATACCGTGACCATGTGGCGGGCGAACTGACCGCCCAGTCGGCCGTGATGTCGGCGGCAGTCCGGAGCCGCGATGTCCTGACCCGGGCCGGCGTGCCCGTGCAGTCGGCGCGCAGCCTCAGCGGACGACTGGCTTCGCTGAAGGTCAGGGATCAGGGGGCAGCCCTGCGCGCCTTGCGCCAGAGTCCGGAAGTCGAGTATGCGGTGCCGAACGCGGTGCTTCGCGTCCAGCAGACCGGACAGTCGCTTGCCACGCCGCTGGAACCCACCGATCAGTACGCGCCGCTGCAGTGGCCGTTCAAGCTGATGGGCTACCCGGCAGTATGGCGCGACATGGAGTCTGGCGCGTACAACCGGGCGGTGACGGTCGCGGTGGTGGACAGTGGGGTGCGGTTCGATCATCCGGACCTGGCCGGACAGCTGTGGAAGCCGGGCGAGGGCGCTCTGGACGTGCTTTCTGAAGCCGACAACGGTGACGGAGACGGCGTCGACACCGATCCGACCGATCCGAGTGTAAGCGGGCGCAGCACGGGAAGCCACGGAACCCATGTCACCGGCATCATCGTCGCCCGCTGGGGCGAGAACTCGGGCAACTGCGCGGGATGCAGCGGCAGCGGCGTGGCGGGCGCCAGCTACCGCGCACCCGTCAAGGTGCTGCCCATCCGGGCCATCGACGCCACAGGTGACGCCAGCGTGGAAGACATTGTCCAGTCTCTGAACTACGCTGCCGGAATTCCCACCCTGATCGAGGGCACCACATACACCAATCCACGCCGGGCGCAGGTGATCAACCTCAGCCTGGGCGGCGCCATCACGGCCGACGAGGCCAGGCCACTGTGCGAGGCGGTGAAGGCCGCCACTTCAGCAGGCTCGCTGGTGTTTGTGGCTGCGGGAAATGCATACGGCACGACTCCCTACTACCCGGCCGCCTGCCCCGGCGCCGTGGCGGTGGGCAGCGTGACCCTGTCCGGAGGCAGTGCGCCCCGTCACGCGTCGTACAGCAATGCCTACCCGGAGGTGCAGCTGACCGCTCCGGGTGGCACGGACCAATTCTCAGATGTGTTCAACGGCGGGCTGCTGAACAACAAGGCCTTCCCGGACATGGTGTTTTCCACCGGCTGGGACTATGTCAAGAACGAGCCCCAGTACGAGGCCATGTCCGGCACGAGCCAGGCCACGCCTCAGGTCTCGGCGCTGGCGGCTCTCCTGCTGAGCAAAGGGGTGACAAGCGACGCGGCAGGCACCCTGGCCCGTCTGACCACGACCGCCACTGACCTGGGGGCGCAGGGTCGGGATGACCTGTTCGGCTTCGGCATGGTCAACGCAGCTGCGGCGCTGGGGGCTCCGGCCATCAGTGACACGCTGGGGCTGCGGCTGCAGGACGCCCGGGGGTTTGTATTCCAGCCCAAGCTCGACAGTCTGGGCCGGTTCGAGGCCTACCTGGGCAACGGCACGTTCCGCGTCGTGGGGGGACGGGACCGCGACCGCAACCAGATCTATGGTGAAAGCCACGAGCCGCGCGACGAGCGGACCGTCAAGCTGGGACCGGACGCCCTTCAGGTAAACGTGGGGAGTCTGGAACCCAAGTAAGGCACAGGCTGATACGGGAGGGGGACAGTCGCGTAGTCCCCCTCCCGTCTCGATGCGCCATGCACCGATGTCCCGACGTTCAAGGCTTCGTCCAGCTCAGATAAACACGCACTCCGACTGGTGGCCTACCGGGTGACGTCGATTACAGTCCGGCCTCGCACTTGTCCAGCCAGGATTTCCTGGGCCAGGGCCGGGACCTCACTCAGGCCACGTTCCTGAGTCATGGTCGCCAGCGTTGCAGCCGGCAACTCATGCGCCAGTCTGGCCCACGCAGTCTCGCGGCGGTCGACCGGGCAGGTAACACTGTCGATGCCGAGCAGGTTCACGCCCCGCAGGATCATCGGATAGACCGTGGTGTTCAGCTCGGCCCCTCCGGCCAGGCCGCACACCGCCACACTGCCGTGGGTGCGGGTCGAGGCGTAGGCACCCGCCAGCGTCGCTCCGCCTACCGTGTCGACCACACCCGACCAGCGCTCACTTTCCATTGGGCGCTTCAGGGCAGGCAGGTCCTCCCGGCCAATGACATGCCGGGCACCCAGACTGGTCAGGTACCCGGCCTCCTCGGGCCGTCCGGTGCTGGCGGTGACCTCGTAGCCTGCGCGGGCCAGCAGGGCAACCGCTGTACTGCCGACGCCTCCTGCCGCTCCTGTCACCAGGACCTCGCCGGCCTTCAGTCCCTGGTCTTCCAGGGCCATGACGGCCAGCATCGCCGTGAATCCGGCTGTTCCGACCGCCATGGCCCAGGGTGCATCGGTGCCTTCCGGCGCACGGACAATCCAGCGGGCCGGTACGCGTGCCAGGGTCGCGTAGCCGCCGTCATGACGTTCGCCGATACCCCAGCCCGTCACGATGACGGTCTCCCCCGGGGAGTAGGTGCCACTGTCGTCGTGCAACACGGTGCCGGCAAAATCGATGCCCGGGGTCATGGGATGGCGGCGCAGGATCCCCGGGCGCCCGGCCACCGCCATGCCGTCTTTGTAATTCAGGCTGGAGTGCGTGACCTGCACGGTGACCTCGCCCTCGGGCAGGTCGGTGATGGCCAGGGTCTGCATCTGCGGCTGACCGGACCCCTGGTCATCCTTGACCATGCGCAGGGCCTGGAATGTGGTGGGAAGAGCAGCTCTGTCTGTCATAACCAGTTCACCTCTCGGGGAAGAACATCCTGATGTGCCCACCCTAGCGTCTGCTGAAGTGACGGGCGACCTGAGCACGGTCGGAACGACCGGACATGATAAACTTGGTCCTGTTTATGGAGCCTCCCAGTTCTGGCTCTCCCCTGACGCCCGGTGAACACCGCCTGAGGGCGGGGTTTTTGCTGTGGATTTCTGTCTTTTCCGGTCACCGACACTGCACCTACAGGCTGCAGTGGGCAGCATGAGCCTTGCGGATGATCGGGGCGCGGCATGGAGCGCGCCACCACATGAATGACGTTCTGGGCCTTGTGGCCATGTTTCTACTTGTTCTGATGAACGGGTTTTTTGTCGCGGCGGAATTTGCGCTGGTCAGCGTCCGCCGCACCCGAATCGATCAGCTGGCCGAGGAAGGCAACGCCACCGCGCGCCTCACACAGAAGGCCCTGCAGAACCTTGACCTGTATATTGCAGCCACACAGCTGGGCATCACCATGGCCAGTCTGGCCATTGGTTTTGTTGCGGAGCCGGCGATCGAGCATCTGATCGAGCCCCTGTTTGGCGAGGGGCAGTTCTCAGAAAGGGAAATCAAGACCATCTCCTTCGGTACCGCCTTCGCGATCAGCACCGTGTTGCACATCGTGATTGGCGAACTGGCTCCCAAAACCTGGGCATTGCAGCGCAGCGAGCAGGTCAGTCTGCTGGTCACGCGGCCCCTGCGGGTCTTTACCCTGCTGTTCCGCTGGGCCATCGTTGCTCTGAATGCCATGGGCAACTGGGTGGTGCGTCTGTTTGGTCTGCGCGGTGTAAGTGGCCACCACACCGCCTACTCGGAAGAGGAAATCCGCATGATCGTCTCGGCGTCCAGCCAGGAGGGCGTGCTCGAAGACAGCGAGAAGGAACTCGTCTACAACGTGTTTGACCTTTCCGACACGACCGTGCGCGAAGTCATGACACCACGCGTGGACATGGTGGTTACGGACAGCGCCCTGCCTCTGCGGCGCCTGCTGGACCTGCGCACGGACCACGGCTACTCCAGGGTGCCGGTGTACCAGGACACCGCCGACAACATTGTCGGCATCGTGCACACCAGCGATGTTCTGAGTCACCTTGACGCCCTGGACACCACCACCCTGGCAGACATTATGCGGCCGGTCTTCTTTGTGCCGGAAAGCATGAAGATCAACGATCTGCTGGCCAAGATGCGGGAAAAGAAGAGCCATTTGAGCATCGTGGTCGACGAGTTTGGCGGCACTTCGGGCCTCGTGACCCTGGAAGACGCCCTGGAAGAAATCGTTGGTGAGATCTACGACGAAACTGACGAGGAAGAGCTGTCCAGAATCGAGGTGCTGGGCGAAGGCATCTACCTGATGGACGCCGGTCTGACCGTGCATGAGGTTGAGGAGCGGATCAGCAGCAACATCGAGGACGGGGAGGGCGAATTTGACACCCTGTCTGGATTCATGACCAGCCACTTCGGGGACATTCCTGAGATCGGCCAGAATTTTGTGCACAATGGATGGTCGTTCACGGTCGAGGACGCCGATCAGCGCCGGGTCACCCGCGTGCGAGTCGAACGTGCCCTGAACTATGACCCTCTGACCGAAGTGGAGACCCCAGCCCATGAGTGAGAACAATCCCCTGAACCAGACACCCGACACACAGCTTCTGGAGGGTGCTGTCGCGGCCTTCAAGCAGGCCTACGCGCCGTACAGCCGATTTCGTGTGGGCGCTGCCCTGAGGACTCCGGACGGACGGGTCTACTTCGGCGCAAACGTGGAGAATGCCAGCTACGGTCTGGGACGCTGCGCGGAGCAGAGTGCTGTCCAGGCCATGGCGACGTCAGGAGCCCGCGAGTTTACAGACATTGTGGTGTACTCCGAAGCCAGCCCACCAGCAAGTCCCTGCGGAGCCTGCCGGCAGGTCCTCTACGAATTTGCGCCGGATGCCCGCGTGGTCTGTGTCAACCAGAATGGAGAGGTTCTGAGCGGTCTGGTCCGGGATTTTCTGCCGCATGGCTTCCGGCTGGAGCAGCCGGAAATGGAACGCGGGGTCGGCACGGAGTAGTCGGGGTGGAAGCCACGTTGCTTTGCAGGAGGACGCGCCCGCAAATCCCTCATGGGATTTGCGGGCAGGTTTTAACATGGGGTCCGGTTTATGTCTCCGGGGTAAGCAGGCACCAGGAATAAAAGGGGACCGAGCCACGGCCGTACCGGTGGACCCGTCTCCCTGTCTGTTGCGGGAGCCCCATTCTTTTCAAGAAGAACCTCCAGGTTCACGCCGATGATCGGGGATTACAGCCAGGGGTCATTTGACACTTCAGGGCATCCTGATAGTCAGGAGCGACATGTCAAGGTAAGACAGGGACGTCACCTGACAGGATGAGAGTGGCCAGCCCTCCCACGAGCTACTGGGCAACCGGAAGATGCCGACCAGCAAATTGCCAGAAATTCAGCATGGCGTCCAGCCTTGCTTCGAAATCCTTGTACGTCGAGGGCTTCAGGACATAAGAACTGACCCCCAGACTGTAGGACAGGGCCACCTCCTCCACATCGTCGACGGTAGACATGGCGATCACCGGGATGGTCTTTAGCCTGGGATCGTTTTTGATGGTCCGGATCAGGTCAATACCTGATTCCTGCGGCAGATGCGGTTCCATCACGATCAGGTGAGGAAGCGCTGTCCCAGGGTCATGCAGTGCATTGAGCACTCCGGCTGCCTTATGAAAAGGAGCTACCTCAACTGCGGGATGTCGGGCCAGGGCCTCCTGCATCAGCAGCAGGTCACCGGGATCAGGTTCCAGAAGAAGAATGCGCAGGGCGGCGTTCATAAGGAAACATTGTGGTCTGGACGCATCCTAAGAATCCCACGGGTTCTGCCAAAGCGCGGCCATCCTTCGGGCTGTCCACCGGGTACGTCTGCATTTACTTAAGGAGCAGATGCTTGCGATTGCTGAATGTGTGACTGGTATTGGAGCGCCGTACCATGAGACCAGCAGGAAACCTATCCCACCAGGTCGGTCAGCCGGCCACCGCGCGAATAGGTTTGCCCATCACCCGGCACAGCTTCCAGAAACCTACCAGAGCGTCTATCTGCTGCAGAAAGATCGGGAATTCACGGGACTTGACCACGTAGGCGCTGGCCCGCAAGGAATAGGCCCGCTGCACATCGGCAGGAAGCTCGGAATCCGAGAGCATCACCACCGGCAGGTGAACCAGCCGGGGGTCAGCCTTGATGGCGGTCAGCACACCGAAGCCGTCCTGACCCGGCGAGTTGATGTCGAGGACAACGACATCGGGAGGGGTGCCCTGCGAGTCGCGAAGGGCCTGCAGCGCGTCCCGCCCCGAGCGGCAGGTGTTGAGGCCTACCGCCTCCCCCATTCCCTCGAAGGCCTCCCGAGCCACAAATGTTCCTGCGGCATTTTCATCGACAAGCAGGAGACGCAGACGGGAAGGCATATTCCTCCATTATGGAAATGGAGCCTTGACAGACTTATCACAGGACCGGAGTTCAAGGCCCTCTTGGGTGCTCTGCCGCACGCCCAAGGGGAGAACCGGTGAAGGCTCTCCCCTGCTGGGCGGTCATGGCCCAACACCGGGCGCGGTAATTGGCCCCGGATCAGTCGTGCGCGCCGGTCAGTTCCCTGCTGAACTGCTGCGCCTCGGTGCTGCCGGCCAGGGCAGTGGTGCTGCTCTGGCCGCCGCCTGCAGCCGTACTGACCAGGTCGAAGTAGCCCGTGCCGACCTCGCGCTGGTGTTTGACGGCCGTGAAGCCCCGCTCCTGAGCAGCGAATTCGCGCTCCTGCAATTCCACGAAAGCACTCATCTGGCTGCGAGCGTACCCGTAGGCCAGGTCGAACATACTCATGTTCAGGCTGTGGAAGCCGGCCAGGGTGATGAACTGGAACTTGTAGCCCATCTTGCCCAGTTCCACCTGGAACTTGGCGATGGTCTCGTCGTCCAGGTTCTTCTTCCAGTTGAAGCTGGGGCTGCAGTTGTAGGCCAGCAGCTTGCCGGGGAACTGAGCATGGACAGCTTCCGCGAAGCGGCGGGCATCTTCCAGGTTCGGCACGCTGGTCTCACACCAGATCACGTCGGCGTAGGGGGCGTAGGCCAGGGCGCGGGAAATCGCCTGTTCGATGCCGGGCCTGACGTAGAAGAAGCCCTCGGGAGTGCGCTCGCCGGTGGTAAAGGGCTTGTCGTTGTGGTCCACGTCGCTGGTCAGCAGGTTGGCGGCGTCGGCGTCGGTGCGGGCGATCAGAACGGTGGGCACGCCGCTGACGTCCGCCGCGAGGCGCGCGGCGTTCAGGGTCCGGATGAACTGGCTGGTGGGCACCAGCACCTTGCCCCCCAGGTGACCACACTTCTTCTCGCTGGCCAGTTGGTCCTCGAAGTGCACGCCGGCCGCCCCCGCCTCGATCATGGCCTTCATCAGCTCGAAGGCGTTCAGAGGACCACCGAAGCCGGCCTCGGCGTCCGCGACGATGGGCACGTAGTAGTCGATGTCATGCTTGCCCTCGCTGTGCTGGATCTGGTCGGCGCGGCGCAGGGTGTTGTTGATGCGCTTGACGACGTCCGGGACGCTGGAGGCGGGATACAGGCTCTGGTCGGGGTACATCTGCCCGGCGTTGTTGGCGTCACCAGCGACCTGCCAGCCGCTCAGGTAGATCGCCTTCAGGCCCGCCTTGACCTGCTGCATGGCCTGGTTACCGGTCAGGGCTCCCAGGGCATTGACGAAAGGTTCCTCCTTCATCAGGCGCCACAGCTTGTTCGCGCCGTGCCTGGCCAGGGTATGCTCGATGGGCAGACTGCCGCGCAGGCGCACGACTTCCTGAGCACTGTAGTTGCGCTGAATGCCCTGCCAGCGCTCTTCGGTCTTCCAGGTCTTTTCCAGGATTTCGGCGGGTGTGCGGGGGGTGGGGGTCATGGCGGTCTCCTTAGGGTATGAGAGGCTGGCCCCTCGCCAGTGCGGCGAGGAACGGAAACGGAAGGCGGACGAGTGTGCTGGCGCTCAGACCAGGTGCTGGTAACCGGGAAGGGTCAGGAAGTCCTCGAACTGTTCCTGGGTGACCAGGTGCTTGAGGAGAGTGGCGGCTGCCGTGATGCGCACCTCACGACCGGGCTGCTCGGCCCCCAGGCGCGTGGCGTGGACGTCGATCAGGCGGGTCAGGCCCTCGGGGGTGATAGGCGTGCTTTCATCGGTGCGCTGGTCGTGATGGGCCCACTGCCACAGCTGGGCACGGCTGATTTCAGCTGTTGCGGCATCTTCCATCAGATTGTGGATGGGCACCGCGCCGCGTCCGTCGAGCCAGGCGGCGATGTACTGGATGCTGACATCCACGTTGGTGTTGACGCCAGCTTCGGTGATGGCTCCTTCCGGAGGGGTCAGCAGGCCAGCTGCGGTGATCGTCAGGTCAGCCTGCTTGCCGCTGTCGATCTGGTTGGGCCCGGGCATCAGGCGGTCGAACACCTCGGTGGCCAGGGCGACCATGCCGGGGTGCGCGACCCAGGTGCCGTCATGGCCGTTGGTCGCCTCGCGTTCCTTGTCAGCCTGAACCTGCGTGAAGGCGCGTTCGTTGGCAGCCTCGTCACTCTTGACAGGGATAAAGGCACTCATGCCGCCGATGGCCGGGGCGCCGCGCCGGTGGCAGGTCTGGATGGCAAGCTTGCTGTAGTTCTGCATCATGGGCGTGGCCATGGTGACCAGGGCGCGGTCGGGAAGGATCTTGTCATCACGGCTGCGGAACTTCTTGATGAAGCTGAAGATGTAGTCCCAGCGCCCGCAGTTCAGGCCAGCGCTGTGCTCACGCAGCTCGTAGAGGATCTCGTCCATCTCGAAGGCAGCCAGGATGGTCTCGATCAGGACCGTGGCACGGATGGCGCCGCGCGCGAGGCCCAGGGTGTCCTCGGTGAAGGTGAAGACGTCGTTCCACCAGCGCGCCTCCAGGTGCGATTCGAGCTTCGGGATGTAGAAGTACAGTCCGGTGCCCTGGGTGGTGCGCTCCTGAGCGTTGTGGTAGGCATACAGACCGAAGTCAAACAGGCTGCCCGACAGCACCTCGCCGTCCAGAGTGGCGTGCTTTTCTTCCAGATGCAGGCCGCGCGGGCGGACCAGCAGCGTGGCGGTCGTGTCGTTCAGACGGTAGCTTTTGCCGCCCTGCTCCAGGGTGATGGTCCGGCGTACGGCGTCCATCAGGTTGACCTGACCCTCGATGCAGTTGTTCCAGGTGGGGCTGTTGGCGTCCTCGAAGTCGGCCATGAACATACGCGCGCCGCTGTTCAGGGCGTTGATGACCATCTTGCGGTCCACCGGACCGGTGATCTCCACCCGGCGGTCGAGCAGATCAGCCGGTAGCGGCGCGATTTTCCAGTCGCCACTGCGGATCTCGGCCGTCTCCGGCAGGAAGTCGGGGAGTTCGCCGGCGTCGAGGCGCTGCTGGCGGTCCTTTCGGGCCTGGAGCAACTCCCGGCGGCGGGCATCGAAACGGGTGTGGAGTTCTTCCAGGAATGCCAGGGCACCTGCGGTCAGCACGCGGCCCACGTCGGGGTGCGGCTGGTACTGGATGCGGGTGAGGGTCGTCTGTGTCATTCGGATGTGCCTCCTCTTGCGGGTAAGCCTATTGTGCGGGGTTCACAGTCATTCGACTTGTGGTGTACATGAAACGGTCTGAAGTACACCAGGAGCACAGGTACACCACCATGCCGGAGGCATGAAAAAACCGGGGCAGGGCCCCGGCAGCTCAGAAGCGGACTACTGCATGATTTTGACCGGCGTGCCCAGCCAGTCGGCCAGGCGGGTTTCAAACGCGGCGTGGTGGTCATGGTGGTACAGCAGGCCGTGAAATCCAGCCGCGTAGGCAGCGTCGATATTTTCCTGGACGTCATCGATGAAGGCCACCTGGTCAGCCGGAACCCCCATCGCGGCTTCCAGGGCCGCAAAAGCCTCCGGAGCCGGCTTTTTGTGACCGATCTCGTTGCTGAACACCAGGGCGTCGAATCTCCCGAAGCGGACGTCGCGGCGCAGATGGTCACTGACCACTGGGTAGTTGTTGCTGAGCAGGCCGACCCGCACACCTGCGGGCAGCGCCGCCAGGGTGTCGTACATAGGCAGGTTATCCGCCACGCTGCCCAGGTACAGGGCCTCGAATTCATCGTACGGCAGTGGCAGCCCGGCCTCTTCCTGCATCACGGTCCAGAAGTGTGGCAGGGTCCATGTACCCACTTCCAGCTGACGCACATGACGGAAGTAACTTTCGCGGACGCGCTCTACCGGAATCCCGGTGAGGTCCGCAAGATTCTGGGTGCTGCGCCCGTCGAAGGTTCCCACGGTAAACACGCCACCCCAGTCGAAGGCCACGTGTCGGGACGGCAACTTGGAATCGGTCATGGCAGGCATTGTTCCTCAGGCTGGCCACGTGAAAGCGTCCTCTGTGCAGACGGACGTCCGGCTGTTATCCACCCGTGCCTGGGAGTCCCGGCTCTTCCAGCAGCAACCCGCGCCGGGACCAGGCCGCGAAGTTCAGGGTATGAAGCGTCTGCCAGGTCCGCATCCAGCCAGCGGCGTCGGCGGTCACGAGCTTCTGCCCCCGGCCATGCCGCAGAACATGTTGCCGGTGGGCAGCCAGCAGGTCCTCTGCGCCCATGCTGGAGTGCTGGTGCAGGTCCACTTCCTCGCTGGGCGACGGAGCCACGGCCCGGGGATTCCCGCTGGACAGCACACACGCTGATCCGCTGGCCCGGTCACGCAGCAGCGAAAGAAATTCCAGGTACGCTTCAGCCGTACGCGAGGACTCCGGCGTTTCGCTCCAGCGCAGCGAAATAGCGAGGTCTGGCTCCAGCAGGTACGCCCGGACGTGACGGACCTCGCTGACCAGGGGAAGGTAAAATACGCCCAACGGTGTGGCCCCGGCTGCACGCAGCTGCGCGTCGTGCGAACCCAGCGCCCGGGTCTGCTCGGGGGTCGCGCCCCAGGGGCGGTCCTCCAGCGGCTGGGCTTCAAAACTGCGGCTCAGCACTGGCCCTGGCAGGGCGCGCTTTTCCAGACGCGCCCGGCTGACTTCCGGCAGCCTCAGCTGCGCGCCGTCCTCGCCGAACAGCGCTGCCAGTTCCTCGGGGGTCAGGGCAGCGAGGTTCAGGCGGACGGACACACCAGCCAGCATAGCGGCTGCGGGGACCGGGCGCCCGGAGCCGCGCGCTTATACTCGCCGGGTGATTGCCTACAACGATTCCAGCCCCGACTATGCCAAGGATGTGCGCAGTGCTGCCGAACAGCTGCGTCTGCACCCTGGTCCGATTGTCGTGCTGGCGCACGAGAATCCCGACGGAGACGCCCTGGGCAGCGTCCTGGGCCTCACCCGGGCCCTGCGCGCCATGGGCCGCGAGGTGACCGCACCCATGACCGTCCCGCGCTTCCTGAGCTTCCTGCCGGAAGCAGGTGAGCTGGGCGGGCCCCTGACAACATGGCCCGAGGGTGCCCTGGTGGCTGTGTTGGACGTGGACAACAATGACGCCGCCCGCGTTGCCGGCGCTGACCTGAGTACCTTTTCGGGACCGGTGGTGAACCTCGACCATCACGGGACGAACCTGCGTCAGGCCACGGCCAGCGTGGTGGACCCCTCAAAGCCTGCTGCGGCGATGATCGTGGCCGACGTGATCGACGCACTGGGGGTGGAATGGAACGAGTCCATCGCCACGCCCCTGATGCTGGGCATGATCACCGACACCGGTAACTTCCGGTTTAACAGCGTCACAGCCGAGGCCTTCGAATCCGCTGCCCGGCTTCGCGCACACGGCGCCCGCCTGGGATGGCTCAGTGACCAGCTCAGCCAGAATCCGAGAACCTACTACCTGCTGCTGCGTGAAGTGCTGGGCGGGCTGGAATTCCTGCACGACGGCCGGGTGATACTGGCCCGGGTCGACGAGGCCATGCTTGAACGCGCCGGAGCCAGCTGGGAAGAGGTCGAATCCTACGTGTCCATCCTGCGCAACGCCGAAGGTGCCCAGCTGGCCGTCATGGTCAAGGATTACGGCGACCGGGTGAAGTTTTCCCTGCGTTCCCGCGGCAACGTGAGTGCGCAGAACGTGGCGGTGGCCCTGGGCGGAGGCGGGCACGTCCCGGCAGCAGGCGCCACCGTCGAAGCACCGTACATGGAGGCACGTGCATTGCTGGACGCGGCCGTCCTGGCCGAACTGACCCGCAGCTCGGCCGGGGGCTGACCCGACTGGAGTCCGCCTTCAGTGCTTCGGCTTCCTGCTCTTTGTGGGTTTCTGGGGACCGAGCACAGCGTCCACCCCTTCGTTGATCCACGCGAAAGCGCGCCGGGTCAGCGGCAGGGTGTAGGTCTGATCGGCGCCGTGCTGCATGAAGGCATACACCACGTGACGCCCGTCTTTGGTCTGGAAATAGCCGCTGTAGGTCAGCAGGCGCCAGCCGTTGCCTCCCTTCCCGCCAAAGTTGACGACATTCCCGGCATGCTGCGCCCGGAGCGCGGACCGGCCGTAACCGCTGGACATCACCTCGTGCTGCCATTTCCGGGCGCGCGGGGACAGGCCGGGTTTGAGAAACTCGTATGCGATCAGGGTGCCCAGCTCGTAGGGTGTGCTGAGGTTGTGCACGCGCAAGTCATCGTCCAGTTTGTGACGCTGTTCAAAGTAGGTATCGAGCTTGCGCTGAAGGTAGTCGGAGCGGTAGGCCTGGGCGTCTTTGTCGATCAGCGCGGCCAGGTTCAGGCGGTCCTTGCCTCTGGCGGCGGCCCAGCGGGTCGTGCTGTTGAAGGTCTGGGACAAACCGACCTGTGCCACCCACCAGTCGCGGGTGGGAAGAATCAGGCGCGTGTGACACAGGCCCAGGTCGTCAGCCACGGCCTGCACCCGTTCGAGACCGACCCGCCGGTGAAGAATGTCGGTCGCGGTGTTGTCGCTGTAGCGGATCATGCGCAAGGACAGGTCGCGCACGTTGGTGCCGTCGTACGGATAGCCGCCCAGGCTCTGGTTCTGATGCGTCACGTCGAAGCGCTCGGTCGGAGAGACGCGCCCGGCGTCGAATTCACGCAGCAGGGCCCAGAGGACCGCCTGCTTGTAGGTGCTGGCCAGCGGAAAGACGCTGTCGGGGTTGGTGCCCACCGCCCGGACCGGCGTCAGCGTCACTGGGTCCACCTGAGCGACCCAGAGGCCGAGGCGGCCGCTGAGGTGATGCGGAGGAGGTGGCGCTTTAGCGACGGCGGGGGCGCCTTCCAGGCAGCCGTCGGCGCGGCGGCGGGGAGGGATCTGGGTGACTTCCGGAGTCTCCGGGACGGTCCGGCGTTCCAGCACCACCGGCGCGCGTGCGGTGCCCGGCTCAGGCTTGCGGCAGGCCCCCACCGTGACAGACAGGCCCAGCAGGGCCAGGGTCAGAGCAACGGTCTTCACTTCAGGCGGTAACAGGTTCCAGAACGGCGCCGACCGTACCGGGGCCAGCATGTGTGCCGACCACCGCGCCGATGTTGTGGTTGCCCATGTCCTCGAAAGAAACGCCGCTCAGTCCCGCCCGGACCTCGTCCACGTAGGCTTCACCGCCGACCGTAGACATCAGCGCCACACGCGCGCCGCCGTGGGTCTCCACATACTTGCGTACGTAGTCCACGATGTCCTGAATGGCCTTTTTGTGGCCCCGCGCCCGGCCGCCAGATTCGACCCGGCCCCCACGAACGACCAGGACCGGCTTGATGTTCAGCATCCCGCCCAGCAGAGCAGCGGCGCCTCCAATCCGGCCGTTGAGCTTCAGGAATTCCAGGGTCCCCACCGTGAAGCGGATGTCTGCCTGAGTGCCGACTCGCTCTAAGGTCTGCACGATCTCCGGTACGCTCCGACCCTGACGGGCGAGCTCCGCCGCCCGCAGCGCCCGCAGACCCAGACCCATGCTGACCGAACCGCTGTCCACCACCGTGACGCGGTCTGCGAACTCCTGCGCGGCCAGACGCGCACTGCCCACGGTGCCCGAGAGCTGACCGCTGATATGAACACTCAGCACCTGGTCGGCGGATTCCAGTGCCTGGCGGTAAACCTCAGCGAACTCAGCCGGACTGGGCTGGCTGGTGCTGGGGGTCTTCTTGCCGGCCCGGAGGCCGTCAAACAACTCCTGCGGAGTCAGGTCGATGCCGTCTTTGTGCATCTTGCCGTCGAAGAGCACATACAGCGGCACGCTGACGATTCCGTGGTGGCCCAGCAACTCGGGGCTAAGGTCACTGGTGGAGTCGGTGACGATGGCGATGGTCATATTCCTGATACTACCGTGGGCACAGCCCCCAGGACCCTCCGCAAACGGGGCCGCGGGGTCTCCCAGCAGACCCCGCGGCCCGTCACGACCGGATCAGCTTTTCTTGGGCTGCCACTTCTTGCGGCCACTGGTGCCCGGTTCATCCGGCTGACCCGTGGGCTCTGCAGCAGACAGTCTGTCAACTACCACTGCCGGCACCGCGGCTCCGGCATCTGCGGGGTTGACCGGCGCTGCTGACTGCTCAGAGGCGGACCGCGCTTTGGGAGCCCACCTGGGCCGCGCGGGAGGCATGCCGGACGGCTCGGTGGTGGACGTGGGAGACGCAGATGGCGCGGCGCCCACCTCAGCCTCTACGGCACCCGTCTCTGGCAAAGCAGAGGGGGCCTGCACCTGAGGCGCTGTGGCGCTTCTGGGAGCCCACTTGCGCCGCTCGCCGGAGACAGGAGGCGCCACATCAGCTGGAGCGGCATCCGGCGCGCTGATATGAGGATCTGGGCCAGGCCCTACTGCCGCCGCACCGGCCTCAGCCGGAGCTTCGCCCTGTGACCCCTTGGGCTTCCAGGCCTTGCGCCCCGAAGTCGCCTCAGCCGGCGCTGCGAGTGCGGGTGAAACCGGGGCTGGCGCCACTTCCGCAGCCTGCACTGGTGCGGGTGCGCCCTCACCGGCAGTTCTGGGTTTCCAGGTCTTTCGTGCTGTGGGCTCAGGGGCCGCGTCCGAGGCCGCAACTGGCGCAGGGGGGGCAGGACTGACGTCATCGCTGGCTTTTGGCTTCCAGGACTTGCGGGCGGGTGCGCCTTCGCTGGCCCCCTCAGCGGGCTGGGCAGCGGCCGTCCCGGCTGGCTCACGCTGAGCCGGAGCCGAGCTGACGTCATCTGCTCCTCTGGGTTTCCAGCTTTTCCGTGCGGGAGCGTCGCCCTGACTGGTCAGCGGACTGGGCGCGGCGGCCTGGGGCTCCGGCTGGGTATGCGCGTTGTTCAGGGGGCTGCCCGGCTGGGCGTTCTCGGTCTCGGCACTGGTGGTGCCCAGCACGCCCTGCGGAGCGTCGGCCGCAGGAGTCTCGTGGGTCCGCTCCATGGGCGTCTGCGTATTGGGAACTGCCACGTCGTCAGCTCCCGGAGCAGCGGTGGGAGCAACCCACTCGCCGGTGGCCCGCTGAACGCTTTCGAGCATCAGCTCCGCCACGTCCTTGACCACGATGTCGTCACGCTTGGCCTTCTCGGGCGTGGAATTCATCATGGACTTGCAGAAAGGACAGCCCACGGCAACCACCTTGCCGGTCTGTTCGTACTCGGCGCTGGCTTCGGCTGCACGGTCGAGGCGGGTCTGCAGCTCCCGGAAGCGGTTGTCGCTGACCCGCTCGCGGCCCTCTTCCTCCTCCTTCCAGAACTGCGCGCCGCCGGCCCCACAGCAAAAGGAGCTCTCGCGCTCACGTTCCAGGCTCAGCACCTCGCCGGCCATTTTGGTGATCAGGGTGCGCGGCGCGTCATACACGCCGTTGTGCCGGCCCAGGTAGCAGGGGTCGTGGTAGGTGACGTTCTGATCGAGTTCGGCCAGCGGCAGCCTGCCCAGCGTGACGAGCTGCTCGAGGTACTCGGTGTGGTGAACGGTACGGTAATCTCCGCCGATCTGGCGGTACTCGTTGCCGATGGCGTTCATGCAATGCGGGCAGGTGGTCACGATCAGCTTCGGGGCAATCTGATTCAGGGTCTCAACGTTCTCCTGCGCCAGCTGCTGATACAGGAATTCGTTGCCGGCGCGACGGGCACTGTCACCCGTGCAGGCTTCCTTCTTGCCCAGCACCGCGTAGTTCACGCCGGCCTTGTCAAGCAACTGCACGAAAGCGCGGGCGACTTTCTGGGCCCCGGGATCGTAGCTCGCGGCACAACCCACCCAGTAAATGACGTCCGGCTCGGGATTCTCGTCGATGGTGGGGACCTTCAAACCCTCTGCCCACTCCAGGCGCTTGTCCCGAGAGATGCCCCACGGGTTGCTGGCGCGTTCCATACCGCGGAAGGCCGTCTGCAGCTGGGCTGGGAACTCGCCGGCCACCATCACCTGATGACGCCGGATGTCGATGATGTCGAGCATCTGCTCGTCCTGCACCGGGCACACCTGCATGCAGGCCCCGCAGGTGGTGCAGGCCCACACCGACTCCTCGTTGATGGCGTATTCGAGCAGCGGGTGAGCCGTGGACGCTCCGGTCTCGAAGGCCGCTGGCTTCAGCGTGAAGGGGCTGGGATGCGCGGCAATGACGTTAAGTTCCATCCGCTTGTTGATTTCCAGGGCGGCCGGGCTCAGGGCTTTCCCGGTGGCGCTGCCTGGACACACGTCCTGGCAGCGGTTGCACTGAATACAGGCGTAGGCATCGAGCAGGCGGGGCCATTCCAGGTCTTCGAGCTTTTCTACGCCCAGCTTTGGCTCCTCCTGTTCCATGGCCTCTTCCAAGCCCTTCATGGGCGGCAGGGTACCCGTGTTCACCGGACGCTTAAGAGCGTAGTTGACCGGCGCCATGAAGATGTGAATGTGCTTGCTGTACGGAAAGTACGACAGGAAGGCCAGAATGCTGCCCAGGGCGCCCCAGAAGCCGAAGATGCGCCAGCCAGTAATGGCCTGCTCACTGAGGCCCCCGAACAGCAGCCCACCCAGGGCGCTGGAAAAAGGCTGGAAGGTGTCGTACTGACCGCCGTGCAGCCGGGCTTCCTCCACCATCTTGGCGGCGTTGCCTATCAGGCGGCTGCCCACGTGGAAGGCGATGAATCCCGAGACGATCAGGCTGTCGCGGCGGATATAGCGCTGCTTGACCAGCGGATGCAGCAGGCTTTTTTCGTTGAACTGGAAATCGCGGCGGCTCTTGCCCCACAGGCGGCGGGCGACGAGGCTCACGACCCCGACAAGCACCGCAATGCTCAGGAGGTCCGCCAGGAAATTGTAGGCAGCGCCCAGCGGGTTGTCCGAGGTGATACTGAAGGGGAAATACCCTTCCAGTGCGTCCACGACATTAACCAGCAGGTAATACGTGAAGCCGTAGAAGATGAACGAGTGCAGGACGCTGACCCAGCGGCGCTTACGGAAGGTGCGCTCCTGGGTCAGACTGGTCACGAGGGCGTAGCCGATACGGGAAGCCAGATTGTCCACCCGCGTCTCGCTGGACGGTGCGCCGCGGCGGATACGCAGGTACATGCGGTAAAAGCCCCAGACGCCCAGCCCACCGGCGATCAGTGCAAACACGAAAAACAGAATTTTATGCTCAAGCGGCAGCAAGTCGGTCTCCTCGGGTGGATGATGTCCGGAATTTTATACTGAGTCAAAGTATAACCGGGTCAGCGTATCTCCAGGGTACATGGCCACACGGTCCGGACGGTCCCCGCCGGCGTCAGGTGTCCCGCGACTCGGGAACATGAAGACTTGGCGCCGAGAAAAGGTATTGGGCTTGATCCTGCCCCTCGTCAACGTTTTCGCATTTCTGCGCAGGCGGACGGATCAATGCCTTCCGGAGAAAGTAGTTTCGTCGGTGCTGCGGCTCCCGGAAGCTGCTGGCCCGCATACGCAGACACAAATGCTCTAGCCTGCCACTATGAGTCTCACGCCCACCGAACTGCAGTCCTACCTCAGCGCCCTGATCAGTGGGGAGCTGAAGCTCTCCACGATGATCTGGGGGCCACCAGGGGTGGGCAAAAGCAGTGTGGTGGCACAGGTGGCGACCCGGCATGGCCTGGAATTCGTGGACGTGCGACTGTCGCAGCTGGCTCCGACGGACCTGCGGGGCCTGCCGGTCCCGGAAGCAGACGGGCAGGGCAGCGGCGTGAGCAAGTGGTACCCGCCGGAATTCCTGCCACGCGCCGGACGCGGCGTCCTGTTTCTGGACGAGGTCAATATGGCGCCGCCCACCATGCAGGGCATGGCCCAGCAGCTGATTCTGGACCGCCGGGTCGGCAGCTACGAGCTTCCCGAGGGCTGGTTCGTGTGGGCGGCCGGCAACCGCAAGGAGGACCGTGCCAGCGTCTTCGACATGCCCGCGCCGCTGGCCAACCGCTTTCTGCATCTGAGTGTCCGGGCCGACTTCGATGCCTGGCGCGCCTATGCCCTGGGCCGCGGCCTGCACGAGCACGTCATTGCATTCCTGACCTTCCGGCCCGAACTGTTGCACCGGCTGGACCCGTCCCAGCCGGCCTGGCCCAGTCCTCGGGCATGGGAAATGGCCGCCCAGCTGCACCGCGCCGGACTGGACGCCTCGCCGGCCATCGGTGACGCGGCGGGCGCCGAATTCGGTGCCTTTGTCCGGCTGTATGAGCAGTTGCCCGACCTGGGCCACGTGCTGCAGGGCAAGGGCAGCGGCCTGCGCCTGCCCGATGAACCCAGCGTCCGCTACGCCGCCGTAGTGGGTCTGGCGGCGCGGGCCGCCACCGCAGACGAGGCGTTCTCGGCCTTCACCTGGCTGGCCGATAGTGCCGGTCCGGAATGGCTGCAACTGTACGTGGCCACGCTGGTCAGCAAATTTCAGTCCATCGGACAGCTCGCGGACCTCGCGGATCTGGTAGGCCGCGACCCACGGCTGGCCGATCTGGTGCAGCAGACGCTGACCCTCACGGAGGGTTGACCGTTGACCCCCGGCCCCTCCACGCCTGATTTCCAACGCCTGATTTCAGGGTCACGGCTGCGCCTGCGGGGACGCTCGGCCTTTTTTGCCACCCTGCTGCTGCACGCCGAATTTGTGCCCTCAAAGGAGGTGGCGGCGGCTGGAACGGACGGAGAAAGGGTCTATGTCAACCCCGAGGTGGCGGCCACCCTGGCACCTGAGGTGCTTGACAGCCTGCTTCTGCACGAGGTCCTGCATGCGGCGCTGTCGCACGTCGAGCGGCGCGGCCCACGCGAGAAAAAGCGCTGGAACCGCGCAGCGGACCTGATCGTCAACGGGATGGTTTCGGCCGCCGGCCTGCCCACGCCACCCCAGTTTCAGCGAGATGAGCATCTGGAAAAGCTCAGCGTGGAGGAGGTCTATACCTCCATGGAAGGCGAAGCGCAGGGAGAAGGCGAGGCGGACGGCGACGATCTGCTGGACGGCCCACCCGGGGACGCCCCTCCCCGTAGTGGTCGCCCCGGCAGCCCGGCGAGGCAGTGGCAGCAGGCCATGGCCCAGGCCCGCAGCGTGGACGCCATGAGCGGCGAGCACGGTCATGATCCGCTGGGCATGCACCGCGAGTTGATGCGCCTGGCGCCTGCCCGGCTGGACTGGCGTGCGCAGCTGTGGCGCTTCCTGGCGCGCACGCCGGTGGACTTCGGAGGCTTTGACCGGCGTTTCGTGGGCCGCGGGCTGTACCTTGAAGCCCTGGACGACGAGACCCTCACGGCCCTGGTGGCGGTGGACACCTCCGGCAGCGTAGACGACGAAGCTGTCCGCGCTCTGGTCGCCGAAGTGCAGGGCGTGCTGGGCGCCTACCCGCACGTCAGGGCCACCCTTTACTACGCCGACACCCAGACTTATGGCCCCTTTGAGCTGCGGGACGGAGATCCCGTGCCGGATCCACAGGGCGGCGGCGGCACCGATTTCCGGCCCATTTTCGGGCTGCTTGACGCCCACGAGCCGGATGTGCTGATCTACCTGACCGACGGCTACGGTGATTTCCCGGAGACGGCGCCACGCGTGCCTACCCTGTGGGTGGTGCCTCCCGGAGGCCTGGAAGACGAAGGTTTTCCGTTTGGAGACGTACTCAGACTCGAAGAGTAGCCCGCTTTTCGCGACGAAGTTCCCCGCCCCTGTGCCCAGCATCTGCCATCATCTGGTCCATGACGTTTTCCGATCTGGACCCGCGCACGCTGACGATCCTGAGCGTGGAGGAGGCACTGGCCGCCGCCGCCATGCCACGGGCCACCGCGGAAACGCTCTCGGGCCTCAGCGCACATCCTGATTCGCGCGTGCGTGCGCTGGTTGCCCGGCACCCCAACACGCCGGTTGAGGTCCTGGGTATGCTGGCTGCCGACTACCCGGCTGAAGTGCTGGGCAATCCCGGGCTGCCATTGATACGGCTGGCGCGCCCCGGGTTGCTGAGCAGCTTTCCGGCCGAGGGGATGCTGGCGCTGCTGGGACTGCCGGATCTTCCGGCCTGGGTGCTGGACAGCGCCATGCGCCACGAGGACTACACCGTGCGTACGACCCTGGCAGGCCACCCGACCCTGAGCGAGGAGCGGATTACGGCATTGGCCCAGGACGCCGGGTGGCAGGTCCGCGAGGCGGTGGCCCGGCGACCTGAACTGGCGGCCCCCCTGGTGCAACAGTTGGCAGCTGACGACGACTACGACGTGCGCAAGGCCGTCGCCTTACGCCCTGATCTTCCGGGGGACGCGATCCGTGAACTGGCGCGCGACCTGCATGGTCTGGTGCGCTCCAGCGTGGCCCGGCGGCTGGACCTGCCGCTGGACTGCATGCTGACGCTGGCGGCCGACGACGATGCAGATGTCCTGGCCACCCTGGCCCGGCGCGTTGATCTGCCCCGCAACGTGCGTCACTGGCTGGCCACCCACGAGAGTGACGTCGTGCGGGCCGCCGCGCTGCAGGCCTGGAGTGTGCCCGCCGAATGGCTGGGCAGAGCCGAGCACGACGCCGACCCGGAAGTGCGCGCCGCTCTCGCCCGCCGGCCCGATACCAGCCCCGAGCTGCTTGAGCGGCTGGCCGTCGACGAGTCGGAAACGGTGCGCCGCGCCCTGCTGGAGCGCCATGACCTGCCGGACGCCGCCGTACTGGCGCTGGCCCGCTCGCCCGAACAGGACATCCGGCTGCATGTGGCCAGTGCCGAAGGGCTGTCGGCCGAGGTGCTGGACGTGCTGCTCACCGACCGTGATCCGGCCATCCGCACCCTGCTGGCGGTCCGACCTGATCTGACGGCAGGGCAGCTTTCACGCCTGGCTGAAGACGAGAGCGCTGACGTGCGCCGGGCCGCAGGCTACGCGGCGCACCTGAGCCCGGCAACCCTCTTTCGGCTGGCGGCGGATGCCAATGCCGGGGTCCGGCGCGCCGCCGCCCGGCATCCGACGCTGCCCGCGGAGGCTCTGCCCGCCCTTGCCGCAGATCCGGACGACGGTGTGCGGCTGGCAGTGGCGGGCCGAGCGGACCTTCCCCCCTCCCTGCGCGGCCAGCTCGCCGCGGACCCGGACCCGAGTGTGAGGACGGAGCTGGAGCTACAGGCCGATTGACGGATGCGCCGAACAGCTCAGGCTGAAACACTGCGCCGGTGAATGACATCCGCATGATGGTCGGCAGCACGAGATTCAGTCTGAGGGCCGTCATTCTGTGCGTGCGCGACGGGCACCTGCTGGTGCACCGTACTGCTGGGGACAATTTCTGGTTCCTGCCCGGGGGCGCGGCCGGCTCCAACGAAGACACGGCTGCCGCCGCCGCCCGGGAATGGACCGAGGAAACCGGGGTGAGCGCCGGGCCGCTGCGTCTGGTAGGTGTGGTGGAGAACTTTTTCGGCCCCAATGAAGCCCGCGAGCATGAGGTCGGCTTCTACTACCGCATGGACGCCCCACCCCAGCTTCCGGAAGCGTCCTTTGCCCTGACCGACAATCCTCGCGTCCGCGCCGAATGGCTCCCGCTGGACAAGATTCACATCCGGCCTGTGTACCCCAGGGCAGCCTGCGCCCTGCTGGCCCTGCCGCCGGGCGAGGTCAGGCATCTGGTTCACCGGGAATAGGGCAAATGCCCTCTGCTCAGTCGGGTCTGGAAAGTTCAACAGGGTTAGGCTGCCCTCCTGTACTGCGGGGCCGTGGCATACGCCTCACTCATGATGGAACGCCGGCCCTCAGGCGGGCGTGAGGTTGGCAAACTTTACGATCAGTTTCTTGGTCCCGGCCGCACCGAAATGCACCGTGACCTCCTGCTTCTCCCCGGTTCCCGCCACCGCCAGCACCTGGCCCTCACCGAACTTGGGATGCCGGACCTTTTCACCGCCCCGGTAAGCCATGCCGGCTGTCATGGGGCTGGTATTTTTGACGGCGCTCGGGGTCGTGGGGACGGTGGGGCGATACTGCTTCCAGCTGGTGGCACGGTACTCGGTGACCTGTCCGTAGGGGTCGATGGTCTCGAAGCCCCCCTCGATTTCCTCCAGAAAGCGGCTGTCCTCGGCAGCGTTGGTCTTGCCGTACTGCATGCGGTTCTGCGCGGCGGTCAGAAAGAGCCTCTCCATGGCGCGCGTAATGCCCACATAGAACAGGCGTCGCTCCTCCTCGATTCCGCCGGCCTCAACCAGGGCCCCCTTGCTGGGAAGCAGCCCTTCTTCGGTGCCCACGATAAAGACCACCGGAAATTCCAGGCCCTTGGCATTGTGGAGGGTCATCAGGGTCACAGCGTCTTCCGGTACGTCCTTGTTTTCCTTGCGAGTACGCATGTCGTCCACGCTGGACAGCAGCGCGGCGTCGTCCAGGAAGTCGGCGATGGTTCCCTCGTTGGTCTGGGACCATTCCTCTGCGGCGTTGACCAGTTCCTCCAGGTTCTCCATGCGGACCTGACCTTCCTGGCCTTCCTGGCGCAGCAGGTCCAGGTACCCGCTGTTCTCGATCACGTAACGCAGAAAGGCGGCCGGCTCGTAGTTGTCGGCGGCGTCGGCCATGGCCTGCATCAGCTCGGCAAAATCCACCGGCTTCTGCGCGCCCCGGTCCAGGATATTGCGCTCGGCAGCGTTGGCGCAGGCCGTCAGCAGGCTGGTCTCGTTCAGCCGGGCCCATTCCATCAGTTTTTCCAGGGCCGTGTCGCCGATCCCGCGTTTGGGCCGGCCGATGATGCGGCGCAAAGCCACGTCGTCGGCGGGGTTAATGGCCAGCCGGGCATAGGCCAGGATGTCGCGGATCTCGCGCCGGTCGTAAAAGCCCACGCCGCCGACGATCTTGGCTGGGATCTGCACGCGGCGCAGCGACTCTTCGATCACACGCGACTGTGCGTTGGTCCGGTACAGGATGGCCATATCCGCGAATTTGCGGCCTTCACCGCGCATACGCGTCAGCCACTCGGCCACAAACTCACCTTCGCCGCGGTGGTCCATGGCGCGGTGAAACATGACCGGGTGACCTTCCTCCCTGACCGGCTTGAGGGTCTTGTCGAGGCGCTCGGTGTTGTTCTCGATGAGCCTGTTGGCCAGATTCAGCACCCGGGCGCTGGAACGGTAGTTGTGCTCCAGCATGTACACCTTGGCATCGGGGTAATCCTTCTGAAAGTCCAGGATGTTCTGGATATCCGCCCCCCGGAACTTGTAGATGCTCTGGTCCGGGTCCCCCACCACCAGCAGGTTGCGGTCGCGCGAGGCCAACAGACGGGTCAGTTCGTACTGCGCCTTGTTGGTGTCCTGGTACTCGTCGACGTGGATAAAGCGCGCCCGGTTCTGTACCGCGTTCAGGACCGCCGGGACCTCGTGGAACAGCCGGACAGTCTCGGTAATCAGGTCACCGAAGTCGATCGCGTTCTGGCTGCGCTTGCGGGCCTCGTAGCGCCGGTAAGCCTCGGCGGCGGCGTCACGTGGCAGGCCGCTGATATACGGCTCACCGCTACGCCCCAGGTTTTCGGGGGTGATCAGGTTGCTCTTGGCCCGGTCGATGATGCCGCGCAGCACGCGTGGGCTGGTCTCCGGGCCGATCCCGGGAATGCTGCCCATGACTTCCTTGAGAATGTCACTCTGATCGTCGTCGTCGTAGATGACAAAGCCGCGCTTGAGTCCGATGTGCTCCCCGTAGGCGCGCAGGATCCGTACGCCTGCGGAGTGGAACGTGCTCATCCACAGCCGGTCGGCGCCCTCCACCAGATGCTGGGCGCGTTCGCGCATCTCGGCCGCCGCCTTGTTGGTGAAGGTCACGGCCAGAATCTCGCCGGGGTCGACCCCGTAGTGCCCAATCAGGTGGGCAATGCGGTACACGAGCGTCCGCGTCTTGCCACTGCCGGCACCCGCGATGACCAGGGCGGGGCCGGTGAAATGGTCAGCGGCCTGCGCCTGGGTGTCATTGAGCGCTTTCAGGAGGTCAGAGGGGGGAAGGTCCGGGCCGGAATTCACTTTGGGATTCTATCAGGAACGGTTCTGTTGCGGGCGTAATGGCTTGGGCTGACGACCGGCTGACCCTGAGATCAACGTGCGCTGACGCGCGGGGATAATCCTCGGGTGCATGAGCGCGGCCCCCAATCTTGCCTCCTTGAACCAGCCTCTGTTGCTGGCGCAGGCCATTCACGCCTTTGTCCCAGCGCTGCCAGCTGCACGACGGCGGCACGCCGAAGCGAGCCTTCTGGGGCTGGACCGTTATCTCGGCGGCGCGGCACCCCTGCTCGCCTATACCCGTCTGACGGGGGAAGCCTGGGCGCGGACCCTGCCTGAGGCGCAACCGGCTGAAGCGCGGGCCCTGCTCGGCGAATTCCGGACCTTCCTGCGCGACGGCGGCTGGTTGGACGCTGCCAGACCAGTTAACCAGTTTGACTGAGGGACTTCTGCGTCTTTGCCTTGAAAGCGTGGCCATGCCTCCGTTACCCGGCAATAATCATGTTCATGCATTTCAAAGCGCGAAGCTTACCCCACCGCCTGCCCGTCCATTGAAGCCGGCACCTCCGCTCAGCGGGTGACCTTCAGGATCAGTTCTGCCGTTTGTTCAGGCATATCCCAGTGTGGAAAGTGCCCACTGTGCTCAAACCAGTGCAGGCTGGCACCCGGAAACGCCCTGAGTGCCCGCTGCGCCTGCCGGGGCAGGCACACCCGGTCGTGCCTGCCCCAGCCGATGACCAGAGGCGCTGTGAGTTGCCCCGGTGCGACCCCCTGCTGGGGTGGACCCTCAACCAAGTCACGCAACACCTCGTCGACGGAAGGCGAGGTCGCAAACGACCGCATCTCGGTGAGGCTGAGCTGCGCACCAAGCGTCCAGGGATGTGAGGAGAACTGCGCAAACAGCACGCTACGCCACACGGCACTCCCCGTCAGCGCGGGCATGACGGGTTGCAGCAGACGGATCAGGTCCACCGAAACCTTCACGCTTTGATAGAAGAACACCTTCTCCCAACCTCGCCAGAAACCACCCGGATCCAGCGAAACGACCGCTCCCAGCACCCCCCGCCGGGCGAGTTCAAGAACCAGCCGCGCTCCCATCGAACTGCCCACGGCATCGACGCCAATCAGGTTCTCCTGGTGCAGAAAGTCCGTGACCGCGTCAGCGAGACGCTGGAATGTGGCCTTCCCTGGCAACGGTGGCGTGTGTCCAAAGCCCGGCAGATCCAACGCGATGACTTCGCGCTGGGCACTTAGTACATCAAGCACAGGCTCCCACGAGCGCCAGCTGCTCCCCAGGCCGTGAATCAGCAGAAGAGGCTTTCCCTGGCCCCGCCGGACAACGTTGAAATGCATTCCGCACAATAGGCGGAAGCGGGCCGACGACGAGTTTCAGGTACCGACGATGGGCTATGGATGAAGACGGCCAGAAGAGTGGGCCGGTAGGACATCAGGACTGTTCTGAGCGGGCAAAGAAGATCTCGGTTCTGTCCAGGCGCATACGGAACCCGGCCTGATCCAAAGAGCCTACCGGAAACACGTCAGAGACGGCCCGTATGGCGGAAATCCAAAGAAGTCCACGGCCAGCAGACAGTGCCCATACCTCGGTCGCACCCAAAGGCTGAAAGACTGCGCACCAGCCCCTTCGGCAGTTGCCGAACGCCATCACGGTTCACTTACAGCGTGAGGACTTCGTGGCCCTTGGGCGTAATCACAATAGTGTGTTCGAACTGAGCGCTGGGGTTGCGGTCGGCGGTCACCACGGTCCAGCCGTCTGCGAGCAACTTCGTTTCCGGGGTGCCCAGGTTGATCATGGGCTCAACAGTGAAGACCATTCCAGGCTGCAGCTTCAGGCCGGTATGGCGCGCGCCCCAGTGGTAGATGGTGGGTTCCTCGTGCAGCCGCTTGCCGATGCCGTGACCGGTGTACTCACGCACAACGCCGAAGCCGCGACTCTCGGCCAGGGACTGGATGGCGTGGCCGATGTTTCCAGTGCGCCCACCGGGCTTACACTCGGCCAGACCGGCGTCGAGGCACTGCCGGGTCGTCTCCACGAGTTGCGCGACTTCCGGCCGGACCTTGCCGACCGTGTAGGTGGTGCAGGCGTCGCCGTAGACACCATTCATCAGCACGCCGATGTCCACGCCGATAATGTCGCCTTCCTTGAGTTCCTGCGCTCCGGGAATGCCATGGCAGATCACCTCGTTGAGGCTGGCGCAGATGGTGGCCGGGAAGGGATTGCTCCTGGGACCGTAGCCCAGGTATGCCGGCACGGCGCCGGCTTTGCGGATGTGCTCCTCGGCAATCCGGTCGAGTTCACCCAGGGTCACGCCGGGCTTCACATACGGTTCCAGAATTCTGAAGGTCTCCGCCACCAGCGCCCCCGCACGGCGCATCAGCTCAATTTCACGGGCAGATTTCAGGGCGACTCGGCTCATAACAGGTCACGCTAGCACGCAGGTATGCGGCGCAGCAGGTAGGCTGGGCGGATGAAAGTCGTCATCAGCGTGGACATGGAAGGGGTATGCGGGGTTTCGAGCTGGGTGCAGGTCAGCCCGCCTGAATTCGGCGGGCTGGTCAACAGCGCGGAATATCAAGTGGCCCGCGAGCGCATGACCCGCGAGGCCGCGGCCGCCGCTCTGGGCGCCCTGGCCGCAGGAGCCACCGACGTGCTGGTCAACGACAGCCACGACGGCATGCGCAATCTGCTTCCCGACCTCCTGCCTGATGAGGTGAGGTACACCACCGGCAGCGACAAGCCGCTGAGCATGGTGCAGGGGGTGCAGGAGCCGGACGTGGGTGCCCTGCTGTTCGTGGGCTACCACGCCCGGGCCGGGACCATGCACGGACCCCTGGCCCATACCTGGAACGGCTTTGTGCGAACGGTACGCATCAATGGCACCGAGACCGGCGAGTATGGCCTCAATGCCCTGCTGGCCGGACATTACGGGGTGCCGGTGATTTTCGCGTCCGGCGACGATATCGCCATGCGCGAGATCACGGCAGAGCTGGGGCCTCAGGTCGTTACGGTTTCGGTCAAGGAGGGGCTAAGTTCCTTCTCGGCCATTCATCTGCACCCGCGTGAGGCGCAGCGCCGTATCCGTGACGGCGCCGAACTGGCCGTCCGGTCGGCCGGAGAGGCGCAGCCGTACACCACCCACTGGCCGGCCGTGTGCGAACTTGGATTCGATCACCAGGCCCGCGCTGACCAGTGCGAACGCGTTCCCGGAGTCACGCGGACGTCGGCGGTCTCGGTAGGCTGGGAAAGCCCGAATGCCTGGCACCTGTTCCAGACCTTCCGCATGCTGGCCCAGGTGGGCGACGTGCGGCTCAACAGCTGAAATTCTCACCGCGTTCCCGTACATTGCACGCCGTGAAACGTGGCTTCCTGGTTCTCATCGCTCTGACTTCCGGCGGCGCCCAGGCAGCGGTTGCCTGAACCCCCCCAATGCCACCACGAAAGGCTATGGCATTCACGCTGGCGTTGCTGTCTTGCCCATACCGTTGGTGGGTACCGTGGGTATAGAAGGCAGTGCCGAACGGGCCTGGAACAGCGGGGCCCCAGGTCGGTTCGCAGCCGGCCTGACCCTGCGTGATCCCAACCTGCCGTTGACGAGGGTCGACGCGTTGGGCACACTCGGCGCAGAATACCGGGCAGCCACGGCGGCGCAGCCAGGCACACTCGCCGCGTTCGCTGAAGCTGGCCTGCGAGGTCGCCTGATCGAACCTGCAGGCTGGAGGGCGTGTGTCCGGGCGAATACAGCGGGAACCGTGGGAGCAGGCGTGGGCCTCGAGTTGCGGTTCTGATTGGGCTGAATTTGCCGGAGCGACAGCCGCGGCAAATTCCGCTATGCCAGAAATACTGTTCCGGTCATGCCAAGATTGAGATCCTTGTCCTCAGCTTCTTGATCCAATTGGACGACACCATCACAAGAGCACCCCTTCCTGAAGAACCAGGAAGGGGTGTCCTGCTGTGTGGAGTTATTTCTTGAAGAAGCGGTTCAGGGCATCGAGGTCCAGCGGACTGCTGATGCCATGCAGGGCGGCACTCTGCTGAGCAATGGTCTGGCGGTTGCGCGCCAGGGCCTTCAGGGCGCGGGGATCTTTCACAGCCTGTGCGCGCATCGACTGCGTGCTGAGGCTGCCGGAGGTGAACTTCTCGCCCACGGGATAGACCTGCGCCTCAAACGGCAGAGGCTTGGCCGCGCAGGAGGTCAGCTCAGCTGCCGGCAGCTCTCCGGTCAGGAAGTAGCGGGTGACAGGCAGGTCCACGCAGTCCGTGTCGTACGGGAACGCCGCATGCTGCGGCTCGTCGTCGATCATGATCATGCGGGCATTCGGGGTGGCTTTCAGGGCTGCCAGCGCGCCTTCTTTCGGGGTGGCCGGGTCGTACTCGTTTTGCAGCATCAGGACGGGCGGCATCTGTGCCGGCACCTCGGGCTTCTTCACGGTGGGTCCGCCCTTCCAGTACAGGCAGGGAATTGATACGAACGAACCGCCGATCAGGGGCGATTCCACAGCGTTGCGCTCGTCCGCGCCTCGCCAGTAGCCCAGGTCCTGATTCCAGGCGGTGTCGTTACAGATCACGGCCGTGTTGGTGGCACTGCCCTCAGTGAGCACCACAGGCACAGGCGTCTGCGTGACGAGGCTGTCGCGGTAGTACAGCAGTTCGGCAGCCATCGAGCGGGCCACATTATTGAGCTTCTGATTGGGGAAATAAGTGGCCTGGGCAGCCTGAGCTAGCCACGCTTCCGTGCCGGCATTGGGGCTGGCCTTGATCAGGCCGTCGACCACGCTGGCCACCTTGAGCACCACGCCGATGGACGGGTAGGCGTCGCGGTTGTACAGCATGCTGGCGGTCGCGCCGCCGACAACGCTCTTGATGGGCTCGCCAAGACCAGCGTACTTCTGGTACACCTCCTCGGGTGTTTCTCCCAGGCCGAACATCCCGCCAAGACGCGTCAGGTAAGGCACCACGACCTCGCGGAAATCACGCTGGAAGGTCATCGGGTCGGCTTCAAACGCGGCCTGCATGGTGGCGTGGAACGGCATGTTGGCATCCAGCAGCATGCGTCCGGTCGTCTCAGGGAAGCGCTTGGCGTACCAGGATCCCAGCCAGGTGCCGTAGGAATAGCCGATGTAGTTCAGCTTCTGGTCACCCATCAGATGCCGGGCCAGGTCCAGGTCGCGCACGGTGGCGTCGGTGTTGATAAACGGAGTCAGCGGATTTTTCTGGCAGGCACTGGCCACCAGCTGCCCAGTTCGGATCATGGCCGAAATGTTTTTTTCACTGCGGTCACTGGCCGGCGAATGAACAACCGGGGCCAGTTCGTTGCTGCCGCAGTACAGGCGGGAGCTGGCGCCCACACCACGGGGAGAAAAGCCCACCAGATCGAACTGTTCGGTCATTTCCTTCAGGTTGGCACCCACCGGGGTGTTCGCGTCGGCCTTCCCCCAGGCGAAGCCGTACCACGGCGCAAAACCCAGCCCGTCGCCGCCGGGACCTCCAGGATTGAAGAAGATGGCGCCCTGGCGCTGCTCGGGGTTGGCTGCCTTGAGGCGGATCAGCGAGACGCTGGCCTTGCCGGCAGCGGGAGCCTCCCAGTTCATGGGGACCTGCATATCAGCGCAGACCAGACGTTCTCCCAGCGTGGTGAACAGCTCGGACTCGTCTTTACCCAGAATGGAGGGGTCACAGGCGTGCCAGTTCAGTTTCTGGTCCTGAAACGTGCGGTCTTCAGGAGCCTTGGTTTCAAAGAGACCACAACTGGCCAGGGTGAGGGGAAGCATGAGCAGAAGGGTGGCTGGACTTGTGATTTTCTTCATAAAATTTCCAGCCCCACCATAACCATGCATCTGGAGGCTGCATGCCACATTTGTGGCACGGCGGTGCGGGCCCCGAGTTCGACATGCCCCACAGGAACTGGCGCGGTGCTTGAGCCCCTCGCCAGCACCGTTATTTTTGCGGCGGTTACGGTCGGGTCAGCCCAGTTGGAGGCGCAATCGCTGCACCTCGGCACGCCAGGTGTCCGCGTCGGCGCTGTCTTCCCACTGTTCAGGCAGTTCACTGTCTGGCCCCAGGGTCCGGTCCAGGGCCTCGCGGGCCAGATCACGCCACTGGGCCATCTGGACGGCGCGGGCAGCGGTGTGGTCCTGCACCCAGGCCCGCAGCCCGGCATCGGTCAGGGAGGCGGTGTCACCGCCCAGCACGGCGGCCAGAATCTGGGCCGCAGCCAGGACCCGGTGACCTTCCTCGGCCGCCAGAAAGTCGGTGTCGGGGTCCAGGGCCACCTCAAAAGCTTCCGCCAGAGCCAGGGGGCCGTCCTGCTGCACTTCCTGTGCGAAAGCGGCGCCCACCTCGTTTTCAAACGGACCGGTTCCCCAGACGTTCATGGGTGTACTTCGTGACGGCCATAGCGCCTTTCGACGTAGGTTTCCAGCAGTTCCTGAAAGTCCTCCGCGATTCGTGGGCCGCGCAGGGTGGTCAGCAGTCTGCCGTCCTGGTACACCGGAGCACGCGGATCTTCTCCGGTCCCGGGCAAGGAAATCCCGATATTGGCGTGCTTGCTCTCTCCTGGCCCGTTCACGATGCAGCCCATGACGGCCACCTGCATCTCCTCCACTCCGGGGTAACGGCCCTTCCAGTCGGGCATGGTGTCACGGATGTAATCCTGGATTTTCTGGGCCAGTTCCTGAAAGAACGAGCTGGTGGTCCGCCCGCAGCCGGGGCAGCTGGTGACCTGCGGCAGGAACTGCCGCAGCCCCAGGCTCTGCAGGATCTGCTGCGCGACCTCGACTTCCAGCTTGCGGCTGGCCCCAGGCTCAGGGGTCAGGCTGACGCGGATGGTGTCCCCGATGCCTTCCGTGAGCAGCGGCGCCAGCGCGACACTGGTCGCCACCATGCCTTTCATGCCCATGCCGGCCTCGGTGAGGCCAAGGTGCAGCGGATAGTCACACCGGGCAGCCAGCTGCCGGTACACCTGCCACAGTTCCGGCGCGCTGCTCACCTTGACGGAAATCAGAATCCGGTCGTGTGCCAGCCCCAGGCTCTCGGCGTACTGGGCAGACTCCAGGGCCGAGACGACCATGGCGTCGATCATGACGTCCGTACCGGTTTTCGGGCTGCCCTGGGCAGTGTTCTCGTCCATCAGCCGGGCCAGGACCTGCTGATCCAGGCTGCCCCAGTTGACCCCGATCCGCACGGGTTTATCGAATTCTTTGGCCACCTCGATCATGGTGGCGAAGTTGGCGTCGTGGTGCTGCCCCGCGCCGACATTGCCGGGGTTGATACGGTACTTGGCCAGCAGCTGGGCTGTTTCGGGATACTCGCGCAGCAGGATGTGCCCGTTGTAGTGGAAATCCCCCACGATGGGAACGTTCAGTCCGACTTCGTCGAGGCGCGCCACGATCTCGGGGATGGCCGCTGCGGCTTCGCGGGTGTTGACCGTGACGCGCACGATCTCCGAGCCCGCCCGGGCGAGCTGCGCTACCTGAATGGCCGTGGCCTCAGCGTTGGCGGTGTCGGTGTTGGTCATGGACTGCACCACGATGGGATGGGCCGATCCAACGGGAATTCCTCCCACTTCCACAGTGACGGTCTGGCGGCGGGTGATCATGCCCTGAAGTGTACGCGCGGCAGGCCGGGACGGTCAGGAAGACGGATCACCGGAGCCGCCTGCGGTCTCCATGTGATTGAGAAGTGCGGTCAGACCCACGTCGAGTCCCCCGCGCGGACCACTGGCTCCGTATAAGCCCTGGCGATCAAGCATGGCGGCGCCGTGCAGAAAGGTCCAGAACGCCACCGCCTGGTCGGTGTCGTCGGGGTCACCGCTCAGGTCACCGACCAGCTTCAGGAGCGTGTTCCACAACGCTTTGGCCGCACTCTGGCCCTGCGCCGATGTCTGGGCAGAATCGTCGCCGAACAGCATCAGGGCGTAGGCGTGCGGATGGTTACGGGCGTAGTTCAGGTACGTGGACGCCGCAGCCCACAGGGCGTCGCGAGGTCCCTTGCCCTGAGTGGCCCTGGCGATACCGTCCTGAAGCTCAAGCACACCACGTTCGGCCAGAGCACGAACCAGTGCTTCACGGTTTTCGAAATGACGGTACAGGCTGGCCGGACGCACGCCGAGCGCCGCGGCCAGAGCACGCATGTTCAGAGCGTCCTGACCGCCCTCCTGGAGCAGGATCCAGGCAGCGTCAATGATGGAGGAGGCAGAAAGTCGGGCTGGAAACGGCACAGTGAACACTGTACGCCTTGACAGTTACCCGGCCCAAGGTGTACGGTGTTAGCCATGAAGACGAACAGCGTTCACTTTGGGGGAAGAAGGTCTGATACGTCGTCTCCTGGTCCAGACTGGTGCAACACCGACGCCCTGAGCAGTCCGCTTTTCACGGGCCGGGTCACGGGAGCGGATCAGCAGCCTCTGGAACAGCCGATATATGAAGGCTCCGTAGCGTCAACCTTCCCTGCTGCCGGAGGAACCCGGTGAAAGGCGCTCCACTTCGTCTGGTCCAGTATGGTCTGGTCAACTCCTATCTGGTCGCGGAGGACGACGGCTTCACCCTGGTCGATGCCGGTCTGCCGGGCCTCGAGCGCTCGGTCAAGCGCATCGTGAAATCCACCGGCAGACCCCTGAAGCGCATCACACTCACCCACGGGCACACCGATCACTTTGGCGCCGTGGACACCCTGAAAGCGGCCGATCCCCACCTGGAGATTTTAGTCGGAACGGAGGACAGGCGCCTCCTCGCCGAGCGCGGCTGCCGGACCCTTCCAACCCATGTGCTGAAGGACGGAGACCGGGTCGGGTCCCTGCTTGTGATTGCCACACCGGGCCATTCCCCCGGCCACGTCGCGTACTACGATGAACGCAACGGCGCCCTGTATGCCGGAGACACCTTCGTCAATGTGCCGCGCCTGCATGTGGCCAGCGAACTGAGTATGGTGTTTCCCCTGCCGACATTCGGCACCCACGACCCGGCACAGACGGTGCGAAGTGCGCGCCTGCTGCTGGATATTCCCGCCCGGTTTCTTGCTGCTGGCCACGGTCCGGTGCTGACCGATCCGCTGCCGGCCATGCGCCGCGCCGTGGAGGCGGCTGAACGCAGCCGAGATGGGTCGCCCGTCCCCCGGATGGTTGCGGGAGCCGTGGGCCGGCTGACCTCGGTCGTGACCAGCGCGGGGACTGCTCTGCAACAACGGGTCTTTCGAAAACACTGAGCGGGGCTCCCAGGCTGGGTACCCGGGAGCCCGGAAGCCACACCTTCTAGACGCCCAGATACGCCTTGATAATGTCGGGATCGCCCATCAGGTCCCGGCTGGGGCCTTCCTTGACCAGCTGGCCCAGTTCCAGTACGTAGGTGCGGTCGGTGACGCGCAGCACCTGCCGGACGTTCTGCTCGACCAGCAGCACCGTCAGGCCCAGCTCCCGCAGGCTGCCGATGACCCGCATGACCTCGGACACCACCAGCGGAGCCAGCCCCAGGCTGGGTTCGTCCATCAGCAGGACCTCGGGCTCGCTCATCAACGCGCGGCCGATGGCGACCATCTGCTGCTCACCGCCCGACAGCGCTGCTGCTGGAGTCAGGCGCTTTTCCGTCAGGCGCGGGAAGAAGTCGTAGACCTTCTGAAGGTTCGCGGCGCGGTTGGCCTTGGTTCGCGGCAGGTAGGCGCCCATCAGCAGGTTCTCCTCCACCGTCATCTGGCCGAACAGCTGACGGCCCATCGGCACGTGCGCCACGCCCATGTCGGTGATGCGGTGGGGCGGCACGCCGTTGAGGTTCTGACCGCGGTAGGTGGCGGTTCCCGCGCGGGCCCTCAGCATCCCCGACAGCACCCGCAGGATGGTGCTTTTGCCGCTGCCGTTGCCACCCACAAGTCCCACCAGCTCGCCCTTGTCCACGTGCAGCGACACACCGAACACCACCTGCACCTCGCCGTAGGCCACGTCAATGTTGCTGGCCTCCAGCACCCGGTCGCCGGCAACGAAACCGGGCCGTGCCGGCATCACGCTCTGCTCAGTCATGGTCGTCTCCCAGGTAGGCCCGGATCACGTCCGGGTGGGCGGCCACGACATGCGGGTCGCCCTCGGCCAGCAGCTCGCCGAAGGCCATGCAGATCACGTGGTCGGACAGGCTCATGATCACGTGCATGATGTGCTCGACCATCACGATGCCCAGGCCCGAACGGGCCAGCTCGCGGATCAGGGCCACCATTTCCTGCTGGGCCGGGGGGTTGAGGCCAGCGATGCTCTCGTCGAGAAACAGCAGACGCGGTTCGAGTGCCAGGGCCTTGGCTAGTTCCAGCCGGCGGCGGCGCGCCAGGTTGAGCTGAGAGGCGGGCTGCGCGGCCCGGTCAGCCAGGCCGACCCGTTCCAGCACCACGTAGGCGTGGTCTTCGGCGGCGCGACCCCGGTGCTTCAGGAAGGCGGCCACCAGCACGTTTTCGAGCACACTGAGGTCCTCGAAGGGGCGCTCGACCTGGAAGGTCCGGGCCATGCCCATTCTGGCCCTGGCCTGCGGTTGCAGGGTGGTGATGTCACGGCCGTCGAAGGTGACCCGGCCCTGGCTGGGGCGCACAAAGCCGGTCAGAGCGTTGAAGAGGGTCGTCTTGCCCGCTCCGTTTGGGCCAATCAGCCCCAGAATCTCGCCGGGACGAACGGCCAGGCTGATGTCCTTGACGGCGGTGACCCCGCCAAAGCGCACGGTGATGCCCTCGGCGACCAGCAGTGGCGGCCCCTTGGGTGCGTGAATGACCTCACCGGGGAAGGTGGTGAGCTCCGGCAGGACAGGCTGGTGCTGGTCCGTGACAGGTTCGCGCGTCATCGTGCGGTCCCCAGTTTCTGGCCGCCGCGCGAGAACAGGCCCATGAGGCCGTTGGGCGCAAACAGCGTCACGAGCAGGATCAGCACCCCGTAGATCAGCAGGTTGGCGCTGCTGAAGATGTTGCGGAACACCTCACCGAAGGTGGCGAGCAGAACCGCACCGATCAGCGGCCCCTGGATGCTGGTGCGCCCGCCGATAATCGCCATGAGCGCGATCTGCACGCTGATCGGCAGTTCCAGCAGGGTGTGGGGCTCGAAGGCCTGCAGGTAGATGGCGTACAGCGAGCCGCCCAACGCAGTCAGGGCCGCTGAGATCATGAACGCGATCAGCTTCATGCGGGTCGGATCAATCCCCAGCGCGCGGGCGCCGTCCTCGTCTTCCCGCACGGCCTGAAGCGCATACCCCAGCCGGGAACGGCGGATCAGGTGGGTCACCAGCAGGGTCAGTACCACGAAGGCAAAGGCCAGCCAGTACTCCACACGGCGGTCGAACAGGTCCAGGCCGAAAAAGCGGGGCAGTTCGGGCATGAACAGGCCTTCGCTGCCGCCGGTCCATTCGCTGTTGATGGCGACCAGACGGATCACCAGCGCCACCGCAATCGTGGACAGCGTGAAGTAGCTGCCGCGCAGCCGGAAGGTCAGCCCGCCCCAGACGGCCGCCAGCGCCACGGCCAGCACCATGCCGATCAGGGTGCCCCACCAGGGCGCGACCGGTCCGCCGAAGAATGCCGGCACTCGCTCGGGCGTGGCCAGCAGGGTCATGGTGTAGGCCCCGATACCTAGCAGGGCGGCGTGCCCGAGGCTGGTCTGCCCGGCCCAGCCGCCCAGGATGTTCCAGCTCATGGCCAGCCCGGCAAACAGCAGGGTCGAGATTCCGAAGTTCATGGTCTTGCCGAACACGAAGGGATAGATGAACAGCACCGCCAGAATCACGGCGCTGAGCCACACGTTGCCGAAGGTCAGGGCGCGCGGACGCGGAAGTGACATGGGAGCAGCCGTCATACCCGTTTCACCGTCTTCCCGAAGAGACCTTCAGGGCGCAGCAGCAGCACCAGCAGGAAGGCGACCAGCCCGTAGGCATCCCGGTAGTTGTTGCTGACATAAAAGGCCCCCAGCGACTCGATCACGCCCAGCACCAGCCCGCCCACCACGGCGCCCGGCAGATTCCCCAGGCCACCCAGGACGGTCACGATAAAGGCCTTGGTGGTGTAGTTCTCGCCCACCGTGGGAAACGCATACAGCAGCGGCATCAGCAGCACGCCGGCAATCGCCGCGAAGGCCACGCCCATCCCGAACACGATGGCCTGAATGTTGGCCGTCTTGACTCCCTGCAGTTCCGCCCCCAGGGGATTTTGCGCCGTGGCGCGAATGGCCCGTCCAAGTTCAGTGCGGTAGAGCAGCAGGTTCAGACCCGCGATCACCGCCAGCGTGCCCAGTCCGGCGATCAGCAGTGGGATGCTGACCTGAACCCCGGCAAAGGCAAAGGTGTTGGTGGCGTAAGGCACGTTGATGCTCTGCGGCTGGGCTCCGAACCCCAGCAGCAGCGTATTGCTGATGATCAGGCCCAGGCCCAGCGTGGCCAGCATGCTCCCCTCGCCCAGGCGGTCCCCCAGCCGGCGCAGTACGAACCGCTGGATGATGTATCCCAGGGCAAAACCCGCGGGCGCAGCCACCAGCAGGCTGAGGTAGGGATCGATGTTCAGCGTTTTGAACAGGGCCAGGGTAATGAACATCCCGATCGCCAGAAAGTCGCCGTGGGCGAAATTGATGACCTTCATCACACCGAAGATCAGGCTCAGGCCGGTGCCGATCAGGGCGTAAAGGCCCCCGGTCAGCAGGCCCTGCACCAGGGTCTGGAAAAAAGCCGTGACGGCTGCTTGGTCCATTCGGGCTCCTTGAAAGAAATTGCGGAAAGGTCAGGGGGGAGTCTGTCGCCCTTGTGCTGTGGGTCAGCCCTGCCGCGCCCCGGTCCGGGCTCGCCGTTGCTTGCGCTGGGCACCCAGTTTTCCGGGGCGTACGGCGGAGCAGCGTGCCCCGGGGCGCCCCGGCAGGAGGGCGGCCGCAGGTAAGTCTGCGGCCGCCCCCTCACCTTCAGCGCTCGAACTTGATGGCCTTGGGAATCACGCTCTTGGGGTAGATGGGCACGAATTTGCCCCCCTGCACCTGCTGCGCCACCATCACCAGCGGATTCTGGTTGCGGAACCCGTCATAGTCCTTGAACTGAACCGGCCCAAACGCCGTCTGCATGTTCAGGCCGTTGAGTGCCACCTTGACCTTCTCGCGATCGGTGCCTCCGGCGCGCCGGATGGCCTCGGCGGCCACGATCACCCCGGCGTAGGCCTGAGCGGCGTGGTAACTCGGTTCGGCGCCGCCCAGCGCTTTAACCAGTTCCACGTTGAGCTTCTGCACGCCGCTGTAGCGCAGCTGCGGAATCCAAGCAGTCGCGGTGATGACGTTCTCGGCAGCCGTGCCGCTGTCCTTGACGAACTCCGGCAGGGCGAAGCCGGCCGCGCCTCCGGCAAACAGGCGCGGTTTGACGCCGACCTCGCGGGCCTGACGCATCAGGGCCACGCTGTCCTCGGCGTAGGAGACCATCAGCAGGCCGTCGGGGTTCTTGGCCTTAATCCGGTTGAGCACCGGGCGGAAGTCAGTCAGACCCTTGTCGTAGCGCTGGTCTTCCACGATGTTGATGCCGTACTCCTTGGCGATCACCTGGGCGGCGTCCGCCACGCTCTTTTCGAAGGCACCGGTGCCGGCAATCACGGCCATGGTCTTGAACTTCTTGTCACGGAAGATATTCAGAATCACGCGGGCGTACTCGGTGGCTGGCTGATTGAGGCGGAAGATGTAGTCACTTCCCGGCTTGGTGATGTCGTCACCGCTGGACGTGATGACCAGATTCGGTACCCGCTGCCGGGCCAGATACTGCGCCTGCGCCTTGACCAGCGAGCTGCTGTACTCATTGATCACCAGGGGCACGCCAGCATTCACCAGGCGCTCGGCGGCGGCCAGGCCCTTGTTCACGTCCGAGGCGTTGTCCTCGATGATCAGTTCGACCTTGCGCCCGCCGATGCCGCCCCTGCGGTTGACCTCCGCCACGCCGACCTTGAAACCGGCCAGCTGCATTTTTCCGAACTCGGCGAAGCGGCCGGTGACGGACGTGATGGCACCGATCTTGATGGTGCCCTGGGCCTGGGCACTGCCGGCAAGAGCCACGGACAGAGTGAGCAGCATAAATTTACGCATGATTGTCTCCTTGGGGGGACGGGGAAAGGTGGGGGCAATGGTGAGTCTGAACCGAACAGGCCACGCGGCGCAGGTGGGCGCGCATGGCCTGTTCAGCGCCATGCGCGTCACGCTGACGCAGGGCCCGCTCGATGGTGCGGTGTTCCTCGTGGCTGAGTTTCAGGTGGGCCTCGGTGTCCAGCCGCCAGTGGTCCGCCAGGCACATCTCACGCGAAAGCAGTTCCGCGTGACGAACAAGGCGGGCATTACCGCTGGTCTGCACGATGATCTGATGAAAGCGGCGGTCCAGGGTCCGGAACTGCCGCGGGTCGCGCAGGGCAGCTGCCCCCTGGGCGTCCATAACGCCGCGCAGGGCCGCGAGGTCGGTGGTCGTCATGCGCTCTGCGGCCAGAGCAGCTGCCAGCGAATCTGTAGCTGCCCGCAGTTCATACAGCTCGAGCAGGTCAGCCAGACTCAGCTGAGCGACCTCCACCCCACGGCGCGAATGCTCAACCGCCAGACCTTCGCCGACCAGCAGCAACACGGCCTCACGCACCGGCGAGCGCGACACCTGCAACTGCCTGGCCAGTTCCGGCACGCTGAGCCGGGTTCCAGGCGTCAGATCACCCGTCAGGATGGCCTGACGCAGGCTGTCCCGAACCAGGTCCACCACACGGGCGCTGGCCACCGGCTGAAACACCACATGCACCTCCTGCCATCTGCCAGGTCACACCCAGCAAATGAAGTCACTCAACAGATTTTGGAACCCGGTGAGTATTACATGTAAACGGCTGCGGCACAAGGAGAGATGTACAGTCCAGTCCCACGCTTGACCTGGGCAGGGTCGGGCAGGCAGACTTCAGCAAATTCACAGGCAACGCTTGCCGTCCCGGCACGACCTCCCGCACTGACACGGGTGAGTTGTCCCGGGACTGCTCTTTTGGAGGAACGACATGGTGTTTACAGGTTACAAAGCTCAGCACGATCACACCCCGGCGTACACGCAGCAGCTGGGAGCACCACTGGGACAGACGGTACGTATTCGCGTCCGGACCACCCTGCCAGTCACAGGCGTGACGCTCAAGGTCGTGCAGGTCGGAGAAATCGAGACCCTGCCCGCACAGGAGGTTGCTGCTCCCTCTGAATTCTCTGGAGAAGGCCGCTGGTTCGAGGCCGAACTGCCGCTCCAGGACCACCGGGTGCGCTACGCCTGGCAGCTCAACCTCGCTGACGACCACCTTAACCTGACGGCGCTGGGGCTGCACCGCAGCCGCCGGGGCTTTCGCAGCTGGTTTCAGTATCTCTCCGGGCACGTGGCGCCGGAGTGGGCGTGGTGCAGCGTCTTTTATCAAATCTTCCCGGACCGTTTCCGCAACGGAGATCCCGGCAACGACGTCAAAACCGGTGAGTACATCTACGAAGGACGACCGGTCGAGCACGTCGCGTGGGACCACCCGGTTGATGCCCAGGGTGACATCCACGGGCATTACGGCGGCGACCTGAATGGTGTGACCCAGGCGCTGCCCTACCTGCGTGATCTGGGCATTACCGGGCTGTGGCTTACTCCCATTTTCGAGTCGCCAAGCAACCACCGCTACGACATCACCGACTACCGGCGCGTCGATCCCCACCTGGGGGGCGAAGAGGCCTGGGATGAACTGGTCCGCGAAGCCAATCAATCGGGCATCCGCATCGTGCTCGACGGGGTGTTCAACCATATGGGCAACGAGAACGCCCTGTTCCAGGCAGCCCTGGCAAGCCCGGATGCCCCGGAGCGCGCGCTGTTCACTTGGCGCGACGAGCCCGGCAAACCCCCGTACCACTCGTTTTTCGATGTACCTACCCTGCCCAAGATCGATTACTGCAACGAAAGTGCGGTAGAAGAGTTCTTCAGTGGGGAGAGCAGCGTCGTGCGCCACTGGCTGCGGCAGGGCGCAGCGGGCTGGCGCCTGGACGTCGCCCATATGATCGGGAGCGGTGGCACGGATGCCGACAACCTGCCGCTGCACCGCGCCCTGAAGGCTGCCGCGCGGCAGGAACGCCCGGATGCCTACGTCTTCGGTGAACGCTTCTATGATCCCGAGCACGCCCTGGACGGCCAGGGTGAAGACGGCAGCATGAACTATCACGGGTTCGGACTTCCCGTCATGCAGTGGCTGGCCGGAGCAACCTTTTTCCAGGAACCCAGCCGCCTTGATGGCGAGGAAGTGGCCGATATCCTGTGGGACGCCTATCACGCCCTGGCACCGGAAGTCGCGCTGAGCATGTTCAACCTCCTCGAATCGCACGACATCGGGCGGGCGCATTTCCGGCTGGGCAACGACCGCACACGCTTTCTGACCGCCTTCACGCTGCTGATGGCCTATCCCGGAGTGCCGTGCACCTACTACGGCAGCGAGATCGGTCTGTCCCAGAGCCGGGCCGGAAACATGCCCTGGTGCCGCGAGCCGATGCCGTGGGACGAGAGTCAGTGGGACCAGGAACTGCTGGCCAGAATCAAAGCCCTGATCGCCGTGCGGCACCAGACCGCTGCCCTGCACAGCGGGAGCCTGCGCTTTCTGCACGCTGAGCCTGACGCCCTGGCCTTCCTGCGTGAGGTCACCGCAGCCGACGGGCAGCTGTCACGTGTGATCGCCCTGGCCAGCCGGCGCAGCAAGGCCCACGAGGTCAGCCTGACCCTCCCGGCAGGCGAGTGGCGCGACGCCCTGACCGGTGAAATTGTGGCCGGCGGCGAAGTCCGGGTGGACGCAGCGGGAGGCCGCCTGCTCCTTCAGGGCTGACAGAGACTTTAGCTCTGGGTCCGCAGCGCGCTCTGGAACCGCAGGCTTGGTGCAAACCAGACCAGCGTGTCGGAACGTGACCGGCCAATATCCCGTGCCTTGCTGGAGTTGCCGTCCATGACCCAGGCTGACTCCGACGTGAAGGTGTCCACAAGGGCACGAAACTGAGCCCTCGGCGTTTCCCTCAAGTGCGGTCCGTGGTTCCAGGCGTCCTGCTCGCCGCAAGGCACATTAAGCCGGCCCGCGAGGCTTGCAGCTAGTGTCGTCTCGCCCCTGCCCGTGGTGCCAATGACGATGCTGCGCCGCATCCTGTCATCTGGTCGCAACGGGGTGCTCCCGGGCACCGGCCAACTGGCGCATGGTCCACACCCGGCCAGTTTTCCACTAGACTCGGGTGACATGTCACATGCATCGGACTCGGCGTTGTACGCGCAGTGGGTAGAGTTTTTGGGTTGGCTTCAGGAGGAGGCCGCCGCACGCGGCCTGAGCTTCGAGAAGGTCGCCGATTTCCCCGATTATATTTACCGGATGGAACGGCCCTACGAGCTGCCGACGACCATTATGAGTGTCAGCCTGAGCGCTGGCGGGCAGCCGCAGATGGTGGCGGCGGTCAGCCCACGTTACGCGGATCTCAAGGCGGTCAGCCTGCGCCTGATGGGCGGCAGCAAACACTGGCACCTCCATGCTGGCGACGGTATCCTGCTTGAGGGCAAGCGCCCCTTTACACGCGAGCGTCTCAGGATGCTGCTCGACGGCGTTCTGCGGGGTGTGCAGGCCGTCTGAAAATGCGTCCACGACGGTGTACGGGGGCAGACCGCTGCACCGTCGGGATGAAAGCGGGGCCGGACCAGGCGCCACGCCGCTGTCCCGACAATCACATAAACGACAATCATATAAATACGGCGCCACGCCGGTTCCTGCCGGCCCGGGTCTCAGCTCTGGTTACAGAATGTTGAACGACAGCCAGCCCACCACGATTCCCAGTACCGACCCGATCAGCACTTCAAGATAGGTGTGGCCCATCAATACCCTGAGGGGCAGCGGAGCAAAGCCCTCGCGCACCACGGCGCGCAACTCTCCGACGAGTTCGTTGAGCAGCCGGGCCTGCTGACCACTGCTGTGGCGCACACCTGTAGCGTCGTACATGACAATTAGAGCAAACACGGCGCTGACAGCAAACAGCGGACTGCCGAAGCCCTGGGTCAGGCCGACACCGGTGGCCAGGGCCGTGACCATGGCGCTGTGACTACTGGGCATGCCCCCTGTTTCCATGAAGGCTCCGGGGCGCCAGCGCCGTTCGAGCAGCAGAATCAGAAGGACCTTGATCACCTGAGCACCGGTCGAGGCCAGCACCGCGGTCCACAGCCAGGGATTCCCAAAAAGTTCTTGCAGGGCGTTCACACTACATTCCAGTTTACCTGCCGTTCAGCGGCGAGCACGGTGTTCAACATCAGCTGGGCCACCGTGAGCGGTCCCACGCCACCCGGCACAGGAGTCAGGGCGCCGGCCACCCCGGCGACCTCCGGGTGAACGTCTCCGGTCAGGCGCACAGGCTGTCCCTCTCCGGAAATGCGGTGAATTCCGACGTCCACCACCGTCGCGCCGGGCCGAACCATATCTGCGGTGATCAGCCAGGGCTGCCCAGCCGCCACGACCAGCACATCGGCTTCACGGGTCAGGGCCGCGAGGTCGGTGCTCCGGCGGTGAACGACCGTCACCGTGGCGTCGGCACCCAGCAGCACAGCGGCCATCGGGCGTCCCACGATGTCACTGCGCCCCACGACCACGGCCCGCCGGCCCGCCACTGGAATCCCGTGATGCCTCAGCAGAGCCAGCACCCCCAGCGGCGTGCAAGGGGCCAGGACCGGGGCGTCAACGGCACGGGTTCCTGACCACAACCGTCCCACATTCAGCGGATGAAAGCCGTCCACATCCTTGCGGGGATCAACAGCCTCGTGAAGCGGAGCGACCGGCAGATGGGGAGGCAAAGGCAGCTGAACCAGGATGCCATGAACGCCGCTGTCGGCATTCAAGGTCGCCAGCAGCGTCAGCAGCTCCGGCAGGGTGACTGATTCCGGCAGTGCGTGTACCGTCGTGCGCAGACCGGTTATCTCGGCCTGACGCTGCTTGCCACGGATATAGCTCAGGCTGGCCGGGTCCGTGCCAGCCCGGATCAACACCAGATGCGGGCGAATGCTCAGGCTCGAGGCACGCCGGGAAGCCTGGGTCAGGAGGGCACCTGCGGCGGACGCGCCCGCCAGGACGCGGGCACCCATGCTAGTCCTGCGCGGAGTCAGTCTGGCAGTCAGACCGGGCCGGGCCCGAGGACTGCAGGCTTCGGCTCAGCCCAGCGAGAACCCCGTTGACGAAGCGACCGGAGTCGTCTCCACCAAATTTGCGCGCGATACGCACCGCGCTCTCGATGACGGGCGGATGCGGCTCCGGCGTATAGGTCAGCTCATACGCCGCCAGCCGCAGGACGTTCAGGTCGGTCTGGGCCATCTGATCGAAGCTCCAGCCCCGGATGGTCCGGCGCAGTGTCGCATCTATATCTCCCTGGTGCTGCTCCAGTCCGCGCACCAGTTCGTTGGCAAACGTCAGGGCATCGGCACTCAACTGGGGAAACGTGTCGTCGCCCTCCCTCATGGCGCCCTCTGAGCGGGTAAAAACGGTATCCAGAGGCAGGTCACCGCGGTCGGCCTCGAACAGCACCCGGAACACGAATTCGCGGGCAGCCCGGCGTGTGCCCACAGGCTGCAACGCCTTTTCCCGGCGGCGCGTCAAGCGGCACTTCCTTTCGGCAGGCAGACGCCCTGCACGGTGACGTTCACGGCCCGGACCTTGAGCCCGGTCATCAGTTCGATGTTCTCGCACACCTCACGCTGGGCCTGCTGCGACACGGTTACCAGGTTGCGTCCGTAATCCACGTTGAGGCCGACGTCCACCGTAACGTCGTTACCTTCGCGGGTCACTTTCAGGGCGCGGGGCTTACGGGCACCCTGCTGGTTGCGAAGAACTTCTCCGACTTTGATAGGAGCGCTGGAGATCTCGGTGCCCTCGATGCCTTCCAGGGTAGTGGCGGCAATGTCCAGCAGGACACTTTTGCTGATTTCGACTTCACTGGTGCTCATGGTGTGGTGCCTCCGGGCGCAGCGGGAATACACTGCGCGGTTCTTCTCAGTTTAGACGGTGGGCGCGGCAGGCGCCTGAACGCCCGGAACCGGTACTCCACGTTCCTGCAACAGCGTGTCCAGGGCCGCCTCATCAAGCACCGGCACGGCCAGTTCACGCGCCCGGTCAAGTTTGCTTCCGGCGTCCTGCCCGGCGACAAGGTAGCTGGTCTTCTTGGTCACACTCCCCGTGACCCGCGCGCCCGCCGCTTCCAACAGGCTCTTAAGCTCGTCCCTCGGCCGGGAAAGGGACCCGGTGATCACGAAATTCACGCCCGCCAGCTGCTCCCCGCGCCCGGTTTGCTCCTCTTCAGGGGTCAGGCCGGCGGCGCGCAGGCGGGCAATCAGGTCGCGCATGGTGGGGTCGGCCAGCGCCGCGCTGACGCTCACAGCAATCACGCCGCCCATCCCCGGAACCGCCTCGATCTGTTCCTCGGTGGCCTGCAGCAGGGCGTCCAGGCTGCCGAACGCACGCGCCAGAGCCTGAGCATTCCGCTCGCCGACGTGCGTCATACCCAGCGCATTGATCAACCGCCACAGGGGCCGCGTTTTGCTGGCTTCGAGCTGGCTTAGGATGTTCTGCGCCTTCTTTTCGCCCCCGCGTTCCAGTCCCGACAGCTGCTCGGCGGTCAGCAGATAAAGGTCGGCAGCGTCGCGGACCAGACCATGTTCGATCACCTGCATGACCAGCTTCTCGCCGATGCCGCGAACATCCATCGCACCCCGCGACACGAAATAGCGGATCCGCTCGAAACGCTGGGCCGGGCAGGCAGGATTGGGGCAATAGGTGTTGGCGTCTCCTTCGGCGCGGGTGGCCTCGTGGCCGCATTCCGGGCAATGGGTAGGAAAGACGAACGGCACGGCACCTTCCGGGCGCTTTTCGGTCACCACCCGCATGATCTGCGGAATAACCCCGCCTGACTTGCGAACCACCACGGTATCGCCGATCCGCAGGTCCATCTGGTGAATGTAGTCCTCGTTGTGCAGGGTAGCTTTGCTGACGGTGCTGCCCTCGATCAGGCGTGGGGCCAGGTGTGCCAGCGGCGCAAGCTTCCCCGTGCGGCCCACGTTGACGGTGATCGATTCGAGGACCGTTTCCACCTGCTCGACCGGAAACTTGAAGGCTATCGCCCAGCGCGGCGCCCTGCTGGTAAAACCGGCTTCCTCCTGCAGGCTCAGAGGATCAAGCTTGATCACGGTGCCATCGGCATCGAATTCGAAGTTTGAGCGCGCCTCGGTCATCCGGCGGTGATAGTCAGCGGCGGCGGCGTAACCGCGGAAGGTCTCGCTGTAATGGCTGACCGGAAACCCCTGGCCTGCCAGCCATTGGAGCACCTCGCTCTGTGTCCGGGCGCCGACGCCGTCGCGCTTGCCGAGACTATAAAAAATGGCCTTGAGGTTGCGGGTTCGGGTTACCTCCGGGTCCTTCTGACGCAGCGCTCCCGCAGCGCCGTTGCGAGGATTCTTGAGCAAAGTCGTGCCCAGTTCTTCGGCCTGGGCATTGAAGGCAGCGAAGTCTGCCCGGCTCAGATATACCTCGCCGCGGACTTCCAGCTGGCCTTTTATGCCTTTCAGCTGCTGTGGAATTCCCGGAACGGTCAGCACCTGAGCAGTCACCATCTCCCCCACCCTGCCATTGCCGCGCGTGGCCGCCCACTGAAGTGCGCCGTCCAGGTAATACAGGTTGACACTCAGACCGTCGATCTTAAGTTCACCTGTAAAAGTAAAGTCGTCCGATTCGGGAGGCAGGTTCAGTGAACGTGCCAGTTTTTCCTGCCAGTCACGCAGTTCCGCATCATCAAACACATTGTCCAGGCTGGTCATGGGGGTAGGATGCGCCACGGGCTGGAAGGCCGAACTCGGCGCGCCGCCCACCGTCCGTACCGGACTCTCGTCCTCCACCCACTCGGGGTGCCGGGCTTCCAGGTCTCGCAACGCGCGGGCCAGGGCGTCGTACTCGTCGTCAGGAATTTCCGGCGCGTCCTGTTCGTAGTAGGCGCGGTTGTGGCGGGCGACCTCGGCACGCAGGGAAAGGTAGCGGGCGTGGTCGTCGGGCAGGGCGGCCTGATCCATGCAGGCAGCGTATCACCGGCCCCTGGTTCGTGCCTCAGCGGAACTTTGAGGCAACCCGGTCACAATGTTTATCTGCCTGTCAGGGCTTTGTCAGTCAGCCATGATATTTATCTAGTCTGTACAACCCCCTCATTTCGTATACTCTGTACACGATTTTCCCACGTCCTCAAAGGAGCACCATGAAGAAATTTCTGACCCTGGCCCTTGCCCTGACGACCACCCTTGCCTCCGCCCAGACCCTGCGTGTTGGCATGGCCTACGACGCCGGCGGCAAGTTCGATAAGAGCTTTAACCAGAGCGCCTACGAAGGCAGCCTGCGCGCCACCAAGAACCTGGGCGTGAAGGTCAATGACTTCGAACCCAGCGACCCCAGCCAGATCATTCAGGGCATCCGCTCCTTCGCCAACGAGGGCTTCGACCTGACCGTGGGCGTCGGCTTTGCCAACAACGCCAGCATCACCCAGGTCGCCAAGGAAAACCCTGACCTGTACTTCGGTCTGGTAGACGACGTCTCCCAGCAGAAAAACGTGGCCAGCCTGGTCTTTGCTGAGCAGGAAGGCAGCTACCTGGTCGGATACCTGGCCGGCATGAACAGTGCCACCGGCGTGGTCGGGTTCGTGGGCGGCATGGACATCCCCCTGATCCACAAGTTTGAGGCCGGCTACACCGCGGGCGTCAAGGCCGCCAATCCCAAGGCGCGCGTCATCGCCCAGTACGTGGGTACCACCCCTGACGCCTGGAACAACCCTGGCAAGGCCAAGGAAATCGCGGCCAGCATGCGCGCCAAGGGTGCTGACATCATCTTTGCTGCTGCCGGCGGCAGCGGCAACGGCGTGATCGACTACATCAAGCAGACCCAGTGCATCAAGGCCAGCGGCAGCATCAAGTTCACCAGCAACAACTTCGCCAAGGTGCCCAAGAGTGCGTCCTACCAGCGCGCCTGCGCCGGCAACACCCGTCCGATGTTCTTTATTGGTGTGGACAGCAACCAGAACTACCTGGGCGACTTCGACAAGCGTCCCGCGACCCTGAACCACGGCCTGACCAGCATGCTCAAGCGCGTGGACAACGCCGTGTACTCGCTGATCAACGACGTCAAGGCTGACCGCTTCAAGGGTGGCGAACGCCGCTTCGGTCTGCGCGAGAACGGCGTGGGCTATGCGGTCGACCAGTACAACCGCGCCCTGATCCCCTCTTCTCAGATCATCAAGCTCGAGAGCATCAAGACCCGCATCATCAAGGGCCAGATCAAGGTTCCGACCAAGTAAAGTCTTACTCTTCCAGCCGGAGCGCCCCATGTGCAGGGTGCTCCGGTTTTTTATGTCATCCCGAGCCGACCTGGATCTGGCCGTCAGGGGCAGACGCGTCGCAGTTCAGATGGGTGCCTGCGTCAGACGTCACCAGCAAAGAAGCCGGCATATGATCACCGGCTTCGCTTCTATATCAAGTTTTCTGGCCGTTAGCGCGACTGGCCGCCGCCCGACTGATCCGACAGGGGACGCCCCTGCTCATCGACCACGTTCACCCGGGTAAACGTACCGGGCACCCGAACGATCGCCCACGGGCTCGTGATGGCCTGCGTCGTGATGCTGTCCGGTCCCGGTGCCGTCACCCGGACCGTGAGCGTGAGGGTACCTGCGCTGGCACTGGCTCCGGTGACCCGGACGGCATACCCGCCGGTGGTGCGCTGGCCCAGGAACACGCCGACCAGCGTTCCACCGGCCACGCTCGGTGGCGATGGGGGGCTGGTCTGGCGGCCATAGGCCTGGGCGTACAGCGCGCTGGCGGCGGCCTGGGTCGTGGCCACCTGCACACTGAACGACGTTACAGTTGCGTTGTTGCCCTGGGCCACTTCGGTGATATTCACGCGTGCTCCTGTACTGGGGGCGCTGCTGGCAGGTGGGGTCGGGGCTGGCTGAGTGGGCGCCGGCTGGGTGGGGGCAGGCACCGCAGGAGCGCTCCGCGCCAGGGTAACGACACCGGGAAGGATATACAGCGCCGTGCGCAGGTATTCGGTGGGCCGTGGTTCTACCGCCAGTGCCGCGTCGGGAACCCGGGTCTCGTCCAGAACGGCCACTGCCAGCGGGCCCTGGCCCTGAAGAGCGGTGGCCAGGACTGTGCCCTCGGCATCCGTCAGCCGCCCTGCGCCGCGCAGCCCCTGCACAGTTTCCGCCCGCACCACGCCCGAGGTTCCCGAGAGCTTCTGCCAGCTGCGGCCATCGGTGTAGTACAGCGCACGCACCGGCACGGCCATGTTCTGCACGACCGTGAACAGGCCATCGGTGCCGCGCGTCACGCTCAGCTTCTGCTCCATACGGGTGGTCGGAGCGCGGTAGGTGGCACCACCGTTGACACTGAGCGTGCCGGGCAGGGCAAGGGGATCCTGGACCTGGGCACGGACCTCGGTGGTCGCACCTCCAATCCTGAGGCTGCTGGGGCCGCCACTGAGGTTGCCGTAGACCCAGGTGATCCGTTCCTGGGTTCCGCCGTACAGCAGGACCTCGTGTACGCGCAGATTGCTGGGACCGGTCATGCTGCAGGCAGAAAGGAGACCGGCACTGAAGCCCAGCGCCAGGAAAAGTGTCTTGTTCATGATACCCAGCTTATGCAGGGGTTCTGACGGCAGACTGAAGGACACCTTGAGCAAAAGCACATCCGCTCGCTGGCTCGCGTGTCAGGACACGTGCGGGACGTCGAGCAGTTCGCGGGCATGCTTGAGCGCCGCGTCGGAGGTATTGCCACTGAGCATTCGCGCGATCTCCTCAAGCCGTTCGGCCGGCACCAGGCGCCGGACCCGGCTGACGGTGCGCCCGCCCTCCACCGCCTTTTCCACCTTGTAGTGATGATCGGCACGGGCGGCAATCTGCGCCAGGTGTGTCACCACGAAGACCTGCCGCTCACGGGCCAGCCGGCCCAGTTGTGCGGCCACCGCCAGCGCCGCGCCTCCCCCGATGCCCGCGTCCACCTCGTCGAACACCACAGCGGGGGTATCCGCTCCCAGCACCGTGCTGATGGCCAGCATCACCCGCGACAGTTCACCGCCCGAGGCCACGTCGGAGAGCGGAGCCAGTTCCTCTCCGGGGTTGGCGGTGAAGCGTAGAGTGACGTCACTTAATCCGTGCGCGGTCGGCTCAGGGTGCGGGGTGGGCAGAAACTCCAACCGTGCGTGGGGCATGCCCAGCTGCCGGATGACTTCGACCAGCTCCGCAGCAAGGGGACCGGCCCGGCGGGTCCGGGCCTCATCCAGGCAGCGGCCGGCCTGCTCGACCAGCGTGCGCAGATGGCTGACCTCGGCGTCCAGTGTGCCGGCGTCCTGCTCGTCACGGGTCAACAGGGCCAGTTCCTGCTCCACACCAGCGTGAAACTCCAGGACATCGTCCAGGGTCGGCCCATACTTGGCGCGCAGTTTGCTGAGGGTCCCGAGGCGGCCCTCGACGCGGGCCAGTTCCTCCGGATCAGGGGCGCTGCTTTCGGCCACGTTGCGCAATTCCCCCACGATGGCCTGTACGCTTTCCATTGCCGTGCGCAGTTCAACCTGCAACTGGGCACTGGTCTCGTCATACCGGGCACTGGCATTCAGGGCGCGCACCGCCTCCGCGAGGTATCCGGTGGCGTTCTCTTCGGCTTCGCTCAGCAGTTCCAGCGCCCCGGCCGCTCCCTGCGCAATGGTATCGAGGTTGGACAGCCGCATCAGATCGGCCTGCAGGGGCTCTTCCTCACCGATCTGCGGAGCGACCTGTGCAATTTCCTGAGCCTGGAAGGTCAGCAGGTCCAGTTGACGGGCCCGCTCGCGGTCGGTGGCGCGCAGTGTTTCGAGCCGTTCCCTGGCCTCCTGCCAGGTGCGGTAGGCCTCCTGGTAGCCCTGCAGTTCCCCAGGCACCTGCCGGTCAAGGAGGGCGCGTTGATTGGCTGGGGACAGCAGGCTGACCGCGCTGTGCTGCCAGTGAATGGTCAGGCGACGCTGAGCCCAGTCCTGCAGCTCACGCAGACTCACCACTTCCCCGTCCAGGCGGGCGGTGCTGCGGCCCTGGGTGGTCACCCGCCGGCTGGCGATCTCTTCGTCCTGCCAGAATCCACTGACCAGCAGACCTTCCTCACCCGTGCGGATCAGGTCGGTGTTGGCGCGGGCGCCCAGCAGCAGGCCCAACGCGTCCACGATAATGCTTTTCCCGGCGCCGGTTTCCCCGGTAAAGACACTGAACCCGGGGGCGAAGTCCAGATCCAGGCTTTCTATGGTGGCCAGGTTGCGGACTTCCAGCCTTGCCAGCGCCGGACCCACCGGCGCAGCTTCAACTGCTGGCGGGCTTGTCACAGTTGCAGCGCGGGGAGAGCGGGCCTTACGGGTCACGCCCCCGAGTGTAAAGCCTGGGTGCATCAATCGACTGTCGTCTCGTCACGGGTGTGGCACTGGGCAGTCTCCCGGCGGCTGAACATGAATCTCTCGTTACATTCTCCCCACGTTGCTCCGGTATGCCGCTGCCAACAATGGAGCGGATCTGCCTGACCGGGAATTGCCGGCCTCAGGCGAGAAAGGAGAGGCAGATGAACAAAGAGATGAATACTGGTGTCAGCAACCGCAGCCTGATGCTTCTGGGCGCCCTGGCGGCACTGACATTAAACCGCGACGCGCGCACCCGACTGGTGGGGGGAACCCGGCACGCCTGGGAGGGCGCACACGTGGCCCTCGACGAGACCGTTAAACCTGCCCTGGGCACGGCGGCCTCACAGGCACAGGACCTGGCCCAGGCGGCAGCGCAGCGCAGTGCCAGCACCCTGGGCACCATCCGCGAGGAAGGCCCTGGGCGGGCGCAGGCCATGCTGCACACTGCGGTCGAAGCGGCAGGCCACCTCGCGCACACGATGCAGGAACGCGCCGGCCATCTGGCCGAGGACGCGGGTCAAAAGACCAAAAAGCACCGCCGGCAGGCTGGGCGGGCGCTGAAGTCCACCGGCAAGGATCTGGGGCAGAGCCTCCAGGGGGCCAAGGAAACAGGACTTGGGGTGCTGGCCGGTGTTCAGGAAGGAGTGCAGCATCTGTTTCACGACGCGGGTGATGATGTTGCCGCCGGGCGGAGGCAGGCGCAGCGGCGACTGGCACAAGCACGCCAGGAAGCCGAGCAGGAACTGCGCCGCAGCGGGAGAAAATGGAAGGAAGCCAAGCTGGAGCGCGCTGTGAATAAACGGATCGCCCCACTGCATAAACAGACCCGCCGGGAGCTGGCGCGTCTGGATAAGGAAGCCATGAAGCAGTACAAAGCCAGTTCCGGACACGGTGGTGTGGGCAGCACGTTGACGTCGGTTGCGCTGGTGGGCACGGGGATCGCGGTTCTGGCCCGCGTTCCTTCGGTGCGCCAGAGCATCCTCCGCGCGGTGGAGAGCGTCAACCCCGAGGTTGCCGAGTCCCTGAAGCGTGCCAGCCGCAACGCACGCGACGTGATCGGCTCGGCGTGGCTCGACAGCATCGAGGAAAATAAGCAGACGCCCGCACCGGGTGCGGCCGCTGCGACACAGGCCGGCACGACTGGTGGCACCTGGGGCGCTTCCGTGGAGCCAGGCTCCCCCGCCGCGGCACGCACGCAGGCTGAACAGGCGCAGGAGAAGGCAGTCAACCGGTCGGCGGCTGAAGGCGGCAGTGACGAGAAGCGATCTGGAACAAATAACACCAACTAAGTGGGTAAGGATCTTAGAGCGGGCCATTCGGCCCGCCTTTTTTGCGTGTGTTCCTTCAATCCCTTCAGAGCACGCCGGACTCACCCGAGGCGGCGACGAAGATCACGCGTTGCCGGACCTGGAGCCGTAGGCGAGTGGCCCGGAGTCATGGGAAGGCGAAGCACCGCTACTCAATCAACTTCCCAGTCCTGGGGGAGGGCGGTCCTCCCAATGCCAATCCGTGGCAGCCAGCTGAACACTGCCCGCCCGAAGACAGCTTCTCACCTGTCGTTTGTCCAGACAAATCGGACAAACGGTTTCAAAACGTTGTCCCCAGACATGTGACAACACAAAAGTTGGCGTGGAATCGCTTCACGAGCGACAATATCTAAGTTTGAATTCACACCAAGTCCTGTCCAGCGTCAGCCCAGTGCTGGCCGGAGGTAATCGATGACTACCCTTCATGCTCCTCTTGCCGACCTCGGTCTCAAGAATGTCCGCATCCATCTGAACCCCAACGTCGATCAGCTGTATGCCGACGCCATCCGCCTGGGTGAGGGTGTCAGGGCAGCAACCGGTCCCCTGGCGGTGAAAACCAACAAGACCGGCCGGAGCCCCAAAGACCGTTTCATCGTGGAAGACGACCTGACCCGCGACACGGTGTGGTGGGGGGGCTTCAATACCCCAGTCGGCGCAGACGTCTTTGACCGGCTGTTGAGCAAAATGGCTGCTCACACCGAGGGCAAGGAACTGTTCGTTCAGCAGGTGTTTGCCGGCACCGACCCGGAGCACCGTATTGCCGTTCGTATGGTCACCGAAATGGCGTACCATAGCCTGTTTATCCGCAATATGTTCGTGCGTCCCACCCCCCAGGAACTGGACCACTTCCAGGCCGACTGGACCGTATTGAATGTTCCAAGCTTTAAGGCTGATCCGGCGACCGATGGCGTGCGCAGCGACACGTTCATCATCGTCAACTTCACGAAAAAGATGATTATCGCTGGCGGCACCCAGTACGCCGGAGAAAACAAGAAGGGTATTTTCGGAGTCCTGAACTTCCTGCTGCCCGAACGGGGCGTCATGCCCATGCACTGCTCGGCCAATATCGGCGAAGACGGTGACACCGCCCTGTTTTTTGGCCTGAGTGGCACCGGCAAGACCACCCTTTCCGCTGATCCGGGCCGCCGGCTGATCGGGGATGACGAGCACGGCTGGACCGACTCCGGCGTGTTCAACTTCGAGGGCGGTTGCTATGCCAAGGTCATCAACCTGAATCCGGAAGCGGAGCCGGCCATTTTCCGCACCACCGAAACTTACGGCACAGTGCTGGAAAACGTGGTTTTGCGCGAGGACGGTACGCCTGACCTCGACGACGGATCACTGACCGAAAACACCCGTAGTGCCTATCCCATCGACCAGATCGACAACCGCCAGCCTGACGGCATGGGCGGAATCCCCAGGAACATCGTCTTCCTGACCGCCGACGCTTATGGAGTCCTGCCCCCCATCAGCCGCCTGAGCCCCGAGCAGATGATGTACCAGTTCATCAGCGGCTTCACGGCCAAGATTCCCGGCACCGAGGACGGTGTCACCGAACCCAGCCCGACGTTCAGCACCTGTTTCGGCGCCCCCTTTATGCCGCGTCATCCCGGCGAATATGCCCGTCTACTGGCGGAAAAGGTTCAGACCAGCGGTGCGAAGGTCTGGCTGGTCAATACCGGCTGGACCGGAGGCATGTACGGCCAAGGCAGGCGCATGAGTATCCGGCACACCCGTGCCATGATCAACGCAGCGCTCAGTGGTCAGCTTGACAGCGTCAAATTCGAGCGTGAGCCCTTCTTCCACCTGGAAATTCCCACCGAGGTTCCTGGAGTTCCCGCCGAGGTTCTGAACCCGCGTGAAGCCTGGGCTGACAAGGGCGCGTACGACGAGACCGCGCGCAAACTCGCCCGCATGTTCCGCGAGAACTTCAAGCGGTTCGAGGAAGGAGTAGACCCGGCCGTGACGGCAAGCATGCCGAATCCCGACGCCTGACCTGCGAACAACAATGCCCCCGCTCAGGCGGGGGCATTGTTGTTCGCCACACAGACAGTTGTAAACCACTCTGCACGCCCCGGGACAGTCTGAAGACTACTCCACACTTCCCGTGTCGAGCAGCAACCGCGGTCTGAACCGTAATCCGTCGGCAGCGACCAGGTGCGCCGGGATACCACCGACGTGCCGCATGGCCCGCTCAGGCGAAGTTCCATGCAGGTGCCCGTATACGACCATGTCGGGCCCTACGGACTCGATAACCCGGGTCAGCGGGTTCGGGGGATAAGGTGGTGAAGCCGGCGGGTAGTGCAGCATCAGGATCAGGCGGTCCCCAGGCTGGCGCAGGCGGCGCGCCGCTTCCACACTCAGGGCGAGGCGCTCGGCTTCGCGACGTAGTAAGCGGTCATCCTCATCGCTCAGAGGCTCGTACCCCGGTGTCGTCCACCCACGTGAGCCGCACACCACCACCGGGCCGACCCGCACGGCGTCGTTCTGTACGGCCAGCATGCCGGAGGGCAGGGCCGCGCGCAGCTTCGAGACGGTTGGCCACCAGTAGTCATGGTTGCCCCGGAGCAGCACCTTGATTCCCGGAAGGGCAGCCACCGGTGCCAGGTCTGTCATGGCATCCGGAAGCCTCATCGCCCACGAGAGGTCACCTGGAAGCAGCACCAGATCTTCTGGCCGAACCACCTCGCGCCAGTGCGTGAAGATGGCCTCCGGATGACCGGACCACTGCGGTCCGAACACCGTCATGGGCTTGGGCGTCACGGTGGCCAGGTGGAGGTCGGCAATGGCAAAGACACGCATAGAACTCCTGGGAAAAAAGCAAAAGCCTCCTTTCACAGGAGGCTTTTATCGTGGTCGGGGCGAGAGGATTCGAACCTCCGACCCCTTCGTCCCGAACGAAGTGCGCTACCAGGCTGCGCTACGCCCCGCCGAACCACGAACCAATCAGAGCCCGAAAACGAGGGGCCAATTGGCGCGACGGGTAGTTTACGCGCCGCTTCCGGACAGTGTCAAGCAAAGCGCTGCCATGCTAATCGTCGTCCTCGGGGAGGTCGGAAACGTCCAGACCCGCCTGCGCCTGCTGCTCACGGATGGCCGGCCAGATCAGCGCTCCGGAATACCCTCGCCGGGCCAGGAAGGCATAGGCGCTCGCTGCGGCGTCCCTCTTGCGGGCAAACGACGACCAGCGCCGCTCCAGCAGGTCACGGACCTCCTGGGCCTCGGCCTGGGGATCCCGGGCTGCGAGCGTGTCCTCTATCAGGGCTTCTTCCACTCCCCGCCGCTTGAGCGTCTGCCGGACCCTGAAGGCGCCGACCCCCCGCCGGGCATTCTCAGCGCGCGCGACCTGACTGTCATCCTGATACCCGAGCTCACGCACCCGGTCCAGAATCTCGGCGACCAGCACCGCGTCGTCGCTTCGGCGCTCCAGCTTTGTACGCAACTCAGCCTCGGTCAGGGCACGCCCGGCAAGAGCCCGGAAAGCGTAGGCCATCAGTGCCTCGCGGGCTTCCTCGGGTGTCGGTGGGGTCCGGCGCTTCGGACTGTCTGTGGCCCGGGCATCAGCACCTGGGGCCAGCCCCTCCTCGGGCGTGCGTGCACGGCGGGAACGGTACATAACGCCAGTATGCCGCTTGCACGTGGCCTGAACTGCCAGTATAGTCACGAGGTTGCCCACCCATCAGGTGGTCGGCCCGGTAGATTTCGTCTGAACAGGTGGATGATACCGGCGCGCCGCCCAGACGCGGACGCATCGAGTTCCCCGCCAGACTGGCGCCGGAACCGCCCCGAAGCCTACGGTCCGCCGTGTGCACCGGGAGAACAAGGAGAAACAGCATGGCCCTTCGTCACAAGTCCGCACAGAAACGTCACCGCCAGAGCCTCAAGCGCCGCATGATCAACCGCAGCCGCAAGAGCACCATCAAGACCTTCACCAAGCAGGCTGTGGCCGCCGCCACCACCGGTGAAAACCTTGCTGCTGCCCAGAGCAAGGCTGAAAGCCTGATCGACAAGGCCGCCAAGGGCAGCACGCTGCACAAGAACGCTGCCGCCCGTAAGAAGAGCCGTCTGGCCAAGGCGATCAACCGCGCCAAGGCCGCCCAGCAAAGCTGAGGCGAGCAGGACACAGAGAAGCGGAGAAGCCCCTATCAGGCTTCTCCGCTTCTCTGTGTCCTGTACCGGGGACACTCAGGGCGCCCGTCCGCCTCTGACCTCTTCGAGATCCAGAACGCCGCTGAATTTGTTCAGGTCCACCACCAGACGGTAGTCGCCGGCGGCGCCTGACCCTGTGATGTTCAGCGCCCACTTCCCTTTCTGGCACGACTGGCCAGCGACCTGACCGCCCTTGGGATCATAGAGCCGCACGATGGCCCCGCCACTGCGGACCTGACACGAGCCCTTCACGCCCACCGACTGATCGGCTTCCAGGGTCCGGAAAGCATAGGAATTCTGGCCGGTGGCATTCCACATGTAGGTGGGCGTCAGGGTGACATACCCGAAGCGCAGGCCAATGGTGAAATAGACGGCGGCTAGAGCGAGAATCAGAACAAGCACAAGAAGGCGCATTCACATCAGTGTACTGGAAGGCACAATCCGCTGCGAGTGGCAGCCTTCTTTGGTCGGGTGTGCCCGGGAGCCTTACACCAGGCGAGCCACTCCGTCCCTGATCTGGTGTGGCTCGAGATGACCAAAGGCCATGAGTACCGCCTGCGACCTTCCCGTAGCACCCGCAGGAGACATGGCGACCCCCCGCCCGGCAGCATGCGCCAGTACCTCGCCGGCAGTCACATCCTGTGGGAGGCAGACATACACATGAAGACCAGCGCGTGCGGGCGTGATCTGCCACGTGGGGAACGCTGAATCCAGAGCGTCAACCAGGACCGTATGTCGGTGGCGCAGCGTCTGGCGGGCCCTGCGCAGATGCCGCGAATAGGCGCCGGATGCCAGAATGTCTCCCAGGGCCAGCGCGTCCAGTACCCCCGGTACGCGGTCGGTCAGGGGGCGGGTGCCTGCCAGCACACGGGTGACAGCCTCCGGCGCCACCAGAAATCCACTCCGCGTCACCGGTGCCAGACTCTTGCTAAAGCTCCCCAGCAGCAGTACCCGGTCCGGCAGGAGCCCCTGCATCACAGTTGGCGGGCGTCCAGTGTGGTGCAGATCGGCAGCGTAATCATCTTCCAGAATGAACGCCCCCGTCTGCTCCGCCCAGTCTATGACCGCCCTTTGCCGGGAAAACGGCAGGGTCACGGTGGTGGGGTACTGACACCCGGGTGTGATGTAGAGCAGGGTGGCCTGCCCAGGCAGAGCGACGGGATCCAGGCCCTGGGCATCTACCGGTACGTCGACCACCTGGGCCCCGGTCGCGGCCAGCGCTGCCCAGGCTCCCGGGTAGGTCGGCGCCTCGATGGCTGAGCTCCGGCCGGGCTCCAGAAACACCCGGGCCAGCGCGTCCAGCGCCGACTGGGTACCGCCGGTCAGCATGATCATGTCGGGGGTCACCCGCGCACCCCGCTCAGCATTCAGGTACGCCGCCAGCGCGCGGCGCGTGTCCAGTGGGCCCAGGGGGTCGCGCAGCACCTGCGCGTCGGCACTGCCATGCCCCGCCCGGCGGGCCAGGGCCTGCGTCCAGGCAGCCTCCGGGTAGAGCTCAGGCACCGGTTGACCCACCCGGAAGTCCACCACATAGTCGCCTCCCACATCCTGTTCCTGACCAGCCAGGGCGCGGGTCGCCCAGGCACTCAGGGGCAGGGTGGGAGGATGCCGGACCGGGCTGACGGGCTGCAGGGCGGCACTCACCCGTGTTCCGCTGCGGCCCTGGGCCGTGACGTAGCCTTCCGCCTGCAGCTGATCCAGGGCATCGACCAGGGTGTTGCGCGACACCCCGAGTCCAGCTGCCAGCACACGGTGGCCCGGCAGACGGCTGCCTTCGGGCCAGTATCCCTGGGTCACCGCCTGACGCAGACTGCGGGCGACCCGAGCGTGAAGGGTTTCTCCGGTCTGTGCAGGCAGCAGTTCCGGGATATTCAGCGCTCGAACTCGCGCTCCAGCCATGCCGGGTCGCCACCCTCCTGCCTGAGCGCCTCCCCTGCCAGGCGCAGATACAGTGCTCGCGCTTCCTCGGCCTGCGCAGGGGTCAGCCCGTGCGACTCCGGATCAGCGAGCAGCTGCCGGATCAGCGGATACACCGGTACACCGGCATGAAGCTGGCCGTTGATGGTGACGTCCTCCGGCCAGCTCAGAAGATAGTCGAGCGCGAAGGGTCCCGGCTCCAGCACACAGCCACCTGGATACGGAATACGTCGTGGACCACGGAAGGTCACTGCGGGGGTCGCCATGCCAACAGAATGACGTACCGGGGCCACGGGCAGTGGGCAAGCGGGCACCAACGCCTGACCCTCAAGAAAAAGAACAGGCGGATTCCGGTCCCGGAGTCCGCCCGCCAAAGGTGGAAGTTCAGCCCACTGCCGGGGTGCCCATCGCGTCCAGGACAGTCCGCGTAAACGTCCGTGTATCTGCCCGTCCGCCCAGGTCACGGGTGGGGTGCTCGCGCAGGGCCAGGGCTACGGCCCGGTCCACGACATTCGCGGCGTCGCCCCGCTGCAGGCCATGGCGCAGCATCATGCCGACGCTCATGATGGCCGCGGCCGGGTTGGCGATTCCCTGGCCAGAAATATCAGGGGCACTGCCGTGGATCGGTTCGAAGAGTCCTGTTCCATCCCCCAGGGACGCACTGGGCATCAGACCCAGGCTGCCGGGAATGACAGCCGCGAGATCCGACAGAATGTCCCCAAACAGATTTTCCGTGACGATGACGTCGTAGCGGCCCGGATTGGCCACGATCAGCATGGCGACACTGTCCACGTATTCATGGTTGAGGTGAATGCTGCGGTACTCGCGGTCACGCAGGGCCTGGACGTCGCGGCGCCACAGCTCGGAAACCTCCAGCACGTTGGCCTTGTCCACACTGGTCACGCGCCCCTTGCGCTGCTCGGCCGCCCAGAAGGCCACCTTGGCCACGCGTTCCACCTCGGCGGTGGTGTAGCGCATGGTGTTGTAGGCAGTGTCGCCTTCAATCTTGCGGTCCCCGTCGAAGTAAATGCCCCCGAGCAGTTCACGCACGATCAGGATGTCCACGCCACGGGCCAGTTCGGGCTTGAGGGGACTCAGGTGTTCCAGCCCTGGCTGAACCCGGACCGGGCGCAGATTGGCATAACAGCCCAGCATCTTGCGTAGGGCCAGCAGACCGGACTCGGGACGCAGGTGACGGGGCAGAGTGTTCCAGGGGCTGTTGTGCGCGCCACCTACAGTGCCCAGCAGCGCTGCGTCGGCATCCTCCAGGGCATCACGGGTCCGCTGCGGCAGGGGATCGCCATATGTGTCGTAGGCGCCTCCGCCAATGGCGTGCTCCTCGATGGTGACGTCCGGCGCCACCTCGCGCAGAACTTCCACCGCAGCTGCAGTTACTTCCGGGCCGATTCCATCTCCGGGCAGCGTCACGATCTTAGGCATGGGCATTCTCCTTTCTGGGCTGAGTGGAGGGTGCAGAACCAGCGTCCGCCGGTGCCTGGGCGCGCATGTACTCCAGCCAGCCGCCGGCTTTCTGCACGTCCAGGGCGAACTGCGGCACCGGAACGAAGGTCAGGGTCTGGCCACTGCGCAGGTTGGTGATGGTACCGCCCTTCAGGTCCAGGTTGGCCTCGTCGCCGTCCTGGAAGGCCTCCACGATGCCCTCGCATTCCAGAGCCAGGAAACCGTTGTTGATGGAGTTGCGGTAGTAGATTCTGGCAAAGTTGGGGGCAATCACGGCGCCCACCCCCGCGCCGCGCAGGGCCCACACGGCATGCTCCCGGCTGGAGCCGCAACCGAAGTCTGCCCCTGCCACGATGATGTCGCCCGGCTGGACCCGCTTGGCGAAGTCGCGGTCGTAGTCCTCCATGGCGTAGGGGGCCAGTTCGGCCTCGATGTCCGAGGTCAGGTGACGGGCAGGAATGATCTCGTCGGTATTGATGTGATCGCGGGCAAACACGTGCACTCTGGGCATAGGGCTCCTTGGGGCTTAGTTGGCGGCGTTTCCGGCTGCGAAGGGCCGGAGTTCTTCGGGGATTTCCTCGTCGTACAGGTCGCGCCACTGGGTGCCGTCGAAGGTGATTTCCGATTCCATGAAGGTCTGGGCCAGCGGGTCCGGGTCGCTGAGGGCATCAAGGGGAATGTCGAGGCGCACCGCCAGCGGCACGGGTAGGGCAGCATCCTCAGGGATGGTGAGCTCGTGGTCGAAGGTGGAGCGCAGCAGCTCACTGGTCCAGGCGGCCCAGGAATCCTGGTTTCCCGCTCCGGTGGATTCACGCAGGTCGGTGCGCAGGTGCTCGGCGTGCTCGTCGGGAATGGCCCCATCTTCCCATTCCACATGGCCGTCGGCATGCACCGTAACCGAGGCGGTTTCCACATCGAAGAACTGGGCCAGCTCAGGATGAAGTTCATCTTCCTGCCCCTCCCCGTCCGGATCGCCGTAAGGATGCCACAGCTCTCCGTCCAGCGAGTAGGTCGACTTTTCGGTGTTGGGATGGAACTCAACATTGCCGTGTGTGGCAAAGGCCAGGCTGAGCGGTGAGTGCAGCGGCGCCGGCCGCCGCAGATCCAGCACGAGCCGGCGCGCGACAGGCACCGGGCCATCTTCGTCCTGCTCAAGCAGGTCATGGTGTGTACTTGACCACAGCTCCGGCGTGTCGCCGTGCCATTCGCGTGCCACTCCTTCCAGCGCCTCCAGCAGGTCATCCGGTGGTTCCGGTGTGACGTCGATCCGCCCCTCCGCCCACTGCTCGACCAGAAACGTGGCCACGAGTTCTCCCTGCAGGTTCAGGGCCGGGTGCTGCAACAGATATTCCAGGGCGCGGCGCGGGTCGGTATGGGCCGGAAAGCTGTCCCAGCGCTGGCCATCGAAAGAATGCCGCTGCTCGCGCAGGCGGACGCTGCCCCCTTCGACCGGGAAGGACATGCCGGTGCCTTCGGTCGCCGCCTTCCCCAGCACCAGATCGCCGCTGAAGCGCCGCAGCGGCGGCACGGGAATGGCCTGTACATCCTCGGCGGTCTCCAGGAACCGGTCGGGACGGCCGGCCATCACGTAGGACGTGCGGTACTCGCTGTCCCAGGCCGCGCCGTAAGGCTGTGAGACCTTGAGAGCGCCCTCGATCAGGTCGCGCAACGCGGCGTCCTGTGGCACGCGGGTAAAGGTGACGGCTCCGTCGGCGTCCATGTGCGCCTCGAAAGCGTGCACCTCGGGCATCAGGCCCAGTTGTTTGCGGCGTTTGGCTTCACCCATAAGCGTCAGTATCCCAGAGTCGGCATGAGGCGCGGGTCAGTCGGCCGCCTCGCCGTTGTATTCGCGCGGATCGCTGATAAAGCCAGAAACCGCGCTCGCCGCCACCGTGGCCGGACTGGCGAGGTAAATCTGCGCCGAGGGGTCTCCCATGCGGCCTACAAAGTTGCGGTTGGAACTGGAAATGCATACGTCGTCCGGTCCCAGGACGCCACTGTGCATGCCCAGGCAGGCGCCGCAGCTGGGGTAGCTCACACTGGCCCCGGCATCCACGAAAATTTCCATCAACCCTTCCTGGGCGGCCTGCTTCCAGATCGCCTGGGTGGCCGGCACGACGATCATCTGTACGCCGTCGGCCACCTTACGGCCCTTGAGAATCCGGGCAACTTCACGCAGATCACCAATACGGCCGTTGGTGCAACTGCCCACGTAGGCATGGGTCACCGCGATCCGGTCACTGCCGGCCACCCGACCGTTGCTGGGAATGTGCGGGTAGGCCACGGTGGGCTCAACCACCGAAGCATCGATGTTGATGACCACCTTGTATTCCGCGTCAGGGTCACTGGCGTATTCGGTGTACTCGCCGGGCTGGACGCCTCGCTGCTGCAGATAGGAACGGGTCGTGTCGTCCACAGCCACGATGCCGGTCTTCCCGCCGGCCTCGATGGCCATATTGGTCAGGGTGAAGCGCCCTTCCATATCCAGCCGGTCGATGTACTCCCCGACCCACTCCATGACGAGGTAATTCGCGCCGTCCGCGCCAATTCGCTTGATGACTTCCAGAACGATGTCCTTGGGGGTTACGCCCGGCTGTGTCTGACCTGTAACACGAATCAGCATGGTCTCGGGCACCTTGAACCAGACCTTGCCGGCGTAGATGGCGCCGGCCAGGTCCGTGCTGCCGACTCCGGTGGCAAACATGCCCAGGGCACCCGCGTTACAGGTGTGGCTGTCACCGCTGACCAGGGTCTGCCCGGGGCGCACCAGCCCGGTGTTCTCCAGCACCACATGTGCAATCCCGCCGCGTCCCACGTCATAGAAGTGCTTGATGCCCTTCTCCTGAACCCAGGACTTGAGCTTCTGGTACATCTTGGCGGCCTTGATGTTCATGGCGGGCACGCTGTGGTCCGGCACCGCCATGATCTGGTCCGGGTTGAACACCTGATCCATGCCCCGCTCCTCGAGCATTCGGAGCGCAGCCGGCGTGGTGATCTCGTGGCACAGCACCCAGTCCGTGGCACATTCGATCAGCTGTCCGGGGACTACCTGATCGTGCCCGCTGTGAGCCGCCAGGATTTTTTCCGCAATTGTCATTCCCATACTGGTGCACTTCCTTTCCGTGGAGAGCGGGGCGTTCAAGAACGTGCCCCCGAAACCACTGGGCTTCGGGGGCACGTGCAGAACGCGGGGTCAGCGCTCAACGCCCCCAGCGAAGAAGAAGGCCCTCCTGGGCTTTCCTTTCTGGCAACGGCGCGTTGAACATGACGGCAGTGTAGGTTGCAGAAAACTGGTCAGGGCAGGGACGTGTAGACGGGTGGGCCAGGATGCAATATCCCCAATGGCGCCAGCAAATCTGCTGGAAGTGTCCGTCGTTTAACATTAGAATCCTGAATGTTTATGAAGATGCTCCCTTTATCGGCTGCGACGCTTGGCCTGACCGTTCTTCTTACTGCTTGCCCCGGCCCCACCCCGACACCCGAGGTGACTCACTCGCTAACGGTTGCACTTTCGGGGGCAAGTGGCGCTCCAGTTAAAGTGACCAACACATCTACGGGCCTTCTGCTCTTTAATGACATGCTCTCTGGCAGCAAGACGTTTACGGGGCTGAAAGCCGGCAGTGTGCTTAGCGTTGAAGGAGGAGCAGTCAATAACTTTACGGCTCCTTCTGCTCAAAACGTCACACTGGATGCGGACAAAACGGTCACGCTGACCTATCAACCATTGGTGGGAAGCGCACTTAGCCAGTCCATGATAACCGGGCAGGTCACCGGCACCGATCTGGAAATGAGCAATGCTTACGTAGGCAGTGCAAAGAGTACCTTTTTCGGCAAGATTCCCTTGACACGCAATTCAATGAACTACGACCTCAGCGCCCTTGTCCCAGGGACGGAGGATCTCGTCGGAAACAGGTTCGGTCAGAACTGCACCGGCACAAACAGCGACGCTTCCGCACGTACGCTGTATAACTCCAGACTGGCTGTTTATGGCGTTCAGGATGACCTCTTGGGCACGGTTGTGGAGAAGATTGTTGGGGGACAGGACGCCACCAGAACGAACCCGATTATCGTTCGTCTCTACTCGGACAGGGCTTTTACCTTCACCGGAACCTGCACGTATCCGGCTCAGAACGGCACCTCGATCACTGAGGCTATAAACATCTCTGTTTCAAAGGGATGGAATGCCCTGGTGTCCTCCACCACTGGGACTGCGCTGGATCTTCGCAATGTCAGCACCGACAACCGCGTTCAGCTGGTCTTCGAGAGTGCAACTCCAAGTGTAACCGTGCTGCTTAATCCCAAGACGGTGCAGCTTACGACGGACAGCCCCGTTACGGTTGACGCAGAAGTTGTACAGGTTGGCGGCTACACCGGCACCATTCATCTCTCCACAAATATTCCAGGGCTTACGGTCGAGCCTGCAGTTCTTACCTTGCCAGCGCTCCCTAAGCTCAGCGCACAGTCAACTTCGAACGAGCCCCACCAGGAGCGGGTCCATCAACTTGGCCTGAAGCCTCAACTGGTAGCGACCAAGCTGACGTTTCAGTACAGCGGTACGGACAACCGCACTTCCTCTTTCCAGCTGATCGTCAAGGACGCCGCGGGTAAACAGGTGGGGGCCGGAAACGGCAGTTTGGTCGTCGCTCGCCCGAGCTTCACGCTTTCCACTTCGGGCTACAATCTGCAGCTTCCCCGCAACAGCTCCCTGAAAGTTCCGGTGACGCTGAGTGCCACACAGAACTTCACAGGTGACGTCACGGTAAGCGCAACTGACCTTCCGGCTGGCGTGACTGTAACGCCCATCACCTTGAAGCTCAACGGCTCCGCCTACGGCGAGGTCACCCTGACGAGCGACTCGTCCGTAGCACCCGGCACCTACCCGATCACCCTGACGGCCAATGGCGGGGGCAAAAGCTCGTCGGCCAAGGTTAATCTGGTCGTGCCCAAGCCAAGTGTCAACGTCAGCGTAGGGACCTATTCTGCCTATGTTTCTCGTGAGGGAGAGGCAAGTATTTCAGTCAACGTTTCCAGCGTGAACGGCTTTGATGGAACGACCACCCTTACTCTTGCCGACCTTCCCACTGGCGTTACGGCAACTCCTGTAACCGCGCAGGTCAGTCCCACCACCAGCACGACCGTCAAAATTCCAGTGACAGCTGCCGCAGCTGCGGTGCTCGGGACTTACACAGTTAAGGTCTCAACCCCCGACCTGTCGTCGACCAGCCACAACGCCTCGTTCCAGCTGAGTGTCATGCCCAAACGCGTCCTGGTGGGAAGCTCTGCGTCCAGCCTGACGCCGTCCGGGACTGGCGTGTGGCTGGTTACAGGAAGTGCGTACAATTCAACCACGTACAAGACCGACACCACTGTGAGCCGTTATGTCTCCGGCAAGCAGTCCGCGAGCGTTACCCTGGCGGACATGTCCTCGCCTCGTCTGCTGCCAAAAGCGGACGGTAGCGTGCTGGCCATGGGTTATTACAGTGGGACCAGTGCGTTCACCGTCAGTACCACTGGGACGGCCACTGCCACCACGCACCCATTCTCGAGCAACGACACGATTGCTGGTGTCCCTGATACAAAAGGTCGCATCTGGTTCATCCAGCGGGCCTCCACTGGAGTGGGTGGCATGACCACCGGGCTTGCCCACTGGGACCCGGCCACTGGCACCGTTGTTCAGGTGGACTCGGCCACCAACTATGGGTATTCCCAGAGTGGGCAGTTTGTCGTCAGCCCTGATGGGACAACCCTGCTCTTCGTTCCCTCCTACTCGGGGAGCACGAACAAAGTTGTCAAGATCAATGCTGCAGCCGGGACAATCTCCACAATCGACCTGATCAGCTCCTACAGCTTTGCCATCGACAAGGCGGGGACCATCTGGATGACGGACTACAATCAGCTGAAGCGGCTCAATGCTGACGGCAGCATCACGACATTCACCAACCTTTCCCTTGACGGCGGCCCTCAACTTATCGGGTTCGACAGGAGTGCTTCACATATCCTCTGGGGCCGAAGCTACAGCGGGGTTGTCAAAATCGACACCACGGCCCTCTCAGCAACCAAGATCATGCTTACCGGTAATATCTCGGGAGCCGTCGCCATGGACAATGGCGGCATCAGCGTAATGACTTCCGAGTACACGGGCCAAAGCAGTTACTACCTCTCTACTCTGGAATAATCTTCCGCCAGCTAAAGCGCATTGGGGGTCACAACACCCCCGATGCGCTTTATTTATTTCCTGTCACTCCATTTTGATATCGAACACTGGCACAGGTGTTTTGTCACCAGCTTCGTCGGTGGAAAGCTGTGGGACAGGGTCTTGGACTGCCAAAGATGACATGGATACGGTGGAACCAGCATCAGCCTGAGGCATCTTCGGCGGAACAATAGGTGTGCTTTCGTCAATGGGCTGGTACGGCTGTCCAGGCTTCACCCATTTTGTGCTCAGGGTCGCCGGGGACTGTGGGACTCCCCCTGACGCAGGTGATGGAGCCGCTGAAACTGCAGCCTGCTGCGCAGCACGCAGAATGGCATTGACTTCAGCCGTACTGAGCAGGCCCTTATGTTCCAGGGTGCTGAGAATTCCCAGCGCCAGCCTCCGGAGGTATTCGGCTTCCTGAAGGGGGTCGCGGTCGTGCGGACGGGTCATGGCATCAGGGTAGCGCTCCAACCCTGAGAAGAGAGCAGGGCAGGACACCTGCCCGTGGCGCGGAGGCTGACTTGAGCGTATGCTGCCCGTTCGGGTAACACGTCTGAACAGGGTTGGTGCACGGCGGCCAGACCATCATGGGTGTTATTCTTAAGAAGTCTGAAAAGGTGGCGTGAACACTCACCCACACGGTAACGCGCCGGTCATCCCTCGTGGGGCGGCGTGACGGGCATGAGACGTTCAGGAGGACTTTGGAATGTACCGAGGAAGAGAGGGGCAGTGGGCGTTCCTGCTTCACCGCCTGTCGGGGCTGGCGATTCTGGCTTACTTGCTGCTGCACGTGTTCAGCATCGGTTCGCACATTTTCGGCGAGCGTTTTTATATGGCAATCCACGAGACGTATGATCTGCCGGTCTTCCGCGTGGGTCTGATCTTTATTGTGGCGGGCGTGGTGTACCACGCTTTCAACGGCCTGCGCATCATCGTCATGGACTTTACCGGTGCGGGCGTCGCCTACCAGCGCCAGATGTTCTATGTGGTTCTGGCCATCACCGTGCTGGCCACGGCGTACTCGGCCTACCGCCTGTACCCCCGCCTGATGGGAGGCTACTGATGATCCGCGCGCGGACCTTCACGGACGCCCGTCAGCAGTCACACAGCAATGCTGAGCTGAACTGGTGGATCTTCATGCGGGTCAGCGGGCTGATCCTGGTGTTCCTGGTGCTGGGGCATATCTACATGACCTTTATCCAGGTCAGCGAATCGGACGCCACCTTCGACGCGGTGGTGGCCAAGCTCAGCAACCCTGCCTGGAAGTTCTACGACTGGATGATTCTGTTTCTGTCCCTGCTGCACGGTGCAAACGGCGCACGGTACTCGATTGAGGACTACATCCGTTCGCGTCCGAACCGTGCGTGGGTCAAGACCATTTTCTACACGGTCATCGCGGTGGTGTTCGCATTCGGCACGATCGGCCTGATCTCCATTTGACGCGTGGCGTTTTTCCTAAAGGACTTTAAATATGCATCATCGTTATGACGTTCTGGTGGTCGGGGCAGGCGGCGCCGGCCTGATGGCCGCCCTGTACGCCGCCAAGGGCAACGTGTCCGTGGCGTGCATCAGCAAGCTCTACCCCACCCGCTCGCATACCGGCGCCGCCCAGGGTGGCATCGGGGCAGCGCTCGGCAACGTGGCCGAGGATCACTGGGAATGGCACATGTTCGACACGGTCAAGGGCGGCGACTACCTGACCGACCAGGACGCCGCCGAGGTGTTCGCCAAGGACATCATCGACGCCGTGTACGAGCTCGAGCACATGGGGCTGCCGTTCTCCCGCACTCCAGAGGGCAAGATCGCGCAGCGCAAGTTCGGTGGCCACACCCGTGATTTCGGCAAGGCCGCCGTGGAGCGCAGCTGCTACGCAAAAGACCGCACCGGGCACATGATCCTGCAGACGCTGTACCAACAGAACGTCAAGTCCGGGACCACCTTCTACAACGAGTATCACGTCACCGATCTGCTGATCGAGAACGGACGCTGCCGCGGCGTCGTGGCCTACGATCTGGCCAGTGGCGAGCTGCACACCTTCCACGCCAAGGCCGTGATTCTGGCGGCGGGGGGGTACGGCAAGGTCTTCAAGATCACGTCCAACGCCCTGACCCTGACCGGCGACCTGATGAGCATCTATTACCGCAAGGGTCTGCCGCTCGAAGACATGGAGTTCTACCAGTTCCACCCGACCGGACTGGCCAAGCTGGGCATTCTGGTCACCGAAGGGATTCGCGGTGAGGGTGGGATCCTGCGCAACGCCAACGGAGAGCGCTTCATGGAGCGCTACGCCCCGACCATCAAGGACCTCGCGCCGCGTGACATCGTGTCGCGCAGCATCGTGACCGAGATCCGCGAGGGCCGTGGCGTGGGCCTGGACAAGGACGCCGTACATATCGACCTGACTCACCTGCCGCGCGAGGTCATCGAAGGGAAGCTGGCCGAGATCACGGACCTGGCGCGCACCTACCTGGGCCAGGACCCGGTCAAGGACCTGGTGGCCATTCAGCCCACGGCGCACTACGCCATGGGTGGAATCCCCACCGACCTCAACGGGCTGTGCCTGAGCGACGGTCTGGGGGGCACCGTAGAAGGACTGTACGCGGCCGGTGAACAGGCCTGTGTATCGCTGCACGGCGCCAACCGTCTGGGCACCAACAGCCTGGGCGACCTGATCGTGTTCGGCCGCCGCGCCGGCACCTACGCCGCGCAGTATGCCCGGCAGGTGGAATTTGCCGATCTGCCGGACAACCCGCTGCGCGAAAGCGAGGAGATGTTCGACACCTTGCGCGCTTCCAAGGGCAGTGACAATGCCGCCACCATCCGCAAGGAGCTGCAGGAGTCGATGATGAACAATGTCGGCATCTTCCGCAACGGCCCGGATATGGAGCGTCAGGTGGGCATCATTCAGGAGCTCAAGGCGCGCTACCGCAACGTTGGCGTTTCTGACCCGAGCCGCCGCTATAACAGTGAGCTGATCGAGGCTATGGAACTCAGCTTCATGCTTGACTGTGCTGAGGCCATGACCAGCAGTGCGCTCAACCGCACGGAGTCACGTGGCGCACACGACCGCGAGGACTACCGTGAGCGTGATGATTCCAACTGGCTCAAGCACACCATGGCCTACAAGGACCTGAACAACGACGGCAATGTCGTGATCGGGTACAAGGATGTGGCCCTCAAGGGCTTCACGCGTGCCTTTGAGCCCAAACCCCGCGTGTACTGAGAAAGATCAGTCGTCATCAGGTCTTTCCCGAAAGGACGCTTCATGACCCAGACCCATGCAAACAGCGCCGCCGCACCCGCCACGACGGTGGAGATGGTGAATCTGAACGTCAAGATTCTGCGCTTCAACCCCGAAACCGACAAGAAAGCCCACTGGGATACCTATCAGGTGCAGGCCCAGCCCAGCGACCGCGTATTGGACGTGCTGAATAACATCAAGTGGTACCACGAGCCCAGCCTGATCTTCCGCCGTTCATGCGGGCACGGGATCTGCGGCTCGGACGCTATGCTCATCAGCGGCCGAAACCGGCTGGCCTGCAAGACGCTGGTGCGTGACGTGGCCAAGGACGGCGGCACCATCACCGTGGAGCCGATCCGTGGCCTGAAGGTCGAGCGCGACCTGCTGGTCGACATGGAGCCGTTCTTCGACTCCTACAAGGCCATCATGCCGTACTTCATCAACGAGTCGCCGGCCCCGGCCGGGGAACGTTACCAGAGCGAACTGGACGCAGAACGCATGGAGCACTCCAGCAACTGCATTCTGTGCGCGTGCTGCACGACCAGCTGCCCCATCTTCTGGGTCAACGGTGCTTACCTGGGCCCAGCTGCGATCGTTCAGGCGCACCGCTTCATTTTCGACAGCCGCGACGAGGCCACCCATCAGCGACTGAACATCATGAACCAGAACACCGGTGTGTGGCGCTGCCGCACGGCCTACAACTGCACGGAAGCCTGCCCCCGTGACATTCCGATCACCACACTGATCGAGGAAGTCAAACGGGCCATCATGTTCCAGCAGTCCTGAGTTCTTCCGAACTTTAGTTTCCGTGTCCCCGGTTGCCCCGCGCAGCTGGGGATCTGCTATTCGAGGATGATCCGCGTTGGATATGGATGGTGCCGAAGCCCCACCAACCCAGCGTGTTCGTATCCGGCACGGCGACCTGGATGAAGAGGTCCGGTTGCGAAGCCAGGCTCCAAGTCCACCTGCGTCCTTCAACCACCGCAGCCAGCAGCTGCAATTCACGCGTCTGTCTATGTGCGAGAACCAATGGACCTCGCACTTTTCAGACCCACGATTCTGTCAGAGACACACTTCTTCCCTATCCTGGTAGCCAGAAGCCAGACAGACCTATGAGCAAGGACAGCTCACGCGCGTGGTCTCGAGAATCATTTGGGCCATATCTGGCCTGTTTCGATCCAGGCCAGTGGGACCGGCTCCCTCTCTGCGGACCTGCCCCCTCCGGGAAGCGGTCAGACTACTTGTGCGATCCCCTGTCAAGCTGTTCGAATGTACCGACCATCTCCCCCTGTGTGGAAGACAAAACGTGGTCCCCACAAGTTCGCCGGACCATTTCTATGGCCGCATCGGAAGGCAGTCCGGCCTGCATGAGCAGGCGTGCAACCACCAACCCGGCATGCCCCTGCCCGAGGCGGCTCACCGCGACCACCTGCCGGCCATCGAGCAAGGCGTCCATCAGTTATCGAGATAGGCCACAAAGCTTTCCTGGTCTTCGGGCCAGCCCAGCCATGGGAGTGCGAAGGACACCACTCCCAACCCCGCCTTCCCCGCATGGTCTGCAAGGTCGGTGGTGTCCGGAGCGTCCTCATCAAGCAATAAAGCCACCAGGCCAGCGCCCTCCCGGGCCAGTGCCGCCCATTCCTGCGCTGTTTGTAGCCTGGTATCGGCGCACAGGCCCAGCTGTCCTGGCCATACTGCGGTGGGCAACCAGGCCACCAGACCTGAGTCGGTCCGGTGGGTCACGACTGCGCCTCACGGAGCCAGCGGGAAGCATCCATGGCGTGATAGGTGATGATCGCATCGGCACCTGCACGCCGCATGCTGGTCAGTGTTTCCAGCACGGTGCGCCGCTCGTCCATGAAGCCAAGCTGCGCCGCCGCTTTGACAAGAGCGTATTCGCCGCTGACGTTGTAGGCCACCACCGGCAGATCGAACTCGTCGCGCAGAAGTTTCAGGACATCCAGGTAAGCCAGGGCGGGCTTGACCATCAGGGTGTCAGCGCCCTGCTCGACATCCAGCCGGGCCTCACGGAGGGCTTCACGGTGCCCGCCGGCGGGGTCCATCTGGTAGGTACCGCGGTGACCCAAGCTGGGCGCGCTGCCGGCGGCGTCCCGGAACGGGCCGTAATAGGCGCTGGCATACTTCACGGCGTAGCTCATCACCGGAATATGAGTAAAGCCGGCCGCGTCCAGCGCAGAGCGGATCGCTGCCACCATGCCGTCCATCATGGCGCTGGGCGCAATGACATCGGCCCCGGCCTGCGCCTGTGACACCGCGGTGCGGGCCAGCAGTTCAAGGCTGGGATCGTTGTCCACGGTCCAGGCGTCGGCCCCGGTCTGGCCCGGAACCTCGCACAGGGGCCCGCAGTGCCCGTGGTCGGTGTACTCGCACAGGCAGGTATCAGCAATCACGGTTACCTGTGGCACCTGGGCCTTGATGGCCCGCGCCGCCTGCTGCACGACGCCTTCCTCGGCGTAGGCCTGGGTGCCCAGGGCATCCTTATGATCTGGAATACCGAACAGGATGACACTGGGGATCCCCAGCGACAGCGCCAGGCGGGCCTGTTCAACAGCCCCCTGGACGCTGTGCCGGCTCACCCCGGGCATGGTGGAAACAGGATGTTCGTCTTCGCGTTCGTGAACGAAGATCGGATGAATGAAATGCTCGGGACTGAGATGAACCTCGCGCGTCATGGCGCGCAGGGCAGGGGTTCGGCGCAGGCGGCGGGGACGGACTTGCATTCGCCTACGCTAGCGCCACGGGGGCGGGACGAATGCAACGCCGCCCCTCAGAGGGGCGGCTTCAGGCGCTGCCGAGCAGACGGCGCACCGCGAAGCGCACACGGCCCAGGTTGGCCACGTCGTCGAAAGCGGCCAGCAGGACCTGATCGCCGTGGGGGGTCAGCAGCACCGGTCCGCCTTCGACGTCCAGCATCAGCTCGGTCCAGGTGGACGCGCCGGTCGCACTGCGCAGGCTGGCGATCACGGCGCGCCCGGAGGCCACCAGCACGCCCAGCTGCGCCGCGTGATCTGCGCCGATGCCGGCACTGGTCAGAACGTGCCCCTCGGCGTCCATCAGGGCGGCGTGCCGGATGCCACGCACTTCCAGGAGCGGGCCGATCATACGCGCTCCGTCCGGGGCAGGTCACGCAGGTCCAGAGCCAGCCGGGCCAGGGCCTGCTGGATGGAACGGGTATCGCTGCCACGCAGCATGACCGCCCCCACGGTGTAGTCACCACTGGTCACGGCCACCACTTCAATGCGCTCGGTCGTGAAGCCGATGCGCGTGACGTCACCGGCACCCAGGCGGCGGCTGGTGCGGTCCAGGCTGGCGCGCAGGGAGGCGAGTTCGGCGGCCAGGACATCGGCGCCTTCACCGTAGGCATCGAGCGGCAGGCCGTCGGGGCTGATCAGCGCACTGGCTACCACGCCGGGCAGGTTCCTCAGGGCGTCTATTTTCACAGGAGGCTCTCCAGGTTGCGGGCAGCCGAACGGCCATACAGCCGCGCCTGACCCAGGTTGCTGCGGGCGTCGAGCGCCAGAAGCAGGAAAAACTGGGGGTTGATGGGGTGCAGGTATACGCTCAGGCGCTCGCCGCGCAGGTACAGCTCGCGGGTTTCACCGCCGTTGAGGGTCTGGGTGTAGGCCCCGGACGCCGAGCGCAACAGCCCGGCATGCTCGGCCACCAGCAGGTTGAGGTCATCGTTGGTGGAGGTGTGTCCTTCGACCAGCAGGCCGTCGAGTCCACCGATCGCGGCGGCCCAGGCGCCGTCCACATCGGCCACAAGTTGGGTAAGGTGTTGCAGCATCGCCAATCATGATATGTGCCTGAGACCGACCTATTTCTTACACATCGGGCGAGATTGTGCAGAAGTTTGCAAAGCACCCTGCCGCACCACCCTGACTGGGGAGCTTTACCCCCGTCGCAAGCGCTCGATTTGCTGTATCTGGCGGCAATTTCGGTTAGAATAAAGGGGTTGAGGCACGCCCCCGGAATTACGCCCATAACATAATATGTGGTACACTGGGGCCACTTCCCGGCCTGAGTTTCAGGCTGGACTCATCCCCTTCTCGGCTGGGTCCCTGCGCCCACCGAGCCCACAGACTGGAGCACCATGACTGGAATTCATCCCGTTGACATCACCAGCGAAGTCAAGACCAACTTCATCAACTACGCCATGAACGTGATCGTGGACCGTGCGCTGCCCGATGTGCGTGACGGTCTCAAACCGGTGCAGCGGCGAATCATGTACGCCATGCTGCTCGAAGGCCTCTACAGCAACCAGAAGCACGCCAAGTCAGCGTCGGTTGTGGGCGAGGTCATGAAGAAGTACCACCCCCACGGGGACACGTCTATCTATGACGCCATGGTCCGCCTGGCCCAGTGGTGGAACATGCGCTACCCGATGGTCCATCCCCAGGGCAACTTCGGTTCCATTGACGGTGACCCCCCTGCGGCCATGCGTTACACCGAAGCGCGCATGACCAAGGTGGCCGAGGAGCTGATTGCCGACCTCGAGAAAGAGACGGTCGATCTCAAGCCCAATTACGATGAGACCACCGAGGAACCCAGCGTGCTGCCGGCGGCGGTGCCGAACCTGCTGATCAACGGCGCCACCGGGATTGCGGTGGGCATGGCCACGAACATCCCGCCGCATAACCTCACCGAGATCTGCAACGGCCTGCTGGCCATGATCGATAACCCGAACCTGTCGCTCGACGGCCTGATGGAGCACGTGACTGGTCCCGACTTCCCCACTGGAGGCCGTATCAGCAAAAGCGGGATCCGGGAAGCCTACGCCACCGGACACTCTGGCCTGAAGGTGCGGGGCAAGGCCCGCATCGATGAGAAGAATGGCCGCACCCAGATCATCATCAGTGAGATTCCCTATCAGGTGAACAAAACCAACCTGATCCAGACCATCAGCGCGATGTACAAGGCCGGCAAGATTCCGGACATCAGCGCCCTACGTGACGAGTCCGACCGCAAAGACCCGGTACGTATCGTGGTCGAGCTCAAGCGCGGCGCGATTCCCACGCTGGTGCTCAACCAGCTGTACAAATACACCCAGCTGCAGTCCACCTACACGGTGATCAACCTGAGCATCGTCAATGGCGAACCACGGGTGCTGCCGCTGCTCAACACCATGCAGTACTTCCTGGATCACCGCGCTGACGTGGTCACCCGGCGAACCCGTTACGACCTGCGTAAGGCCGAGGAACGCGCCCATGTGCTGGAAGGCCTCCTGAAGGCGCTGGACCATATCGACGAGGTGATCAGCCTGATCCGCGCCAGCAACACCGGCGCCGAGGCCCGTGACGCCCTGATGGTCCGCTTTGGCCTGTCCGAGATCCAGTCCCAGGCCATTCTGGACATGCGCCTGCAGCGCCTGGTCGGGCTGGAGCGTGAAAAGCTGCAGGGCGAGTACGACGAACTGCAGAAGACCATCGAGTTCCTGCGTTCGATCCTGGGCGACGAGAAGCTGCTGTGGCGCGAGATCAAGAAGGAAATCCGTGCCATCCGCGACAACTACGGCGACGAGCGCCGCAGCACCATCACGCAGCTGGAAGAGGACATCGGGAAGGAAGACCTGATTGCCGTCGAGGACATGGTCATCACCATGACCAAGGCCGGCTACCTCAAGCGCACCAAACTGGACGCCTATCGGGCCCAGGGCCGGGGAGGGCGTGGCGCCAGCGGAGGCAAGCTGCGCGAGGAGGACGTGAACACCCGTGTATTCGTGGGTTCCACGCACGACTACCTGCTGTTCTTCACGGATCAGGGCCGGGTATTCCACGAGAAGATCTACGACCTGCCTGAAGCCGGCCGGGACGCCAAGGGAACCCACATCCGCAACCTTTTGCCCAGCCTGCGGGAGGACGAGAATATCGCCAGCGTGCTGAGCGTCGGCGGCTTCGAGGAGCCCGGCTGTTTCATCTTTGCGACCCGCAAGGGCGTGGTGAAAAAGACCCTGATCACCGAGTACGGCAACATCACCTCAGCCGGACTGATCGCCATCAACCTGCAGCCCGGTGACGAGCTGATCGGCGTGGGCATCGTCAATGACGACAACCACGTGGTGCTGGCCACGCGCAACGGCAAGGCCATGCGCTTTGAAAGCGACGAGGTGCGCGCCACCGGCCGCGCCACGCAGGGCGTGATCGGTATCCGCCTGCGCGAAGGCGAGGACGACGCCGTGGTCAGCATGGCGCTGGTTCCCGGCGGCGATGAGGCCAGCGAGTTGCTGGCGGTCAGCGAATGCGGCCTGGGCAAGCGTACCCCGGTGGGTGATTACCCCGCCAAGGGCCGCGGCGGAATGGGCGTCATCACGCTGGATGTGACCGACAAGACCGGCAAGCTGGTCACCCTGGCACGTGTGGCGGGCAACGAGGAACTGATGGTTCTGACCGAGAAAGGCACCGTGATCCGGACCCGCGTCGAGGAGGTTCGTGTGACGGGACGCAACGCCCAGGGCGTCAAAGTCATCAACATCGCAGAACGCGACAGTGTCATCAGCGCTTTCCCGATCCGCCGCGAGGACGAACTCTAAGCCTCTGTCTGCAGTAGAGGACCCGGCCAGTCCTGGCCGGGTTTTCTTTTCATTGGAGCCATTCAACGTCGAACCTTAATGAAACAGAAGTGAGCCATCAGCTGGGCCTCAGGTCCGGAATTCGCTGTCCTGGCGGGCTCTTTCCAACCTATGCTACTTAAAGCACTTTGTAAGGTAAATACTGATTAAAGAAACAAAACTGTTTACAAAAATGTGGCTCTGGGTTACACTGTGTTCAACGTTGGGAATGGTCCCGACGGTACCCCAAACTTCACCGCCCAGGAGGCGACCCAAATGACACAGACCCAGACCAGCACCAACAGCCGGACCTTCGTGGACACCGTCACGTACCGCCCGGGCGCCGTCATCCTCTACCCCGGCAAGAGTGACATGCTCTACCGCGTGTCGAGTGGCCTGGTGCGCGTGCACACCATGGACGACGACGGCAACGGCCTGACCCTGCGCTACGTCAAGCCTGGTGAGTACTTCGGCGAAGAAGCGCTTGCTGGCGCCAACCGCGGCTACTTTGCCGAAGCCGTAACCGACAGCAGCATCGATGTCATCAACCCCGCGCTGATGAGCGCCGAGGACAACCTGATTGTCACGACGCACCTCGTGCGTACGCTGGAGCGCGCCTACGAGAGCATCTACCGCCTGGTCGGCAAGCGCCTGCGCGCCCGTATCGCAGGTGAGCTGCTGGAGCTCAAGGACACCGCTCTGGCCACGCAGCTCGACAGCGGCGAGACCATGATCTACGCCACGCACGATGAACTGGCTGCCGCAGTGGGCTCGGTCCGCGAGACTGTCACCAAGGTCGTGGGCGAGCTGTCCCGCGAGGGCGTGATCAGCGCCGGCTACGGCAAGATCACCCTGAAAAACGAGAAGGCGCTCGGCGAAATCGCCGCTGCCTGATATCCAGCATCTCCCCTCTCTGCCGCCCGGCCCTGTGCCGGGCGGTTTGTCTTATGTGCGGGAGGAGTTCATTCTGAACGGACAAGAGCACGCCCCGCGCGCTGCGCACCGCTACACTCGGCACCATGAGCGAGTCTGTCACTTCATCTTTCCATGACCAGCGTCCACTGCGGGTTGCCGTGATCGGCAGCGGCCCCAGCGGCATCTATGCGACCGAGGCCCTGCTCAAGCAGACCGATGTGCCGGTGGAGGTGGACGTCTTTGACCGTCTGCCGACGCCCTATGGCCTGGTGCGCTACGGCGTGGCCCCTGACCACCTGACGATCAAGAGCGTTACACGTGGTTTCGAGAAAACCCTCTCAGACCCGCGCGTCCGCTTCCTGGGTAATGTCGAATTTGGCACCGACCTGACGCATGAGGAAGCCCGGGCTCACTATGACGCCCTGCTGTATACCGTGGGCGCCAGCAGCGACCGCCGGCTGGGAATTCCCGGCGAGGATCTGAACGGCAGCATGAGCGCCACAGAATTTGTCGCGTGGTACAACGGTCACCCCGATGCAGCAGCGCGCGAGATGGTCCTGCACGCCAGCGGGGTCGCCGTAGTGGGCGTGGGCAATGTGGCACTCGACGTGACCCGTATCCTGGCCAAGACATCTGCGGAACTGCATGAATCGGATATCGCCGCACACGCGCTGAGCGCCCTGGAGCAGAGTCCGGTCAGGGATGTCTGGATTCTTGGGCGCCGGGGTCCGGCCCAGGCCAGCTTCACCACCAAGGAACTGCGCGAGTTCGGAGAGTTGCACGAGGCCGAGCCCCTGGTGCACCTGGATGAGATCGCGCTGACCGATACCGAGGAAGCGGCCATCACCGACAACACCAAGAAAAAGAACGTGGAGGTTCTGCGTGAGTTTGCTGCCCGGACGCCTGAAGGCAAACCCAGGCGCGTGCATCTGCGCTTCCTGGTCTCGCCGGTGGAAATCCTGGACGACGGTCAGGGCAACGTGGCCGGCCTGAAAGTGGAACGCAACCGCCTGGATGAACAGGGCAATGCAGTAGGCACCGGCGAATACGAGACCCTGCCGGTGCAGATGGTCCTGCGCAGCGTCGGCTACCGTGGGGTCGCGCTGCCGGGTGTGCCCTTCGACGACCGGCGTGGGGTCATTCCCAACGATGAAGGCCGGGTCGAAGGCCGCAGCGGTGAATACACCGCAGGCTGGATCAAGCGCGGGCCAAGCGGGGTCGTGGGGACCAACCGGAAGGACGCAACAGACACGGTGGCTCATCTGCTGGCTGACGCCAGGGCTGGCATTCTGGCTCCAGCCACGCAGGGCCGCGAGGACGTCGACGTGCTGCTGCGTGCCAAAGGGGTCGACGTGTATACCTTCTCGGACTGGCAGGCGCTGGATGCCCACGAACTGGCCAGGGGCCAGGCGCTGGGCCGCCCACGGGCCAAGGTCGTCCACCGACATGAAATGCTTACGCACCGCAATCGGTAAGACAGGCGTCTCAATCGCTTGAAAGCCATTGCGCTGATCTGCGACATCCCGCGGACAGTTGCGCGTCATGACGTTACCAGTCAGTCATGCTGATGGGCTCTCTACTGCAGGCTGCCCGAATTCCGGGCAGCCTTTTGCCATAATCGCCGGCACATGAGCGGCGGGCATTCCGACATTCTGGTGGTGGGGGGTGGTCCGGCAGGACTACACGCAGCGTTTTACGCGGCGTGGCGAGGCCTTAGTGTGCAGGTCCTCGAGGCCCGCCCTGAACTGGGAGGCCAGCTCCAGGCGCTGTACCCCGACAAGGTGGTCTATGACGTCCCAGGCCATCCTGTTCGTCTGGCATCGGAGGTGGTTAACAGTCTCGTTGCCCAGCTGGCCGGGCTCGGGGTTTGCGTTCAGTTAGGTGCCACGGCCCGGCAGCTGACCGCTGAGGACGGCGGCTGGCGGATAGACACCGGAAGCGCCAGCTACACCGCACGCGCGGTCATCCTGGCTCCGGGCCTGGGAGCGCTCACGGCCCGCCCAGCGCGTGTTCTAGGGGCGGATCTGCATCCCGACGTGCGTACCGAGGTACCCGACGCGACCTCACTGTCAGGGCGGCAGGTGCTTGTCGTGGGAGGAGTTCCGCAGGCCACCCGCGCTGCCCTGGACCTGGTTGATGCCGGCGCAGCAGTGACGCTGACGCACCGGCGCGCCGGCTTCCGGGGCCATCCCGGACAACTGACCCGGCTGACCCTGTTGCAAGAAGCCGGACGCCTTGAAGTCCTGGCGCCGTGGGTTCTGGACACCCTGACTTCAGATGGCGCATTGCTGGTTCAGGGCGGTCTACACCGCCACGTTCCGGCAGCCACGGTACTTATCCTGGGCGGCTACCTTCCGGACCTGGCGCCGGTCCAGACCTGGCCGCTGGACTGGCAGGGTGACTATGTGCCGGACGGCACGGGTGGACAGACCATTCTTCCAGGGATCTTCGTGGCTGGCGACGTCACCACCTCGGGAGGCGACTTCAAGCTGATCTCGGTGGGTCTGGCTCAGGCTGCTATTGCAGCCAATCACGCGGTTCATTACGTCAAACCTGAGCTCAAGGTGCGCCCAGGCCACAGCAGTGAGAAACGCGCCTAAAGGCCAGGTTGATGGGGGCGAGGTTTGAGCCCCTGGGCGCGCACCAGCTTACGGACCTCCTGGCACCGGCAACTGGAGTAGGTACACAGCAGCGCCTCTGGGTCACGGCGAAGCAGCGCAACCGTCTGATCCACCAGATCGCGGACCCGGTACAGCCTCAGGGTCGCGCCGCCCACGACGACACTGCGCATGGCGAAGTGCAGGGAGGGCTGCAGGTTGTCGAAGTCGGCGGAGCAGTTGGGGAAGGCGGTGGGCAGGACGCCGCCGTCCATGGGGACATAGCGGGTCAGCAGCGGCATCCCGGCAACATGCTCGCCGTAATGAACCGTGGTATTGCTGCCGAAGTCCACCCCCATCAGCAGGGCATACCCGTCCAGGTCATACAGAGCACCGATGGGCTGGTAGGGGCTCGACAGGGTCTGCGCCCCACAGATCCGCGCCGCCTCCTGTCCCAGTGCGATAAAGCTGAGGGTCGGGTGAAAGCTGCGCACGGCGTCGGCGCGCTCGACGAGTTCCTGCGGCACCCGGCCGATATCGCGGCTCACGCGGCTGTCACGCCGGTACCGCGCATGCACCGGCGACGTCGCATGGCGCAGCAGGGTGTTGTAGGTAAAAGCTGGGGCCACCACCGTCGCCGCGCGCCGCTCCAGCACCTCGATCACGGTGCGGGCCCCACCGTCAAGCTGCCCAAACGACTTGAGGCTGGCGTGCACAATCAGGTGCTGGGTTCCGTCCAGTCCTAAGGCTCCCAGCCCGTCATCGAGCTGGGCCGGGGAAACGGCCGGTTTGCGCAGCAGGTTCAGCACGGTTCCCAGTGTACCCCCGCGCAAATAAACACCGCCCCCGGAAGGGCGGTAAATGAAGCCATGTTGAATGTGCTGCTCCCGCGCCAGCCGGGAAGTCTTACTTGACGAACAGCATCTGGCGGTACGTCGGCAGCGGCCAGTGCTTGCTGCTCACGACTTTCTCCAGGCGGTCGGCCGCGCGGCGCACCTCGTGCATGGCAGGGAGGACATGGTCACGCATGTGGTGGGCCTTATCATGAACCTCGTCACCACCCAGGGCCTCGTTCTGTTCGCGCAGCGAGCGCAGGCACACGTACAGCTCGTCGGCGATCTCCACGACCTCCTCGGCGACTCCCTTGACGGCCTTGCTCTTGATCTCAACATCACCCAGCTCGGCGAGGTAACTGATGGCCGCCGGCAGAATCTGGGTCTGTGCCATGTACTCGGTGGTCTCGCCTTCGATGTTCACCGTCTTGAAGTAGATGTCGTACATGATTTCCTGCCGGGCACCAAGTTCCCTCTCGTTCAGGACGTTGTACTGCTCGAACAGGCGCAGATTCTTCTCGCTGTTCAGGTGCTTGATGGCGTCCAGCGTGGTGCGCAGGTTGAGCAGGCCGCGCTGCTGCTCGGCTTCCACGTGCCAGGCCTCGCTGTACCCGTCGCCGTTGAAGATGATGCGCTTGTACTTGGTGTAGGTCTGCTTGACCAGTTCGGCCACGGCACTGTCCAGCGTCGCTTCGCTGTCTCCGAGCTTTTCCTGCAGCTGGGCAGTGAGCTGGGTGATCGCGTCGGCGATGATCAGGTTGAGCACGGTTATGGGGAAGGAAATGCTCTGGGAGCTGCCCACCGCGCGGAACTCGAACTTGTTGCCGGTGAAGGCAAACGGGCTGGTGCGGTTGCGGTCACCAGCGTGGACCGGAATTTCCGGCAGAACGCTGCTGCCCAGGCCCAACAGACCAGCTTCCGGGCCACGGCCACCTTTCCCGCTGGCCAGACGGTCAAAGATGTCGGTCAGCTCGCTACCGAGAAAGATGCTGATGATCGCGGGCGGCGCCTCGTTGGCCCCCAGACGGTGGTCGTTGCTGGCACTGGCCACGCAGGCGCGCAGCAGGTCCTGGTGGTCGTCCACGGCCTTGATCACGGCCGTGCAGAAGAACAGGAACTGCATGTTCCGGTGCGGCGTCTCACCGGGATCAAGCAGGTTCTCGCCCGCATCGGTGCCCATGCTCCAGTTGCAGTGCTTGCCCGAACCGTTGACGCCCGCAAAGGGCTTTTCGTGCATCAGGCAGACCAGGCCATATTTACGGGCCGTGGAGCGCAGTACCTGCATGATCAGCTGCTGGTGGTCGGCGGCAATGTTGCTGTTCTCGAAGATGGGCGCAATCTCGAACTGACCCGGCGCCACCTCGTTGTGACGGGTCTTGACCGGAATTCCCAGGGCATACAGCTGCATTTCGGCGTCGGTCATGAAGCTCAGCACGCGGTCGGGAATGGCGCCGAAGTAATGGTCTTCCAGTTCCTGACCACGTGGCGGCTTGGCGCCGAACAGGGTCCGGCCGGTCATCACGAGGTCGGGGCGGCGGTAATAGTACTCCTCGGCGATCAGGAAGTATTCCTGCTCGGCACCCAGCGTGCTGCTGATGCGGGTACCTTCCGAGGCGCCAAACAGGCTGAGTGCTGGGGTCACAGCCTTGTTCAGCGCTTCGATGGAGCGCAGCAGTGGGATCTTCAGGTCCAGTGCTTCCCCAGTCCAGGACAGGAACACACTGGGAATACACAGGGTCGCGCCGTTGGCATGGCGGATGATAAACGCCGGGCTGCTGGGGTCCCAGGCGGTGTAGCCGCGGGCCTCGAAGGTGGCGCGCAGGCCACCCGAGGGAAACGAGCTGGCATCTGGCTCAGCCTGGATCAGCTCCTTTCCCGAGAACGACATGATGGCCACCCCGTCACCGGCGGGGTTCAGGAAAGAGTCGTGCTTCTCGGCGGTGGATCCGGTCAGGGGCTGGAACCAGTGGGTGTAGTGGGTCGCGCCCTTTTCCATGGCCCAGGTCTTCATGGCCAGTGCCACCGTGTCGGCGATGCTGGAATCAAGCGTCTCTCCACGTTCCAGCGTGGCCTGCAGGCTGCGGTAGTCCGGCTTGCTGAGGCGGGCCTTGAGCTGATCGAGGGTCAGGACATCGCTGGCGAACAGCTGATTGACCAGCTCACTGGGGGTGGCCGAAACAGAGGCGTCGACGCGCCAGTTGCGGGCGGCCGAGTTGACATCGAAATCCTGGTTCATGGGGGCTCCCTGGTGGTGCGGTGAGGAAAAATCGGAACCGGCAAGAAAGTTCTGAAGCCGGCAGCTCGCGTAGAAGTATAGAAGCCTTCTTTATGCAGGGTCAATGAACCTGTTGGACAACCTGCACGATAGATGAGAGCTACCCCAGAAAGAGCATCGAAATTTTGCAGATCGTTCGACAAAACTTTGATAATTGGTCTACTCTGGTTGGACGTTTCGTATTGATGTGCTGTAAGGCTGATCCTGCCGGCTAATGCCACTTCGCGATGACCGTGACCCGGCGGTGTCCCAAGGCCGGCGCAGCGCAATCGCCTCTTTACAATGTCGTGTGCTACCGGAGGTTGCTTTCTTCTATGACGCCTGACGCTACCCCCCAGGATTCCGCCTTGACCGCCTCCGCGCTCCTCCAACGACTGGAACAGGACGATGTTCATTTCCTGCGTCTTCAGTTCACAGACATTCTGGGCACCACCAAAAATGTTGAGGTGCCCCGCTCCCAGTTCCAGAAGGCGCTCAGCGGCGACATCACCTTTGACGGCAGCGCCGTGGAAGGATTTACGCGTGTTGAGGAAAGCGACATGCTGCTCTCCCCTGACCTCAGCACCTTTCTGATCTACCCCCAGTTCTCGCGCGAGGAAGGAGAACGGGGCCGGGTGGCCCGGCTGATCTGCGATGTCACCCTGCCAGACGGCACCCCATTTGATGGAGACCCCCGTCAGGTGCTGCGCAGGCAGGTATTGCGCGCCCAGCAGATGGGCTTTGAGATGTTCGTAGGCACCGAACCGGAGTTTTTCCTCTTTGAGCGTACGGGTGACGGACGGGGTACGACGGTGACGCACGACAAGGCCGGCTACTTCGACCTGGCTCCGATCGATAAGGGAGAACGTATCCGGCGCGAGATCGTCAACAAGCTGCTGCACATGGGCTTTGATATCGAAGCCGCCCATCATGAGGTCGCGCCCGGACAGCACGAGATTGACTTCCGCTATGCCCCTGCTCTGGAGGCCGCAGACCGGATTGCTACCTTCAAGTTCGTGGTGAAACGGGTGGCCCTTGAATATGGCCTGCTGGCTTCCTTCCTGCCCAAGCCGATAGCCGGGATCAGTGGCAGCGGGATGCACTGCCACCTCAGCCTGTTCAGGAACGGTGTGAACGCCTTCGCAGACCCGGGTGGCGATCACGGCCTGTCCCCGACTGCCATGCAGTTCATTGCTGGTCTGCTGGAGCACGCGGGCGGCATGACTGCCATCACCAATCCGCTGGTCAACAGCTACAAGCGGCTGGTGCCTGGTTTCGAGGCTCCGGTAAACGTGGCCTGGAGCACCAGCAACAGATCGGCCCTGATCCGCATTCCGGCCAAGCGTGGGGCTTCCACGCGCGCCGAGGTCCGCATGCCTGACCCCAGCTGCAACCCTTACCTGGCCCTGGCGGTCATGCTGGCTGCCGGTCTGGACGGCATCGAGCAGCGCCTGGAGCCCGCACCGGCCATCCAGCGCAACATCTTCAAGATGACGGTCCGCGAGAAACGGCACCACCGCGTCCGCGAATTGCCGACCGACCTACGAGAGGCCCTTGAAGAGCTGGGCAAGGATGATGTGATTGCCGGAGCGCTCGGCGATCATGTCCTGACGCATTTTGTGGCGGCGAAGAAAAGCGAATGGCAGGACTACAGTGCCACCATCCACGCCTGGGAACTTGACCGCTACCTTGACCTGATCTGAAGTCCGGCCTGCCCAGACGCAGTGACCACCCCGTCAGCAGCTTGGCTGCGCCCGGAAACAACCATGACCCGCCTAGATAGGGCAATAAGATTGCGTTATGGGTATATCAGAGCGCAATCCCACTCCCAGACTCCCTTCATTTGGGGCGCAAGATTTCACGTCAGAATGTGAGTCACGCATTGACACCCGATAAAGACCTGCCTAGAATCTCAGCATCTCTACATCCGCAGGATTTAGCCTCACGGCCCCTGCTTCAATACCCGGAGGATCCATGAAGAAGACCACCCTGAGCCTCACCATGATTGCCGCCCTCGCCCTGGGAAGCGCCAGTGCCCAGACCACCATCAAGATCGCCACCCTGAGTCCCCTGTCCGGCGGTCAGAGCGACCTGGGCACCCAGATCAAGAACGGCGCGCAGCTGGCCGTCAACGAATACAAAGAGCAGTTCCGCAAACTGGGCTTCAACCTGCAGCTCGTCGGCTATGACGACCAGGCTGACCCTGCCACCGGCACCGCCGCAGCCCGCAAGATCGCCGCAGACCGTCAGATCCTGGCTGTCGTGGGCACCCTGAACAGCGGCGTGGCCATCCCCAGCAGCGCTGCCCTGCAGCCCAGCCGTGTCGCCCTGGTCAGCCCCGCCAACACCGCCAACCAGGTCACCGACCGCGGCCTGAGCAACATGAACCGCATCGTCGCCCGTGACGACGCCCAGGGCCCTGCAGGCGCCAACTTCATTACCGGCACCCTGAAGGCCAAGAAGGTCTACGTCCTGAACGACAAGACCGCCTATGGCGAAGGCCTGGCCAAGGAAGTCGAGAAGACCCTGCGCGCCAAGGGCGTACAGATCGTGACCAACGAAGGCACCGAAGAGAAGAGCGACTTCTCCAGCATCGTGGCCAAGATCAAGCTCCAGCGTCCCGACGCCATCTACTTCGGCGGCATCTACAACCAGGTGGGCGTGTTCATCAAGCAGCTGCGTGAAGCCGGCATCAATGCCCCTGTTGTCGGTGGCGACGGTTTGGACAGCAGCGAACTGGCCACCATCGCCGGCGCTGGCGCGAGCAACATCTACTTCACCACCGTAGCCGCGCCCATCGAAGCGCTGCCGGCTGCCAAGGTGTTTGCCGCCAGCTATCAGAAAACCTTCGGTAAGCAGGCTCAGGGCTTCGGTGCGTTCGGCTATGACGCCGCCAAGGTCACCCTGCAGGGTGTGCTGAACGCCATCCGCGCCAACAAGAACAAGCTCCCCACCCGCGCACAGGTCGAAGCCTCCATCCGTAAGGGCTCCTTCAACGGCCTGCTTTCGGGCAACGTGAGCTTCAACAGCGTGGGCGACCGCAAGGCCGGCACGCTGTACGTGATGAGTGTCACCGGCGGCAAGTACAAGCTGGCGACCAGCATTCCCGTCAAGCCTGCGAAGCAGTAAGTCTATCGTCTGGATCAAGGGTGCTTTCTGTCTGCTTCCGCTCCCGGTGCAGCGAGGCACTTCATAGGAAGAGGCCGGGCCTAGTGCTCGGCCTCTTCCTGTGGAATGGAAGCAGCTCGTCTAGTCCGGTCGGCCTCTGAACAACTGTTTTTCCCTTCCAGATTGACCAACCATCTTGGACGGCCAGATTGACGAAACCTGTTGTGCTCCTGTGCGAGATACACTCCGCTGACTGTCGAGACCTTCGTGTCGCTGTGCACACTTCCGCCATATCGGCAATCGCCTCCTGCGCTCTTACGACGCCGGAATTTTTCATTTGAAAGGAGTTGAGTTATTTGGATCTTGCCACCCTACTGCCGTTCCTCGTGAACGTGATTGCCGGGGGCCTGGTGATCGGTTTCGTGTACGCGATCATCGCACTCGGCTACACCATGGTTTACGGCGTTCTGCAGCTGATCAACTTCGCCCACAGTGAAGTGTTCGTGACCGGCGCCGTCGTCGGCTTTGAGGTATTCCGCCTCCTGGCCAACAACCCCATGAACGGCTACCTCAAGCTCATCGTGGCTCTGCTGTCGGCCATGCTGGTCTCGGGACTGCTGAACGTGCTGATCGAGCGTCTGGCTTACCGGCCCCTGCGCAACGCCCCCAAGCTGGTTCCGCTGATTACCGCCATTGGGGTCTCGCTGATCCTGCAGGATCTGCTGAAGCTGTTTGAAGCGTTCCAGACACCCAGCCGGTTCGACCTGACCTACACCCTTCCGCAGGGTTTCGGCGCGCCCTTCTGCGGCGCCGCAAGTACCTGTGCGCCGTTTGGAAACTTCCTCAAGGGTATCGGCATCGAAGTGCAGCTCAAAGACGTGATTATCATCGGCGTCTCGCTGCTCAGCCTGGCGCTGCTCAACCACGTCGTGAACCACACCCGCCTGGGCAAGGGCATCCGGGCCGTGGCGCAGGACCGCGTAACCGCTGGCCTGATGGGAATCGACAGTAACCGCATGATCAGCGCCACCTTTGCCATCGGCGGTGCCCTGGGCGGCGTCAGTGGCGTTCTGTTCGGCATGAAGATCGGCACCGTTAACGCCTACAGTGGCTTTGACCCCGGCATTATCGCCTTTACCGCCGCTGTGCTGGGCGGCATCGGCAGCATTCCAGGTGCCGTGCTCGGTGGCCTGACACTGGGCATCATCCAGAACCTGATCGGCGGTGCGTTCAGCGTGCTCGGCGGGCTCTGGCAGGTCTCCAACCTGGAGGCCATCGACGCGTCCTACCAGCGCATCGGCGCATTTATCGTGCTGGTGCTGATCCTGATCTTTAAACCCACCGGACTTCTCGGCAAGAGCAACACGGAGAAGGTATGACGGCCATCAACCCCTTCCGTGCCCGCGTGAACCCGGCAGCACCCGACCGCACCATCCTGCTGGTCCTGCTGTTTCTGGTGACCAGCGCCATTCTGCTGGTGGCGCACAACACAGACATGCTCTCGCAGATGGGCCTCCTGGGTGTGGTGCTGAAAAACCCCATCATCGAGGCGTTCGTGGTCTCGCTTTTCCTGGCCAACGTGCTGTTCGCCTACCTGTGGCGCGCCGCTCCCTGGGCCAAACTGCTGGTGGGTCTGGGAAGCCTGCTGGTGGTGCTTCCACTGGCGGGCCGCGCAGACACCAGCCTGCTTGACCTGAGCATTCAGATCATGATCTTTGCCGCGCTGGCTCTGGGCCTGAATATCGTGGTGGGCCTGGCAGGCCTGCTGGACCTGGGGTACGTGGCGTTCTTCGCGGTGGGCGCGTATGTCTGGGGGATTTTTGCCAGCCCACGCTTTGCCGAGATCCTTCGTTACTTCGGCGAAAACCCGGGCGCCAATGCCATCGGCACCATGCTGCTGGGTCTGGCAACCCTTGTGGCGGGGCTGGGAGGCTACCTGGCGCTCCAGAAGCGCCGGGCAGACAGCACACCAAGCCGCACAGCCTGGACCCTGGCCCTGGCCCTGGTGGCCGGCATCGTGGCGTGGTTTTTCGTGGGCCGCAGTCTTTTCACGCTCGGCGAGCGCGGCTGGACCCTGCCGGCGCTGTGGGTCACCCTGTTTCCGGTGATTGCCGGGCTGCTATTCATGGCCTACAACCAGTCGCGCGGCCACGACGTACGCGGTGGCCTGCTGAACTTCACGCGGGTCATGGCCGCGCTCGCTGCCGTCGCCGGGCTGACCCTGGTGCTGCGCGCCGTGATGCTGCTGATGTCCGGTCAGGCCGACTCGCTGGCCACCGGCATTGACCCCAACTTCTTCTGGCTGTTCCTGGCGCTGAGCATCGCGGCGGCGGCCATCGTGGGTGTGCTGATCGGCCTGCCGGTGCTGAAGCTTAAAGGCGATTATCTGGCCATTATCACACTGGGGCTGGGAGAAGTGATCCGGGTGTTGGCCAACAACCTGGACCTGTACTCCGCCGGCTCGCAGGGCGTGACGCCGATCAAGAGCGCCGCGGTACCTGTGTTCGACCGTTTTGCCGCAGCGCTGGGCTTTGCGCCGGACCAGCACAACCTGCTGTTCCTGTACCTGCTGGTGCTGCTGGTCATTGCCGTAGTGCTGGCCGTCAACATCCGCCTGGACAAGAGCCGGATCGGCCGGGCCTGGATTGCTATCCGCGACGACGAGATCGCGGCCCAGGCCATGGGCGTCCCGCTGGTACAGACCAAGCTGATCGCATTTGCCACCGGCGCCTCCTTTGCGGGTGTCATGGGCATGATCTTCGCCGCCAAGCAGACTTTCGTAAGCCCGGAGAGCTTCAACTTCAACCAGAGCATCGCCGTGCTGAGCATGGTGATTCTGGGCGGTATGGGATCGTTCCCCGGCGTGATTCTGGGCGCGGCCGTGGTGACCCTGCTGAACCTGCGCGTCCTGCCTGGGATCGGCGAGGCCACCGCCAACGTGCCGTGGATTCCCCAGCAGGCCAACCCGGGGCAGTTGCAGCGCCTGATCTTCGGCATCATCCTGGTGGCCATGATGTTGCTGCGGCCCGAGGGACTGCTGCCCAGCCGGCGGCGCGCCCTGGAACTGCATCACGATGACAACCAGGAAGATGACAGTGACCACGGAGACGGCAACGCCCTGTCCAATACCGGCGCGGAAGTGTACAGTCCCGGGCTGGCGCCAGTCACCGAAAATGATTCTGCAGGGGGCAAGAAATGACCGCCTTTAATACCGGTGGCCACATCCTGGAAGTGGAGCAGGTCAGCAAGGTCTTCGGCGGTCTGACGGCCGTGAACGATGTGACCATGACCATTCCCGAGCGCAGCATCGTCAGCGTGATCGGGCCGAACGGCGCCGGAAAAACGACGTTTTTCAACATGATCACCGGCATCTACACGCCCACGCGCGGCAGCATCCGGCTGGCGGGGCAGGAAATCGTGGGGCTGCGTCCCGACGAGGTCACTGCTGCAGGTATTGCCCGTACCTTCCAGAACATCCGCCTGTTTTCCACCATGACCAGTGAGGAGAACATCATGGTGGGCCGCCATAGCCGCCTGAAAAGCAACTTTGTCGATGCCGTCCTGCGGACCAGGAAATTTCACGAGTCCGAAAGCGAGGCAAGAGACGCGGCGCGGATCATGCTGGATTTCGTGGGCCTGAGCAAATGGCGCAACGAGCTGGCGACCAACCTGCCCTACGGCGACCAGCGCAAACTCGAGATCGCCCGCGCGCTGGCCACCACGCCCAAGCTGATCCTGCTCGACGAACCGGCCGCAGGCATGAACCCCCGCGAAACCGAGGATCTCAAGGCCCTGATCCGCCGTGTCCGTGACGATCTGGGCGTCACGGTGTGCCTGATCGAACACGACATGCGTCTGGTGATGACCCTCTCGGAATACATCACGGTGCTGGACTACGGCAGCAAGATCAGTGAGGGCCTGCCACATCAGGTCCGCAACGATCCCCGGGTGATGGAAGCGTACCTGGGGCGCGGCGCAGCCGCAGGCGAGTACGGCAAGGAGGAACGCCCGCATGTCTGATCCCACGACCCTCCCGCGGGACGCCTCCACCGCTGGCGCGCCCATGCTGGAACTGAACGACGTTCATACCTATTACGGTCATATTCACGCCCTGAAAGGCATCACCATGACGGTCAACCAGGGAGAGATCGTCGCCCTGATTGGCGGCAACGGCGCGGGGAAAACCACAACGCTGCGGACCATCAGCGGCATGATGAAGCCCAAAACCGGCACCCTTACATACCAGGGCCGCAACGCTGCCGGGGTTCCGGCTCACCTGATCATGCAGCAGGGCATGAGTCATGTACCCGAAGGCCGGCGGATCTTTCCGCAGCTGACAGTGCGCGAGAACCTCGAGGTGGGCGCCTACACGGTAACCGACCGCAAGGTTATCGAGCAGCGTATTCAGGAAGGCTTTCAGTTCTTCCCACGCCTCAAGGAGCGTGAAAACCAGCTCGGCGGGACCATGTCCGGCGGTGAGCAGCAAATGCTGGCGATTGCCCGCGCCCTGATGGTTAACCCCAAGCTGCTGCTGCTGGACGAGCCGAGCATGGGGCTGTCTCCCCTCTTTGTCGAAGCAATTTTTGACATTGTCCAGTTGCTGAACAAGGAGCGCGGAACGACGGTGCTGCTGGTCGAGCAGAACGCCAACATGGCCCTTGGCATTGCTCACCGCGCCTATGTGCTGCAGACCGGCGAGATCAAGCTCAGCGGCGTGGCCAGCGACATCGCGCAGGACGAAAGTGTGCGTAAGGCCTACCTCGGCGAAGACTGAGCCAGCCCTTCTCAGGCCGGAGCAACACGCTCCGGCCTTTTTCTTTTCCAGGGCGGTGCCCAGCCTGAGTGCGATTCGGGCGACCATCGAAATCCTCAATAAACTTGACATGACCACGCTCAAGTTTCAGAATAGAAGCAGCTTGAACTCTGTACCCATTCCTTCTTCTGGAGGTTCCTGACTTGAATCCTGAACGCTTTACTGAAGCCAGTGCCCAGGCCCTTGGCGCCGCGCAGCAACTGGCCCAGGCCGCCGGCAACCAGACCCTGACGCCCGCCCACGTTCTGCGCACTCTGACCGACAACGACACGGCCGCCCGCGCCCTGACGCTGGCAGGGGCCAACCTGAACGCCGTGCGAGCAGCTCTCGACGCTGAAATAGCCAAGCTGCCGCGTGTGCAGGGAGGCGGCGAGAACCTTTACCTGGACCCGGCGCTGAGCCGCGCGTTCCACAAAGCCGACACCCTGGCCGGTCAGTTGGGCGATAGCTTTGTGGCGGCCGACACGCTGCTGCTGGCTCTGCGCGGCGAGTACCGGGGGCAGGGGCTGCCGGCCGAGCCTGAGCTGAACCGGGCCATTACCGAACAACGCAAGGGGAAAACCGTGACCAACAAGACTTCCGAACAACAATTCGATGCCCTCGCCAAATACGGCACCGACCTGACACAGCGCGCCCGGGACGGCAAATTCGATCCGGTGATTGGACGTGACGAGGAAATCCGCCGTGCGATGCAGATTTTGCTGCGCCGCACCAAGAACAACCCGGTGCTGATTGGCGAGCCCGGGGTGGGTAAGACCGCCATCGCAGAGGGTCTGGCCATCCGTATCGTGCAGGGCGACGTACCCGAAGGCCTCCGGGACAAGCGAATCGTCAGTCTGGAGATGGGAAGCCTGCTGGCCGGGGCCAAGTTCCGCGGTGAGTTCGAAGAACGCCTGAAAGGCGTGATCGACGAGGTCGTGCAGTCTGCCGGCGAAATCATCCTGTTCGTGGACGAGATTCACACCATCGTGGGCGCCGGCAAGACCGAGGGCAGCCCCGACGCCGGCAACATGCTCAAGCCGGCGCTGGCCCGCGGCGAACTGCACCTGATCGGCGCGACCACCCTGGACGAGTACCGCGAGATAGAGAAGGATCCTGCGCTGGAGCGGCGCTTCCAACCGGTGTTCGTGGACGAGCCCAGCGTGGAGGACACCATCTCGATCCTGCGCGGGATCAAGGAGAAGTATCAGACCCACCACAACGTGGAAATCACCGACCCCGCGCTGGTTGCCGCTGCCCAGCTGTCCAACCGCTACATCTCCGACCGCCAGCTGCCGGACAAGGCCATCGACCTGATCGACGAGTCGGCCGCGCGGCTGCGGATGGCCCTGGAAAGCAGCCCCGAGCGGATCGACCAGTTGCAGCGCCGCAAACTCCAGCTGGAGATCGAGCGCGAGGCTCTGCGCAAGGAAAAGGACCAGGACTCTCAAAATCGCCTGCTGGACATCGAGGAGAGCCTCAAGTTTCTGGGAAGTGAGCTGAGCGACGTCCGCGCCCGCTGGCAGAGCGAGCAGCATGACGTTCACGAGCTGAAAGCCAAGCGTGACGCCCTGGATCAGGTACGAACCGATATCGAAAGGGCGCGGCGTGACTATGACCTGCAACGGGCCGCCGAGCTGGAATACGGTCAGCTCCCCCAGTTGGAAAAAGAGGTGGCCGACCTGGCCCAGAAGCTCAAGGGTGCAGAATTCGCCCATACACAGGTGACTGAAGAAGACGTCGCATCGGTCGTCAGCCGCTGGACCGGGGTCCCGGTCAGCAAATTGATGGAAGGCGAGCGCGAGAAACTGCTGCGGCTCGAAGAGGCCCTGCATGGCCGTGTCATCGGCCAGGACCGCGCCATCGTCAGTGTCTCGGACGCTATCCGCCGGGCCCGCGCTGGCCTGAACGATCCGAACCGTCCGCTGGGCAGCTTTATGTTCCTGGGACCGACTGGCGTGGGCAAGACCGAGTTGGCCAAGGCACTGGCCGAGTTCCTGTTCGACAGCCCCGACGCCATGGTGCGCCTCGACATGAGCGAATACATGGAAAAACACTCGGTGTCCCGCCTGATCGGGGCCCCTCCCGGCTACGTGGGCTACGAGGAAGGTGGCCAGCTGACCGAGTCCGTGCGCCGGCGTCCGTACGCCGTGATCCTGCTGGACGAGATCGAAAAAGCACACCCTGACGTGTTCAATGTGCTGTTGCAGGTGCTGGACGACGGCCGCCTGACCGACGGCCAGGGACGTACGGTGGACTTCCGCAACACGCTGATTATCCTGACCAGCAACATCGGTTCGCCGCTGATTCTGGAAGCCCAAGCCCGTGGCGACAGTGCCGAGAGCATCCGTGATCAGGTGATGGGAGCGCTCAGCCAGAGCTTCCGCCCCGAGTTCCTGAACCGGGTCGACGACATCATTGTCTTCGATGCCCTGACAGCCGCCGACCTGACCCGTATCGTGGACATTCAGACCACGGGTCTGCGCCGGCGCCTGGCCGAGCGGCGCGTGACCTTGCACCTGAGTGATATGGCCAAGGCCCGCCTGGCCGAGATCGGCTACGATCCTGCTTTCGGTGCCCGGCCCCTGAAGCGCGCCATTGCCCGGGAGATCGAGACGCCACTGGCCCGGGAGATCCTGCAGGGTCACGTGCCGGACAGCAGCAGCCTGCATGTGGACTATGCCAACGGCCAGTTTCAGTTCCAGACCGGGGTGCTGAACTAACCAGGTCCCCGGCTGACGCCCGAACATGGGCAGGACAGCCAACAAGAAAGCCGCCCCTGATGAGGCGGCTTTTCTTGTCTTGTGTTTAGCGACGGACGGTGGTGGTTTCTACGTGACGGCGTCCGGCAAGGCCAGCCAGGCCCAGCAGGCCTGCGAGACCCAGCCAGCCCCAGTCAGTGGCGGCGTCAGTGGCGCCCTGGTTGTCGGCCATGGTGGTGTCCGTGGTGGCCGTGCTGTTGGTTTCGTCGGTGGTCGTGGTGGTCTCTGTCGTTGTTTCAGTAGCAGTATCAGCCGCCGCATTAACGGGCAGGGCGAGCACAGCGGACAGGGCCAACAGTTTGAGCAATTTCGTCATGGGCGTAGTGTGACGTAAACCACGCTCTTAAAGTTTCGAACAGCTTGAGAAAATCTGTAGATTCACATTTATGTTCAGCGAGTGGTGCCCACCGAGGCCCATACGGCGCCGACGGCCTCTTCCACGCTTCGGATACCGGCATGTCCATCCAGGCCCGGCGGCACCACCAGACGGGTATAGCCAGCCCGGCCAGCCTCCTCAGCCCGGCGCAGGGCAGCCTGAGTGGACCGGACCTCGCCGGCAAGACCGACCTCCCCGAAGACAGCTACGTTTCCGGGCAGGGCACGTCCCACAACAGCCGAGTACACTGCGAGGGCCACCGCAAGATCAAGGCCCGGGTCTGGTACCTTCAGGCCCCCCGCCAGGTTGACATACACGTCCAGCCCTCCCAGCGTGAGATCCAGCCGACGTTCCAGCACGGCCAGCACCACGTCCACCCGTCGGGGGTCCAGGCCGACCACCACGCGCCGGGCGTTGGGATACGGTGTTTTGGAGGCCAGGGCCTGCACTTCCAGCAGCATGGGACGCTGGCCGTCGATGGTCGCTGCGACCACGCTGCCCGGCACACCCACCGGACGCTCGGCCAGAAAAGCAGCTGAGGGATTGTCCACAGCAATCAGCCCTTCTGAGCGCATCTCGAACACGCCGAGTTCGCCGGCCTGCCCAAAGCGGTTTTTGACGCTGCGCAGCAAACGAAAAGCGCCCACGGTTTCCAGGAACACCGTGGTGTCCACGATATGTTCCATCACCTTGGGACCCGCCACCGTGCCGTCCTTGGTCACGTGGCCGACCAGCACGGTCGCCGTGCCGGTTTCCTTGGCCGCGCGCGTCAACATGGAGGTGCCGTCGCGCACCTGTGCCACGCCGCCTGGAGCGCCCTCCCCTTCCACGGTCACCGTCTGGATCGAGTCCACGATGCACAGGGCAGGCTTATGCTCGGCCATCAGGGCTGCGACGTGCTCGGCACGCGTGTCCCGGGTGAGCTGAATGTCAGCCGTGACGCCCAGGCGGTCAGCCCGCAGACGAATCTGCTCGAGCGACTCCTCGCCGGCCACATACAGCACGGGGCCACTTTCCCGCGCAACCCGGTCGGCGACCTGCAGCAGCAGGGTGCTTTTGCCGATCCCCGGCTCACCGCCGATCAGGGTGACGCCCCCTGCCACCAGTCCGCCGCCCAGCACCCGGTCGAGTTCAGGGATGCCGCTGGACGTGCGCGGCTCCTCTCGGCGGCCAACGGTGGAGAGCGCGGTCACCTTTCCACCGACAACCCCGCCGTACGCTCCGCTCCTCCCTTTTGCCGAGACCACGGCCGGAGCCTCCTCCTCGAAGGAATTCCAGGCCTGGCAATTGGGACAGCGGCCCAGCGGCTTGGCCGATTGATAACCACAGCTGTTGCAGACGTAACTGGCGCGGACTTTAGCCACGTGCACCTGGGCGCCCGTCAGCCCGCCAGTACACGCCGTCAGCAGTCACCAGATAGTCGCCGTCAAGCAGTTCGTTCAGCAGAATGCTGGGATCTTCCAGCGTGCTGTGGTCTGCCAGAATCTGTTCGACCTGACCCTGGTCATAGGCCACACCTGTCTCGAACAGGCCCTTGAGATGGTGAAGAATGGCCAGCTGATGCGTTCGGCGGCGGTCACTGGGCCAGGTGGTGATCCGGCCGAATTCGTCCTGAAAGTCCAAGATACTTTTGGTCATTGGTCCATGCTACGCGGCTGGCGGGCGCTATGCCTGCCGCGAACCACAAAAGAAGGCGGAAGCCACCAGGGCCCCCACCTCCGGTAATGTCTGATCTCAGGCCAGAATCTGCCGCGGCGCGGCCTCCTCGCCCTTCTCAAACTGAATGCCGTTCTCGCCCAGGACCACGCGCAGCTCCTGGCCGTCAATGCCCATCAGCTCCATAGCCAGCGGATCTTCGAGTTCCTCGCGGACCAGTGTGCGCAGCTGCCTCGAACTGCCGACCGCATGCTTGGGGCTCCGCGCCTTGAGCTTCCCGACCAGCCAGGCGGCAATTGCAGGATCGAAGGTGACGCGCATCTCGCGGCTGGCCAGTTCCTCGCGCATCTCGCCGAGCAGCTGCTGGGCCACCCGCACCAGTTCCTCTTCACCCAGCGACCGGAAGCGGATAACGTCGTCCAGGCGGTCCAGGAACTCAGGAGTGAAGATGTGCCGCAGCGGGGCATTGTTGTCGGGCGTCACCGGGCTGAAGCCCACCGTGGGGTTGACGTTGAAGCCGGTGTTACTCGTCATGATGATGATGGTCCGGCGGAAGTCCACCGTGCGGCCCAGGCCGTCGGTCAGGCGGCCGTCGTCCAGCACCTGCAGGAAGGTGTTGTAGACATCTGGGTGCGCCTTCTCGATCTCGTCGAGCAGGATCACGCTGAAGGGCTGGCGGCGCACAGCCTCGGTCAGGCGGCCCCCCTGCTCAAAGCCCACATAGCCGGGAGGCGACCCGATCAGCTTGCTGATGGAGTGGCTTTCTTGAAATTCGCTCATGTCCACCCGGATCAGGGCGCGCTCCGAGCCGAACAGGGTACGGGCCAGTGCTTTGGCCAGGTGGGTTTTACCGACCCCACTGGGCCCCACGAACAGGAAGCTCGCGGCCACACGGGTGCGCCCACCCAGGCCCACGCGGGCGCGCCGCAGCGCCGAGCTGAGGGCCTTGACCGCTTCAGGCTGACCGTACACCTGCTCGGAGAGCTGCAGGTCCAGATCGCTGAGCTGCGCCGCCGTTTCCTCGCTGTAAATGCCGCCCATCGAGTTGATGACGCTCTCGATGTCCTCGCGGGTCACGTAGGGTTCGCCCTGTTCGTTCTCGGCCACCGGCAGACCTACGCTCATGTTCAGGCGCACGCGGCTGGCAGCCTCGTCAATCAGATCGATGGCCTTGTCGGGGAAGTTGCGTCCAGGCAGGCTGCGCTCGCCGATCCGCACCGAGAGTTCCAGGGCGGTATCCGGAATCTGCACGCCGTGGTGCTCCTCGTACTTGGGCCGCAAGCCGCGCAGGATCTGCAGGGTCTCGGCCGGGCTGGGTTCCAGCACGATCACCGGCTGGAAGCGGCGTTCCAGGGCCGCGTCCTTCTCAATGTAGCGATGGTACTCGCCAGTGGTGGTGGCGCCGATCACCTGAATCTCGCCGCGGCTCAGCGCCGGCTTGAGGATGTTGGCTGCGTCCAGCGTGCCTTCGGCTCCACCCGCACCGACGAGGGTATGCAGCTCGTCGATGAAGGCGACGACCTTGGCGTTGCGCAGTTCCTCGATGATCTGGCGCAGGCGCTCCTCGAACTCGCCGCGGTACTTGGTGCCGGCCACGACGCCACTGAGGTCCAGGCTGACCAGACGGACGCCATGCAGGTTGGGCGGTGTGCGCTTCTCATGGATGGCCAGGGCCAGGCCCTCGACGATGGCCGTCTTGCCCACACCAGGGTCCCCGATCAGCACGGGGTTGTTCTTGGTGCGGCGAGTCAGGATCTGGGTGACGCGGCGGATTTCCTCGCTACGCCCGATGACCGGGTCGAGCTTGCCCTCACGCGCCCAGCGGGTCAGGTCACGGCCATACTCGTCCAGAAAGGGTGTGGCCACCGGCTTGGCGGGCTTGGCACTGGAGCCTTCACCCTGGGCCAGCACCCGCCAGCGGATGGTGTCGACGTCCTTGGTCAGTTCCTGCAGGATGCGGAAGGCCACGCCGTCGCCCTCGCGGATAATGCCCAGCAGGATGTGCTCGGTGGACGTGACCTGGGCGCCAAGGCTGCGGGCCTCGCTGGAGGCCAGTTCCATAACGCGGCGGGCGCGCGGGGTGATGCTCGGGGCGTCGTTCAGCCGGCTGCCCTCGCCGCGGCCGATAATGTCTTCTACGCGGCGGCGCAGCCCGTCGAGCGAGGCGCCGAATTCGCCCAGGATGGTGGCGGCGGTACCGCCTTCGCGCATTAGACCCAGCAGCATGTGCTCGGGGCCGACCATCGCGTGGCCCAGGCGGTTGCCTTCTTCACGCGCGTAGTGGAACACCAGTCGGGCGCGGTCGTCGTATCGGTTGGTCATTGTGCTCCCCCTCGTGGCGGTCCACGGTCAATTTGACGTGTGATTCGGTAGCGGCTAAGGCTAGAGTAGCGTCCCTGAACCCCTGCCCGTAAGGACAACCTCACCATCTGCCTGGACCTTTGCTTGATCTTTCTCGATCTGCGCGGCCGCAGTTACCCTGAACACATGACCGATCAGCCAGTGTCCAATACCGAGGGTAGCCCTCAGGCCCGTGCCCGTGAGGTAATTTTCGGCCGGCAACATGACCGGATCATCGAGCGTCTGGAAGCGCTGGATCCCACGCTGGCCGCCTTTACCAGGGAGTTTGCGTATGACACCGTGTACGATCTGCCGGGACTGGACCTGAAGACAAAGGAACTGATTGCCTGCGCCTTACTGGTGTCGCTCGGCAGCCCGCCCGAATTGCGTACGCATCTGCGTGGAGCCCTGAATGCGGGGGCGACCGAAGCTGAACTCAGAGGCGCCCTGCTCCTCTGTGTGCCCTACCTGGGATTCCCCCGGGTGGTGGGTGCCTTTGAGGTCCTGCGGCACCACCTGGAGGACGGACAACAAAAAGAGTGAGCAGGCAAGTTTGCCTGCTCACTTATAGTTTCCAGTGCCTCAGAATATGAATTTAAAGCCGACGCGGGCCTTGAAGTTGGTGCCGGGGCGAACGAAACGGTTGTCGATGCTGGCGTAGGAGGGATCCCCTGGCGCAAAGGTGTCGCTGCGGGGTCCGTTCGCCGCGTTGGTGTTGCTGCTGATGGTGGCGTCAAAAAAGTGGTCCACACCCAGGTCACCTACCAGGCTGATGTTCCCGGAGAGGGGGTAGCTGGCCATCAGACCGGCCCCGATGCCGAAAGCGTTGCTGGTGTAGGTCGTGTTCAGGCCCGAGCCGTAGTCTTCAGTGGCGCGGAACATTCCGTAGCGGCCGCCGGCATACAACGTGGCGTCCAGGCCCGGCGCCACTTCACCCAAGCTGTAGGTGCCGTCCAGGCTCACGACTAAGTGGCTTCCCGACTCTGTTGCGCCGGCCTGCTTATAGCCGCTGAAAGGGCCAGCACCCAGGTCACTCTCATCATTGATGGCGTCGGCTGCACGGGTAAAGGCCACCCCTGCCTTGACGCCAAACGGGCCGGCGATGAACGGCGCGTGGACAAACACTTCGCCACTGAGGCCGGAAGCGTAACCTCCGGTGAGACCAAGCTCAAACGGCTGGGTGTTCAGGGTCTGTGCACCGGCGGTGGCGAAAACAGTAAATGCGCTGAGGGCGAGCAATTTCTTCATAGTGTCAGCTTCGTCCAGAAAGATGAGGAGCACTCATGAACTAGCCCATCAGGCGTTAACGTAATTAGGGTTACTGATCAGGATTCCCTCATGTTTCCGTCAAATGGGACCGTTATGACCTGCCGGAACAAGTGTTCCCGGCAGAGTGGCGCAACAGAAGGCCCATCTGGTAACTTGTACTTAGTTCAATTTGTCATGCTGGGGAAGTTGTCTGTCCAACGACCTTATTCCTGGCCAACTACCCCTTCCTGGAGGATCCCATGAACATCCTGACCCTTGTAAGACAAGTTCCGGACGCGGAAGCCCGCGTGAAGATCAATGCTCAGGCAGTGGACCTGGAAGGCACCACCCTGGTGATCGACGGCATGGACGAATACGGTGTCGAAGAAGCCCTGCGCCTGCGCGAGAGCGGGGTCGCCGTGGAACAGGTCATCGCGCTGGCGGTCGGCCCCAAACGGGTCGAGGACGCGCTGCGCACGGCACTGGCCATGGGCGTGGACCGTGCCATTCACGTGGAAACCAGTGAGCGTCTGGATCCGGTGGCCCTGAGCCGCATCGTGGCCCAGGTCGCGCAGGCGGAGAATATCAGGATGATTCTGGTGGGCGGCCAGGAAGCTGACTGGGACTCGCAGGCGCTGGGTGCTGCCACCGCCGAACGCCTGGGCTGGCCACAACTCACCTGGACCAACGAGCTGAAGGTCGAAGGCGATACCCTGACAGGCCGGCACGATGTGGACGACGGTAACGAAAGCTTCCGCGCCACCCTTCCGGCAGTCGTCACCACCCAGCAGGGCCTCAACGAGCCGCGTTATCCCACGCTGCCCAACATCATGAAGGCCAAGAAAAAGGAGCTGCGCAAGGACGACCTCTCGCAGTACGGTGCCCAGCCCACCGTGCGGTATGTCAACGCCGAGATCCAGACCCGTGCCCGGCGCAACCACATGATCGACGGCAAGGACCCCCAGGCCGCTGCGGCACAGCTGCTGGAACTGCTGCGCAACGAAGCCAAGGTCCTGTCTTAAGGCGCGTTTCCCCTCCCAATCTCCACAGTCTTACAAGGAGTCCAGATGATTCTTATTGTTGCTGAACACGCCGGGGGCAAACTCGGCAAGTCCACCCTGGAAATGGTCACCGCCGCACGCGAGAGTGGCCGCGAAGGACCTATCACGCTGCTGGTGCTGGGCAGTGGCGTGGCCGATGTGGCCAATGCCGGCGCCGCCTATGCCGATCAGGTGCTGGTCGCGGACCTGCCTGAGCTGGCAGGCTACAACGCCGAACTCTGGGCCGCTGCCACCGCACAGATCGCACAGGAAGGCGAAGCAAGCACGGTGATGATCGGCGGCAGCCGCTCGGGCCGTGAATACGCGCCCAGGGTCGCTGTCAAGCTCGACGCGCCGTACCTGGAAGACGCCATCCGGCTCACCAGCAATGGCACCGCCCTGCAGGCCCAGCGCTATACCTATCTGGCCCGCGTCACGGAAACCGTCGAGGCCGAGGGACCCGTGATCGTGGTGACGGTCAAGCCAGGCTCCTTTGCCCCCGCACAGGCGGCGGCAGCCGGCGAGCAGTACGACGTGGAACTTACCCTGCCCACCCCCCGCGTGGAGGTCACCGGTAAGAGCGTGGAAAAGTCCAGCCGCGTGGCCCTGACCGAGGCCGACGTGATCGTGACAGGTGGCCGCGGCGTGGGCAGTCCCGAGAATTTCGCCAGCTATGTCGAGGGTCTGGCAGACGCCATCGGCGCAGGCGTGGGCGCAACCCGCGCCGTGGTAGATGCCGGCTGGCGTCCCTACGCCGAGCAGGTGGGCCAGACCGGCAAGACCGTGCAGCCCGGCGCCTACATCGCCCTGGGTGTCAGCGGAGCGGTTCAGCACCTGTCCGGCATGGGCAAGAGCAAGCACATCATTGCCATCAACAAGGACGCTGAAGCCCCGATCTTCAAGGTTGCCGATTACGGCATTGTCGGTGACGTTAACCAGATCGTCCCAGCGCTGATCGAAGAAGCACGCAAGTAGAACGCGGTCCTGGCTGAGCAGCGCCGCCCCATTTCAGGGCGGCGCGTTCTGTTTGTGAGCTCAGGGGCGCCCTCGGCTTCAGCGTTTTTTGACACTTTGCAGGTCAGCCCGCGCACTATCCCACACTGAAGCATGACGCCCCAGACCCCTGAAGCTCCCCCCTGCGTGATCGTGACTGGGGCAGCACGTGGCATCGGGCGGGCTATCGCGGAGTTGTACGCCGAGCGCGGTGCCCGGGTGCTGAGCGTGGACCTGACCCTGCCGCCGCCCCTGCGTGGCCAACGGCGGGTACGGGCAGATATCAGTACCTCCAGTGGCCGCGAACGCATCGGCCGCTCCGCACGGGAGATGGGAGGCGTGAACGTCCTGGTCAACAACGCGGCTTTTCAGGGAGCGCACGGAGGCGTACTGGAAGTGAGTGAGCGCGGCTGGGCCCGGACACTCAGCGTGAACCTGACCGCTCCACTCCTACTGACACGCACCCTGATTGACCTGATGCCCCTCGGAAGCGCGGTGGTCAACGTCGCCAGTGTGCAGGGCCTTTTTGCCGAACAGAACAACGCCGCATACAACGCCAGCAAGGGCGGCCTGGTCAACCTGACCCGTGCAATGGCCTTGGACCTCGCCTCTCATGGCATCCGGGTGAACGCCGTGGCACCTGGGGCCATCAGTACCGAGGGCGTCCTGCAGGCCATCCAGGACAGTTCTGATCCGGGCAGCACGCGTCAGGATTATGAGGATCTGCATGCCCTGCGGCGTCTGGGCACCCCCCGGGAAGTGGCGCAGGTGGTGTACTTCCTGGGCAGTGATGAGTCAAGCTTTATGACCGGCGCGATTGTTCCCGTGGACGGCGGCATGACCGCCAGCTTCATGATGGCAGGACGACCGGTCTGATCTACGGTCAGGGCAACGGGAAAACATGGGAGCCGCCAGGAGAGGGACTACCTTCCTGGCGGCGCATGAACGCACTTCCTGCCGTTACAGCAGTCTTTCGCGGCGCCAGGACAGCAGAGCCACGATCAGCGTGAAGGCGACCATGCTCAGCACGGGAATGGTAATAACACTGTTCAGCCCTGCCAGTGCGCCACTGCCCCACAGCGGCCACGGGATATTGCAGGCCACGGTGGTGGGATCCGGAGCACAGGCCTTCAGGGTCGGAATCCAGCCCCAGTCCTCGGCATTCTGAATCAGGGCTATAACCCAGCCAGTCGCTGCCAGGGGCAAGGCATACAGCCGGATCCCGGTGTCTCCACGCAGCGCTGCAATGCCTAACCAGAGGGCCAGCGGATACATGCAGATACGCTGGTACCAGCACAGAACGCAGGGCTTGAAGCCCAGAACATTGCTGAGGTACAGGCTGCCCAGCGTGGCGATCAGGGCCACCACCCAGGCGGCGTAGATCCGATTGTCAGGGGAAGACAGCACCTTAGTTGCTGGCGTCCTCAATGGCCTTGCTGACATCGGCCAGCAGGTAGCTGCTCTGGCCCCGGGCATTTATGACTTCCCTGCCATTCACAAACACGGTCGGGGTGTGGTCCACACGGGCATCCTCGACCACTTTCTTCTCCGCATCGACATAGGCAGCAGTGGCGTCACTGTTCAGGCAGGTCGCAAACTTCGAGGTGTCCAGGCCCTCGACGTTGCCGGCGAGTTCCCTGAGGCGGGTCTTGGTAGCCCAGACCGTGCCCTCATCCCCCTGCGCACGGAAAAGAATGCTTTTGAAGCTGCCAAACGCCTCGTTACCGCCATGATCGTACACACAGCGGGCCGCCTGAGCTGCCAGCCTGCTGTCGTCGGTCGGCAGACGGCGAGCCTCAGCCAGAAACGGCCACACCACGGTATACAGTTTGGCTTTGCCGGTCTGCACGTATTTGCTGGTTAGCTCCGGAGCAATGGTCTCTTCAAAGGTCTTGCACACCGGGCATTTGAAGTCCTCGATCACGACCACGTTAACGGGAGCATCCTCCCGCCCGGCGTAGGGCACGTTGGCTAGATTAAAATCCGCCGTCAGGCCCGCACCCGGCGCCGGCTTGCCACGAACAGCAACCAGGGCTAGTCCGATCAGGAGCGCAGCCAGCAACGTCCCGACGACCAGCATGGTTCGGTTGGGGTTACTTCCCTGAAGTCTCGTCATTTGTCGTGGAGTTTACCGCCTGTCTGTCGGGAACCGTGTCCCGGACACGTTCCTCGCGGCTGGCCCCGGTGCCGTGTTCAGCCGCTGCCAGAAGCTGGACCCGCTGTTTATTCAGGGCCCGCACTGCACGCCGGCGCATCATGATGCCGATAACCTGACGGACAAAGCTGAATGCCAGCCCGGCCAGCATGGCCAGAATGGCAGTGCGCTGGAATTCCACATTGGCCGGCAGGGTCAGCTGCGGATCGATGCGAGGGCCGAAGCGGGCTGTGACCAGCAGGGTCCCGGCAAACAGCAGGCCCCCGAAGGGCAGGACGAACGGTCCCCCTGAATGCTTGATCAGCAACAGACCCATCAGTGGACCGGCCACCAGCGGGACGATCACCGGCCACTGAGGAGGAGCTCCACCAGGCGCCAGGAAGGCCAGACCCCCCAGGAGCAGGCCCAGATATCCGAACCAGCCTCCGAGTTCATCGGCCAGAATGACCAGCAGCACCCACGTGAACAGCATCACCGGCCACTGACCGGGAGCCCACATCAGGAAAGCCAGGATGCCCAGCAGGGTCAGGCCGGTGAAAACCCGCATAAAGTCCAGGAACCGGCCGCGGTTGCGGGTCTCAGCGGTCATGACGGCCGTCAAGCGCCCGCTGCCTTCTTGGTGCGGGGTTTGCGGGCCGGTGCCGCAAGAACCGGCTCAGGTTCTGCCGGACTGGCAGGCACGATGCCCGGAACGCGGCGTAGATACTCGCCGGTATAGCTGGTGGGGTGCGCGGCCAGTTCCTCAGGGGTGCCGATGGCCACCACCTGTCCGCCACGCACGCCACCTTCTGGTCCAAGATCAATCAGGTGGTCGGCGCACTTCATCACGTCAAGATTATGTTCGATGATGACCAGGGTGTTGCCACCCTCTGCCAGGCGCTGCAGCACCACCATCAGCTTGCGCACGTCCTCGAAGTGCAGCCCTGTGGTCGGCTCGTCGAGAATGTAGATGGTTTTTCCGGTCGCCCGGCGCGCGAGCTCGGAAGCCAGCTTGATGCGCTGCGCTTCCCCGCCCGAGAGGGTGGTGCTTGGCTGCCCGATCCGCATGTAGCCCAGACCCACGTCACACAGCAGTTGCATCTTTTTCTGAATGGCGGGAATGGCCTCAAAGAAACTCTCGGCGTCCTCCACAGTCAGATCCAGCACGTCAGCGATGGTCTTGCCGTTGTACTTGACCTCCAATGTCTCGCGGTTGTATCGCGCGCCCTTGCAGACCTCGCACGGCACGTAGATATCGGGCAGGAAGTTCATCTCGATCTTCATGACCCCGTCGCCCTTGCAGTGCTCACAGCGGCCACCTTTCACGTTGAAGGAGAACCTCCCGGCCTGGTATCCGCGCCGGCGGGCTTCCGGGGTACGCGTAAACAGGTCGCGGATCTCGGTGAACACCCCCGTGTAGGTGGCCGGGTTGCTGCGTGGCGTGCGCCCGATGGGTGACTGGTCGATCTCGATGACCTTGTCTAGGTGCTCCATGCCCTCGATGCGGTCACAGCGGCCTGGAGTGGTCTTGGCACCGTTGAGTTCCCGGGCCAGCGTGGCGTGCAGGATGTCGTGGATCAGGGTGCTCTTGCCGCTGCCCGAGGGCCCGGTGACCACGGTCATGGTGCCCAGCGGAATCTCGATGCTGACGTCCTGCAGGTTGTGCTCGGTGGCGCCCAGAACCCTGAGCCGCTTGCCGTTGCCCCGGCGGCGCTCGGTGGGAACCTCGATCTTCAGCTCGCCGCGCAGGTAGCGCCCGGTCAGGCTGCCCTTGTTCTTCTTGACCTGCTGGGGCGTGCCGACCGCCACGACCTCACCTCCGTGGACGCCAGCACCCGGACCCATGTCCACCAGATAGTCGGCTTCCATCATGGTGTCTTCGTCGTGCTCCACGACCAGCAGGGTATTTCCCAGGTCACGCAGGTGCTTCAGGGTGCCGATCAGACGGTGATTGTCCTTGGGGTGCAGGCCGATGCTGGGCTCGTCGAGGACATACAGCACGCCGGTCAGGCCGGAGCCGACCTGGGTGGCCAGCCGGATGCGCTGCGCCTCTCCCCCACTCAGGGTGTTGGCCGTCCGGTCCAGGCTCAGGTAGTCCAGGCCCACGTCTACCAGGAACTTCAGCCGGGTGCGGATGGCCCTGAGGATCGGGGCGGCGACGGCGCTGCCGAAGGCGTTCAGGGCGTACTCGTAGTGCCGGGGGCCGTGCGCCCGTGCGGTACCGCCCAGGTGCCTCTTCAGGTGCGGAGCAATGCCGTCGTGGTTGAGCAGGCCGTCTTGCAACCGACCAAAGTATGCATCCGCGTCCAGCACGCTCATGCCGCTGGTCTGGGAGATGTTGAGCCCCCCTACCCTGACGGCCAGGATCTCGGGCTTGTAGCGGGTGCCGCCGCAGGTGGGGCAGGGCTGGAGTTCCATCAGCTCTTCGAGCTTTTCGCGCATGTATTCGGACTCGGTATCCGCGTAGCGCCTTTCGAGGTTGGGAATCACACCCTCGAACTCGGTCATGAAGCGCATGGTTTCCTTGCCGTTGCGGCGGTAGACCACCTCAAAGGGCTTGCCCGGGCCGTGCAGCACGGCCTTCTGGGCCGATGCCGGCAGGTCGCGCCAGGGGGTCTTGACGCTGAAGCCCAGGTGTTCGGCCAGGGCCTGCAGCTTGTCCCAGTAGTAGATGCCGCCGCCGGTGCCCTTCTTGCTCCAGGGCAGGATGGCTCCCTCAGCGATGGAGAGCTTGTCGTCGATCACGATGTCGGGGCTGAACTTCTGCTTGCTGCCCAGCCCCGCGCAGTCCCCGCACGCCCCGTAGGGCGAGTTGAACGAGAAGGACCGGGGTTCGAGTTCTTCGAGCACGCTGCCGTGCTCAGGGCAGGCGAACTTCTCGGAGTACAGCTCCTCGTGGGCGCCCCCATCCTCTGCGGCGTCAGGCATCAGGACCCGCAACAGGCCCTCGCCCCGGCGCAGGCCAAGTTCCACACTTTCGGCAATACGGGTGCGGTCGGAATCGCGCAGCGTCAGACGGTCGATCACCACGTCCACGTCATGCTTCTCGAACTTTTCGAGCTTGAGCTTCTCGGCTTCTTCCAGCTCGTACAGAGTGCCATCCACCCGCACCCGGGCAAAGCCCTCCCGGCGCAGGTCCGCAAACAGCTTGCGGTACTCGCCCTTACGGCCACGCACCATCGGCGCGAGCAGAATGGCCCGTTTGTCGCCGTAGCCACCCAGCAGCCGGTCGGTGATCTCCGTGGGGCTCTGCTTCTCGATCTTGCGGCCACACACGGGGCAGTACGGTGTACCGACCCGGGCGTACAGCAACCGAAGGTAGTCGTGGATCTCGGTCACCGTCCCCACTGTCGAGCGCGGGTTGTGGCTGGTGGTTTTCTGGTCGATCGAGATGGCCGGCGACAGGCCGGTGATGCTCTCCACATCCGGCTTTTCCATCAGGCCAAGGAACTGCCGGGCATAGGCCGACAGACTTTCCACATAGCGGCGCTGACCCTCGGCGTAGATAGTGTCGAAAGCCAGAGTGCTCTTGCCGCTGCCCGACACTCCGGTGATGACCACGAACTGGTCACGGGGAAGCTCGACAGTGATGTTCTTGAGGTTATGTTCGCGTGCGCCGCGCACGATCAGGTTGTTCTGCAAGTCAGCCACTCCTTGAACGCGGCCAGCACAGCAAAACCAGCCGCCCTAGGTTACGTTGCGTGCGTAAGGCAGGGCCCCCGCTCTGAAACGAGACAGTCTAGCAGGGCAAGACGGCAGACGGCTACAGGCACAGGCGTATGGGTTGATTAACGTCGCGTGGAGCACCTTCCACGCAGCGTTATGGCCCCTGCGTGCTGCAAAGGTCGAAGTCTCCCTCGGGCACCCAGAATCCCAGACTGCGCCCTCTCACCCATACGCCCCGAACTGACCATTTCCGCTGGCCGCTGCTCCTGACAGCTCTGCCGGCGAGGCTGACTTTCCCTAGGACCTCAGGCCTGTTTTCTCAGCAGGATACTTTTCAGATACAGGCTTTCCGGAACGCTCAGCAGGTGCGGGTGGTCGGCGGGCTGGTACGTAACGGCGACCACTTCAGCGTCCGTGTCGGCCTCGGCGGCCGCCACCCGGGCTGCGTCCAGCAGGTCGTCCACGCGGATGTAGTGGGCGCAGGTGCTGATCAGGAGGTGCCCGCCATCTTCGAGCATGCGCAGGGACCGCGCCGCGCCGTCGGTAAAGATGCGTTTGGCCCTGGGCACATCGTCGCGGCGTTTGGCCAGGGTCGGCGGATCAAGCACCACTGTGCTGAACTTCCGCTTCTCCTTTTCCAGGCCAGCAAGCTGCTCCAGGGCGTCCCCCCAGCGCACCCCGACATTCAGACCGTTGGCACGGGCGGCTCCCTCCAGGGCACCCAGCGCCACCTGATCCTTGTCCACCGCCACTGCCCTGGCCCCCTGTTTCGCCGCATGCAGGCTGAACCCCCCGGTATACGAATACACATCCAGGAAGCCGGCTCCCGGACGAACAAGCGTTCGCATCAGGCGGCGGTTGTCGCGCTGATCCAGGAAGAATCCTGTCTTCTGGGCGTCCATCGGGGAAAAGTGCAGGTTCAGGTCGTCTTCAAAAAACTCCACCCTGTCCGGCAGGTTCCCCCAGAGGACACCCGTCTGCAGATCCAGGCCTTCCCTGCGGCGCTCGCCCGTGTCGCTGCGCTCGTAGGCGGCCACAGCGCCAGTGGTTTCACGTAGCGCTTTCACAATCAGCTCGCGGTGGCGTTCTACCCCGGCATTTCTCAGCTGCACACTCAGCACGTCCCCGAACTGGTCAGCGATAACCCCAGGAAAGCCGTCTGCTTCGGCATGCAGCACGCGCACCCCGTTCGTGTTCAGAATGCGTCCGTCGCGGCGGGACCGCGCAGCCTTAAGACGGGTACGGTAGAACGCCAGGTCGACCTCCTCCTTCTGCCAGGTCAGCATGCGCAGCGGCGTCGCGCCCTGTGGATTGAAGTATCCGCGCCCCAGGAATGCGCCTCCCTGGGCCTGCACGGTCACGACCTCACCCGGTGTGATCCCGGAGTCTGCGTCAGCGATATCGCCGGAATGTCCGAAGGGATAGCGGCCCGCAATGCGCCGCACCGCCTGGGGTTGAATGGTGACGGTCGGGGACTTCTTCATCTGAGCAGGCTACCTCACCGGCTGCTGCGCACCTGGTAACCAGCAGTCAGAGTTTGGGACAGTCATAGGCCAGCAGGGATCTGGCCGGTACCACGCATTTTTCCTGTGAGACAGCATTCAGGTCTGATGCTGTTCCCTGAAGTCTGGGCCTCCGGCTGGCCCCAGGATGTATGACGACACTCTGAAGACACTCCGGTTCGAATATTTGTAGCCTGAGTATGTTCCCACAGAAGCTGACGATGAAACTGTTTTATGACGTACGGTTCAGGAGGTTGACCATCCATGAAAAAAGCACTGTTTCTGGCTCCATTTGCCCTGAGTCTCGCCGCGTGCGGAATTATCCCTACACCCCCAGTGGCGATCCCGGACGCTGAAATTCCTCTGTCGGCCAGCCTGACCACATCCGACCAGGTGGTCTACCTGAATCAGAATGCGCTGAGTGGAGCGAGCCTGCCTTCAGTGCTCCAGGGCCTGACCATTCGCGGCAACGCCCTGTACGTGAACAAGGGAGGCACCCTGAAAAGCGTGCGGCTCTATGTTCGCTCTGCACTTCCCACCAGTGGCTGCACGGTGATTGCCAACACTGCCTACGTGTGCCCGGCTGCCGGCGAAAGCGCCCAGGCCATCGGTACGGTGACCCTGAGCGCCAATACCAACATGCCATTTACGCTGCAGGGCCCGGCGCTAGATGACGCTGCCAAAAAGGGAACAGGCTATTTCGGCGTGCAGGTGCTTGAAGGCCGCCCTCTGGATACCGAGAGCATCCGGCTGACCAACATGAAAGCCCAGGCCAGACTTTAAGGCTGTCTGCACTCCACAGCCAGCGCACCGGCAATCAGCGCACAGTCTGCCGGTGCGCTGGCTTTAGTCTGTAGGCGTGAACCCACTACGTCGCCTGTCCGGGCTCGTCCTGGTGCTGGGCATGGCGTCGGCCAGCCCGGCGTCCGACCTCTTTTCTGCCGCTACAAATGCCGTCAAGCGCGATTACTACGGCTGGGCCACCTCGGACTTCGGAGCACTGACCAGAGAGTACGAGGCCATCCTCGCCGAACGCTGCGCACCCCAGGGCGACAACTGTGACTACGGCACGGGACGGGCCGTGCTGACTGACCTGTTCAAGGCATTCGGTGATGCCCATACCAACGTCCGTGACCCGGAGGGTGCGCAGCGGCTCAACGAGGTGACGCAGGACAAGGCGGTTTCCCGCACCGGCGTGCGGGTGGTGCGCGTCGAAGGTGGTTTGCTGGTCGCCTCGGTGATGCCAGGCAGCCCGGCCCACGCAGCCGGACTGCGGCGCCTGGACCTGCTGCCCACCGTCAATGGAGAGGCGGCCGGCAAGCGGGGGACCGAAAACGCCCCCGTAGGACCGATCGAGTTTGTTCGCCTGGAACGTGCCGGCCAGCCGGTCCGGGTGACCCTTCGCAGGGCCGGTGAACCCGAGCGTGAACTGCTGCTCCCTACTGCTGTCCTGAAGGCGCGCGACGTGGCGACACTGAGTTGGGTGGGCAGCGACGGCAAAACGGCCCTTATCGACCTGCCCACCTTTCTGTCCAGCGATTCCTCAGAACTGTTTCTTGCCAAATTGAAAGAAGCCCAGGCCGCGGGCGCCCGCCGGCTGATCGTGGACCTCCGCTTCAACTCAGGGGGCAGTCTGACCGAGTGTGTGGCGGCAGCCAGTACCTTTAATCCGGTCCGCTACAAGTCCCAGTTTCAGGTGGGCAGCTACACCTATGTCGGAGTGAACGGCCAGAGCGTCGGGGCGATGGGCCGGGTCAACACCCCTGCCAACGCCCGCATCTGGAATGGACCGGTGGCCGTCCTGGTCGGGCCCAACACCGCTTCGTGTGCCGAGGTGTTCTCGTTCTTCGCCCAAAAAGCCGGCGCGGTGACCGTGGGGGAATTGACGCGTGGTGTCGGCAACAGCGGCGTGCTGTTCTTTCCGCTGCCGGACGGCGGCGTGGTATCGGTGACAGTACTCAAGGCCTTCACCGCCGACGGTCAGCCGCTGCCCGACCGGGTGACCCCACTGGTGCTGGCCCCGACCGACGTGGCCCTGCTCAGCGCCGAGGGTCGGGACTCTACACTTGAAGCCGCTCTGACGGCCCTGGACGCCAAGGAAGCCACGGGCCGCTAAGGCGACGCCCGGTATACCAGAGTCAGCGAACCCAGCGCCGCATCAGGGTCGTGAGCCGCTCAGGCGTGACGTTGCGGTACTCACGGCCATCGACCCGGACAAACGGCGCGTCTTCGGGCAGAACACCCTGGCCGCACTGGCACAGTGCAAGCTCGACGTTTCCGTCAGCGGTCACCATGCCTGGACTGATGCGCAGGGCCGTCCATACGGCGTCCAGCAGATCTTCGCGCTGATCGATACTCAGGTGTTCGGTACAGATTTCCAGACGGGTCACGGACAAAGCAGGGCCTCCTCATGGCCGGAATACAGCCGGAACATCCTAGCGGATGAAGACAGAGTGACCGCACAGTTGCCCTCCGACCCGCAGACCTGAGGCGTAATCCATTCTTGGGATAACAGGCAGGCTCCCGCATGCAACGGGAGCCTGTTCCGATCAGCGTGTCCGGGGTTGCCTCAGTGCGGCTGACGATCGGTAGGGTGCAGATCCACCGGGCGACCACGGCGCAGGCGCAGATTGAGCAGTTCCACGGCGATCGCAAAGCCCATGGCAAAGTAGGTATAGCCCTTGGGAATCTTGAAGCCGAAACCGTCGGCAATCAGGTTCACTCCGATCAGCAGCAAAAAGGCCAGGGCCAGCATTTTGACCGTGGGATGGGCCTGCACAAAGCCACTGATCGGACCGGCAGCCACCAGCATGATCAGCACTGTAACCACCACAGCCGAGACCATCACACCGATATCGTCAGCCATGCCGACCGCCGTGATTACCGAATCCAGACTGAACACAATGTCCAGGACCATGATCTGCCCGATGATGGCCGCGAAGTTGGCCCCGACACGCCCCCCTGCCGTCGGTGTGTGGTGCTCGGGACCTTCGAGCTGCTCGTGCATCTCGGTGACGGCCTTATAAAGCAGAAACAGACCCCCACCGATAAGGATCAGGTCGCGCCCCGAAAAACCCATACCGAACAGGGTAAACAGGTCGTCCTTGAGGCGGTAGATCCAGGTGATGGAAAACAGCAGGCCCAGGCGCATCAGCATGGCTCCCATCAGTCCGATGGTGCGGGCACGCGCCTGCTGCTCGGGCGGCAGCTTGGCCGCCAGGATGGAGATGAAAATAACGTTGTCGATGCCCAGGACAATTTCCAGGAGCAGCAGGGTGCCGAATGCCAGCCAGGCTTCAGGTTGAGTAATCCAGGAAAACAGTGATTCCACGAATGCACACTCCAGTGAAATATGAGTGGGAGGCACTTTCATGCCTTCCGGTGTAGGTACAGCTGAAGAAGAGGCACCCCAGCAGATCGGGACGTGCTACAGGTCAGGCTCCGGAAAAGATTGTGCAACGATTATGCGGGGCAGACAAAAACCTTCTATCCGACTTGCATAAATTTGCTCAGCGGGGTGCGGCTCCGTCCAGGTACACCGCCAGCAGGGCCCGGGCCGTCTGCTGGGGTTCGGGGGGTACAGGACCCGACACCAGCGGATACGAGATGGCCAGAAATGCTCTTGCCAGAACCGGAGGCGGCAGGTCAGCGCGAAGCTCTCCACGTGAGGCGGCCTCCTCGAACAGGGCGGCCAGACCACCCATCCACACGCGTCGGTACTCGCCTTCGAACGCGGCCCGGCGTTCCGGCGAGACATGGCGCAGTTCGCTGGCCAGTTGCAGGCCGACACGCTGCTCGGGAGCGCTGGCCACCAGTTCGCCAACGAGAGTCTCGAGCTGGGCCCGGATGCCCTGCTGGGCAGAAGCGTGGGCCACCAGGCGGCCCAGGCCGGCCAGTGCGCCGTCCAGCATGGCCAGGAACAGGGCTTCCTTGTCGGCGTAGTGGTGATACAGGGCCGGTTTGGTCACGCCCACCGCTTCTGCCACCTCACGCATGCTGACGCCGTGGTATCCGCTGGCCACGAACAGCCGCGCCGCCTCCTGCTGAATACGCGCGCGGGTGCTGTCAGGGGCGGAGCTGTACGGGGTCGAAACGGTCACGTCCTCATGATACTCGGGCCTCATGTCGACCGGGGAGGGCGCCGCGGTCCAGCCTGTCGGCGCACCTTCCCTTCAGCCCTGCCGCCCCGTTCCAGGCAGGGCCTGAGCGTCTGCTGTGCTGCCGGGTGCTCCAGTTTTGTTATCGGTGGCATGTGATGAGCCACCTGAAGGGCTGGAACGCCGGGGCATCCTCTCAGCGCGACACCACGGTTTTGGCCCTGGTGGCAGACCAGGCCGCGTGCCGCCAGGCTGGATGTCAGACTGGCACGATGTGGACCGAACACGAGATCCGGGTCAACGGCGTGCGCCTGCACTACGTGGAGGCAGGACCAGCAGCGGGGCCCCTGGTGGTGCTCCTGCACGGCTTCCCGGAATACTGGCGGGCCTGGGAACATCAGATCGGCCCGCTGGCACGCGCGGGCTTCCGCGTGGTGGCCCCCGACATGCGAGGCTACAACCTCAGTGAAAAGCCTCAGGACATCGAGGCATACCGGGTCCAGACCCTCCAGGAGGACATCGCGAAGCTGATCCGTGCACTTGGTGCCGGTCGCGCACATGTGGTCGGCCACGACTGGGGAGGCATTGTGGCGTGGCAGCTGGCAATTCGACAGCCGGAGGCCGTGGACCGACTGGTTATCCTGAACGCGCCACATCCGGGCGCTGCACGCAGGGGCATGAAACACCCGGAGCAGCTCAAACGGTCGTGGTACGTGTATCTGTTTCAGCTGCCTGTACTGCCGGAACTGCTCCTGGAACGTTTCGGGCGCTGGGCGCTGCGGGGGACCCGGCAGGACGCGTTCACGCCGCAGGACATGCGGCTGTACCGTACAGCGTGGAGGCAGCCCGGGGCGGCGCGCGGCATGGTCAACTATTACCGGGCCCTGCGGCGTTGCGGCACGCGCCACGGCCTGAGCCGTCAGCCGGACAACGAGAAGGTCGACTCACCCACCCTGGTCATCTGGGGTCAGCGCGACGCGGCCCTGATCCCAGAGATGGCCGAGGCACAGCCCTGGGTAAGGGACATGCGTCTGGTCCGTCTGCCCCGGGCCAGTCACTGGGTCATGCGTGATGAGCCCGTTAAGGTGAACAACCTGCTGATCGACTTTCTGCAGGCTCAGACCTGAGAGGAACAGTCAGGAGCAGGCCTGGCGCAGTTCCCCGAATGGCACCACCAAGAAAACAGACTCTCGGCAGCGCCATAGTGCATTCTGTCCGGTAAAATCCACCCGTCCCGCTCAGTCAGTAAGTGCTGTCTCTTTGGCCAATGCTTTAAAGCTCGGCAGCCCAGACGTCCTGCGGCGTCTCCCGCTGGCGGATCAGATGCCAGTCGCCTCCGTTCCAGAGCACCTCGGCGGGCCGGCTGCGGGTCAGGTAGGTACCGCTCATGGCCGCGCCGTAAGCGCCAGCCTCACCGATGGCGAGCAAATCCCCGCGCGATGGAGCGGGCAACGTGACCTCGCGCGCCAGCAGGTCGCCGCTTTCGCAGGCGGGTCCGGCAACGTCCCAGCAGCTGTGCTCGGTGCCTTCCCACAGGGGCGTGACCGGATGCGCCGCGCCGTACAGCATCGGGCGCATCAGCTCAGTCATGCCGGCGTCCACCAGCACGAAAGGCCGGCCGGTGCGCTTGGTACCGACCACCCGGGTCAGCAGGGTGCCGGCCTGGGCCACCAGGTAACGGCCGGGTTCGACCCACAGCTGCGCTTCGAATACGGCCGCGGCGGCGTGGGCCTCACGGGCAATGCCGGGCAGGTCGGCCCCCAGTCCCCAGCCTCCACCGGCGTCCAGCACCGCGAGCGGCCCCGTCTGTGACCGCAAGTCGCTCAGACGCCCGAAGGCTGCCGTGAAGTCCGCCGCGTCACGGATGGCGCTGCCAATATGCACGTGCAGGCCCAGCGCGATATGCCCGGCAGCGCGGAGGGCCTCCAGGACACGCGGCGCCTGTTCCAGCGTCACCCCGAATTTGCTTCTCTCTGATCCGGTGGCCAGGTGGTCATGGGTACTGACGCTCAGCGCCGGATTGACCCGGACCAGCGCTCGGGATCTAGAGGGCAGCAGCCCGACCTCTTCCTCGCGGTCTACCACGAAGGTGGCGCCCAGACGCGCGCCGGCGGCGTATTCAGTGTCGCTCTTGGCTGGTCCGTTGATGATCAGGGTCTCCCCTGCGGCGCCCAGGTACTCGGCGCGGGCAATCTCACCCGGACTGACACATTCAAAGCCCACGCCGGCGGCGTGCAGGCGGCGCAGCAGGTGCAGGTTGGGATTGGCCTTCATGGCGTAGTGCACACGGGCGTTTCCAAATGCAGCGCGTACACGCTCCAGCGCAGCGTCCAGCTCAGAAGCGTCATACACATACAGAGGAGTTCCGAAGCGGGCGGCGGCGTCATGCAGGGCAGCGGCAGGCAAAGTCACGCCAGCGAGTGTAAGCGATGAACCTGAGGGCCAGGACTCAGCAGGCGCATTGCCCTTCTACCGCTTGGCGCAGGGTGCGACGGCCCCTCGAAAACGGGGCCCTCAATTGCCGTCCGCCTCACGCCAGGCAACGAAAAAAGCTGTTAAGCTGCCCGGCTGTATGACGACGGTCACCTCCACTTCTGCCCGCACCGACTCACCCACCCAGCAGGGGGAACGGGTGCTGTGCGCCATGTCAGGTGGGGTGGACAGCAGCGTCACGGCGGCCCTGCTCAAGGATCAGGGTTATCAGGTGGTTGGCGCCATGATGCGCTTCTGGCCGGATGACAAGCGGGTCGACACCTTCGATACCTGCTGCTCGCCGGACGCGGCCTATGAGGCCCGCCGCGTGGCGGAACAGGTGGGCGTGCCGTTCTATCTGCTGGACTACCGCGAGCAGTTCCAGCGCCACATCGTGGGGCCATTCCTGGACGAGTACTCGCGTGGACGTACGCCCAACCCCTGCGTGAACTGCAACACCAAGGTCAAGTTCGACGAGCTGGTCAAGAAGGCCAAGATGCTCGGCTGCCGCTACGTGGCGACCGGCCATTATGTCAAGCGGGTGGAAAATGCGGCTGGCGAGGTCGAGTTCTGGCGCGGGGACGATCCCCGTAAGGACCAGACCTACTTCCTATGGGGCACACCGCGTGACGCCCTGCCCTACATCCTGTTTCCGGTCGGCGAGCTGGAAAAGCCGCAGGTGCGCCAGATCGCCGAGGAACGTGGGCTGCTGACTGCCCGCAAGCCGGAAAGCCAGAACATCTGCTTCGTGCCGGGTAAGGTTCAGGACTTCGTGGCCGAGCACCTGCCCCAGGCCACCGGCTATATCCGTGAGGTTGCCAGCGGTGAGGTCGTGGGCGAGCACCTGGGGACGCAGTTCTACACCCTGGGCCAGAAAAAGGGGCTTGGTCTGTATCAGTCGCACCGGGTCAGGCACGTGGTGCACCTGGACCCGGCCACGAATACCGTCTGGGTCGGGGACTATGAAGACTGCATGTGGACCGGGCTGCGCGCCGGCAGCGCCAACTATCTGCTGGACCTGCGCGACCTGCCCCAGGAGCTGGAAGTGCAAGTACGTTACCGGACAGCTCCGGTCAAGGCTCGTGTAGTGCACGCCGACGAGCAGGGCTTTGAGCTGGCATTCGCCGAACCGCAGTTTGCGGTGGCGCCCGGCCAGAGCGCTGTCCTTTATGCCGGACCAAGGCTGCTGGGCGGCGGCCTGATCGAGGACCATGCCCGCGATCTTCCTGCATTACAGCCTGCACCGAAGCGCCGCCCGACAGGCGCGCCGGTTTAAAGGCAGTGTTTTAAGGCGGCGAGCTTTCAGGCTCGCCGCCTTTCGTCTGATTCAGTAGCTCCGGCGGAGATCCACCAACCCTGGCGGCTCCACGTCCTGCAGCAGGTCCAGCAGAAAGTCACGCGTCAGCATGGCCCCCCGGTGCACCAGATCGGTGGTGGTGCTGGCGATATGGGGCGTGATGATCACGTTTTCCTGAGCCCAGAGTGGATGGTCCTCCGGAAGAGGCTCGGGATCCGTGACGTCCAGCACTGCTCCCCCAAGAGCCCTACTTTGAAGAGCAGCCAGCAGATCTTCGGTAACGATCAGGTTGCCACGTCCCTGATTGCTGATCCAGGCCCCAGGGCGCAGCAGCGCCAGGACATCTGCATTTACGGCGCCCCGGGTTTCCGGTGTACTGGGGAGAAGAAGCACGACCCAATCGGCAGACCGGAGCAGATCATCGCGTTCCTGCACGGGGGTCGAGCTGCGGATGCCGTGGACCTGAGCGCCAAAGGGCCTCAGGAAATCTTCGACATGACGGCCGATATGCCCGTACCCCCACAGCACGACCATCCGGCCGTCCAGCGTTTCCAGGCCCGAAGAGCCGGGAGCGCGGGGCGCCGTCCACCGGCCCCGCCCCTGCGCGTCGCGGAAACGGTGAAGCCCACGCATGGCACCGAGCATACCGGCGACCACGTGCACAGCGACAGCCCGGTCGTGCAGGCGGCTGGCGTTGTACAGCCGTACCCCCTCCGGCAGCGCGGTCCGCACATGGTCAATTCCGGCAGTCAGTGTCAGCACCCATTTCAGTCCCGGGGTCTGCATCAGTCGCTGGCGGGTCTCAGCGCTGGTCAGCCACAGCACTGCACCGTCGGCTGGGCCGTCCGGCACCTCGCTCCGGGTGTAGTGGCTGAACGTCACGCCCGGCACCCCGTTCTCGTCCGGGTGGGTCAGGTTTCGGAATTCGGGCAGATCGGGTACCAGAACGCGCATGGCCTATTGTGCCGTGTCATACCCATTCCGAACAGCTTCACTTTCTATACGGGCTGTTCCGGGCGGATACAAGGTAAAAAAATACGGGATGCAGCTTTACCCCGCATCCCGGCGCTTCTCTGGGATCTGCTGGAATCAAGCGGAATCCGTATCAGGTGCCCAACGCGTCAACCACTCGGCGCGCGTGAGTTCCATATTGACGTCGGTGCGCCCGGGGACCTCACTGCGTCCCACCTCACGGAATCCACACGCCAGGAAGGCCCTCTGTGCGCGGCGGTTGTGCCCGAAAGTCGTCAGACGGACCCTGGACAGCGGCTGCTCCCGCCGTACGAAGGCCCACAACATCAGGGCCTGCACCGCCTCCCGGCCGTATCCCTGTCCCCACAATTCTGGCCGGCCAATCATGACCCCCAGCGTGGCCCGTGTGGGGGTCGCCGGGGGAGGCGGCGTCAGGTCATACAGCTCGGCACTGCCGATCAGGCTGCCGGCCTCGTCGAGAATGCCGAATCCGGCGCGCTCTCCCGTCTTTTCCTCGTCCCTCATGACACGCCGGAACAGCCATTCGGGCATTCGGATGGGCCGGGCATCGTTCCAGTCGGCCAGTTCGCGGTCCCGAAAAAAGCGGTGCAGCGTCCGCCATTCGCCCGCTGTGAAGTCCAGGACCGGCTTGAGGGTCACCCGCCCCCAATGAACGAACGGGTCGGCGTCCCCCCCGGTCATGCCTCTCCCGGTGAGCCTTCCTTCAGGGTGCCCCGGGCACGCGTGACGTCACGGGTGAGGCGCTCCAGGTGAAACGCGTCGCCCTCGGCACGCTGCACCAGGCCTGTACGTGGGTCCACCACCAGCAATGCCAGGAGCTGACCAGCCACGTGTCTGACGCTGACGCCGGGGTGGGCGCCGAGCTGCTTCTGGTCGTCGGGGGCCAGCACGCTCCAGGCTGGGTCCTGTGACCCCAGCCCCAGGTGAGCGGTCGGAAGCGCCCGGCTCGACAGTTCGGTGTCCAGCCAGCTCATGGCTTCCAGACGCCCCGCCAGCAGGCCCTGCTCAATGTGCGGACGGGCGGTGTTGTAAACCACCGGGCGACCATCGCGGCGACGCAGGTCACCTCCAGAGGCCCGCACCAGGGCGTGCCCGGCGGCAATATCCCACTCGCTGCGGGGCGACATGGTGAAGGTCGCGTCGGCCTCCCCGGCAGCGATGCGCGCGAGTTTCAGGGCAATACTGCCGCTCGGCGCCATGCCAGGCAAGTCATGGCGGTGCAGTTCCCGCGTGAACTCGGTGTCTGACACACTTACCACGTACCGGTCCCGGCGACTGAACCCGGTCGCCTGACCGTTCTTCTGTACACCGTGGCCGACCACGCCGCTGAACAGTTCGTCGGTGGCTGGCGCATACACCACACCCAGTTCCGGCTGGCCGTCGATGCTCAGGCCAATGCTGACGCAGTAGTCAGGGCTGCCGGAGGTAAATTCCTTGGTGCCGTCAATCGGGTCGATAATCCACACCCGTTGACACACAAGGCGCTCGGGGGCATCCACTTCCTCCTCACTGAGCAGGCCGTCGGCCGGGTAAGCCTCGCGCAGGCCACGGACAATCAGGGTGGACGCCTCACGGTCGGCTGCCGTGACCGGGTCGTCCGCTGACGTCTTGTGTTCAACGGTCAGGCCGGCGCGGAGGTGAGACCGCAGCAGTTCGCCGGCCTCTCGGGCCAGGCGGATGGCCACCTGCAGCTCGGCGACAAGGCCAGAAGGATTCGGAAGATCAGTCATGCTCCGAAGATACGGGGTTACGCTCTCCGCGCGACCTTACACCCCTGGTCTCCGAAGGGCCGAGCAAGGCCGCTGAAGGGCACAGGTCCTGGAGCACGCACCGGTCACAGCGGGGCTCGCGGGGACGGCAGGTCAGGCGGCCGTGCCGGACACCGGCGACATGAAAGGCAGCGCGCTGTGCCCACTCGCGCGGCACCACAGCATCGAACCAGCGTTCGACCTTCTCGGCTGTCCAGCGCTGAGGAAAGAGTTCCAGCCGCTTGGCCACGCGCTCGATATTCGTGTCCACAGGCAGCGCCGGTCGCAACAGATCGAACAGAAGGACAAGACTGGCGGTTTTCATGCCTATACCCGGCAGGCCCTCCAGCAGGTTGCGGGCCTCCTGGTCATTGAGCTGCCGGGTGGCCGCTAGGTCAAGGGTCCCCAGGTGCTCGTGCAGGTGCGCCAGGATTCCATGAATGTAACCGGCCTTGATCCGCGCCAGTCCGCCGCCTGCGTCCCGGAGGACGGTCTCGATTCCATCCGGGCCGTCCAGCAGCGCCGCCTCCCAGCGAGGGTAGGCCGCCTTCAGGGCCGCAAATTGCCGTGCGGCCACAGTCGAGGTGTTCTGCTGACTCAGCAGCGTGCGAAGCAGGGCATCCAGAACCTGGCGTTCCGGACGCGGCAGGGGCAGGTCAGGATGGTACTCCGCCCGTAGCCGGGCGATCACCTCGGGCAGCCAGTCAGGCGGCGGTGTCTGCTCATGCAGCGGTGGGCGGGAGGCTCGGGGAGGCACCAACCCACGCTAGCGGGCCGGCAGGAGGGCGACCGTGGTCCGCCATCCGGTCAGCCGGACTGGCCTATCGGGCACGCTGCTTGCGCGTGTTGCCGGCGGCGTCCATTACTTCGATGTCGGCCCAGATCCCACTGGTCTCGGCATAGAACTCCACACGCGGACCCGGGGTGATGTTCAGGCGGTTGCCGTCGACCAGCACCTGAGTCACCCGGATGTCGTCGGTGACCACGCCCGCGACCCGGATGGTATTCCCCGTGCGCTCGTAGCGGGTCACCTTGATGGCCGGGCTCTGGTTGTCCACGGTGACCGGCAGGGTCATGGTGCTGCGGTTGCCGGCCGCGTCGCGGGCCGTGATGGTGTACTCTCCCCGGCCACCCTCGACCTGCGCCTGGAAGCGGAACTGCACGAGCCGGCGGCCCGGTTCCACGCTGACCGGCTGATCGTCCACGGTGATACCGGCTACCCCGGTATCGTCGAGCACATAGCCCTGCACACTGAAGGTCTTCTCGCGGCTGACCCCACTGCCGTTACCGCTGGTGATAGTGATGCGGGGTTTAAAAGTGTCGGTCTGACGGGCGCAGCTTCCCATGACCAGGAGCAGCAGAGGCAGCAGACACAGCGGGCGGTACATAAGAGGAAGTATACGCAGGGCGCCGCGCTGCAAAAGAGCCAGGTGCCCTGAAGGAGTGCGTCACCTATCCAGCCTGCCACCACCCCGGTGCCCACCCGTACAATGCGGCGCGTGAGTGCTCCTGTCCGAGCGGCCCAGAACCGCACCGCTTCCCGAAGCGCCCCGGCCTCCTCCGCCATTCCCGAGGGCACGCGGGACGTCCTGCCGCCCGAGTGGGCCCAGCGTGAGCACCTGCGTGCCCGCCTCTCGGCGCTGTTCCGGGGCTGGGGCTACCGGGGCGTGGAACTGCCTTCTCTGGAGTACGCCGATCCGTCGCACCCGCAGGACCGCCGCGCCTTCAAACTGATCGACTCCGGGGGACAGGTGCTGGCGCTGCGCAGTGAGTTCACCACGGCCATCGGGCGGCTGGTGCGGCTGCGCTTTCCACAGGGACCTTTCCCCCTGCGCCTTCAGTACAGCGGGCGGCTGTGGCTGCGTACCCAGACCAGCGAACTGGGCCGCCTGCGCGAGTTCAATCAGGTCGGTGTGGAACTGCTGGGGGTCGATACGCCGCAGTCCGACGCCGAGCTGCTGCATCTGGCGGCGGCCGCACTGTCCGAAGTTGGCGTGAGTGCCCAGCTGGAACTGGGCTTCCCCGGCTTTGTGGACGCCGTGCTGGAGGACGCCGGGCTGCCCGAGGACGCCCGCGACGCGCTGCACGACGCGATCGACCGCAAGAGTGGCGCCGACCTGGACCTGCTGGCCACCCAAGCGGCCCTGGCTCCCGAAATCACCCGGACCCTGCACGACCTGACCGACCTGTACGGCGGGCCGGAGGTTCTGGACGACGCGGCGCGCATGGCCCGAGGCGCGCGTGCCCAGGCGGCCGTGGCGCATCTGCGGGCGGTCGCTGCCCACTACGGTGGCCCGCTGCTGTTCGACCTGGGCGTCAGCCGGCGCTACGGCTATTACACCGGCGTGACCTTCCGAGCCTACGCTGACGGTCTGAACCAGCCGGTCCTGGGCGGCGGGCGGTACGCGCTGGAAGACGGGCTGCCCGGCGCAGGTTTTGCCATTGGCCTGGAGCGCCTGACCGGCGTGCTGGCCCCGCTGCTGCCCCCCGAGCCGGAAGTGGTGCTGGCCCTCGATCTGGAAGGGGCGCTGGCTGCCCGGGCGGCCGGGTTCACAGCCGAACTGGCCTGGACCGCGGATCAGGCCGAGTTACGGGCCTTCTGCGCTGCGCGTGGCATCCGGCGCTGGGCCCGGGGCACCGACCTGTTCGAGGCCAGCGCCCCTGCCAGCGGGAGCGGCGCATGACCCCGGCAGGCACCCGCACCCCGGATCACCTGACCCTGGCCCTGCCCAAAGGACGCATTCTGGAAGAGGCGGTCACGCTGCTGTCGCACGCCGGCCTTCCGCTGACCATGCCGGAAAAATCCCGGGCCCTGCGCCATGAATTTCCTGGCGTGACCGTGCTGGAACTGCGCAATCAGGACGTGCCGGTCTACGTTGATCTTGGCGTGGCAGATGCTGGCATTGTCGGCAAGGACGTGCTGCTGGAATCCGGCCGGCAGGTGTATGAGCCTGTGGACCTGCGCTTTGCCGGCTGTCGCCTGTCACTGATCCGCGAAGTGGGCGCGGCAGGACCCATACAACGGGTAGGCACCAAGTACCCCCGCGCCACGCGCGAATACCTCAATGCCCGGGGCATTCCAGCCGAGATCGTCAAGCTCAGCGGCAACATTGAACTGGCCGCCCTGACCGGACTGGCTGACGCGGTGGTCGATCTGGTACAGACCGGCAGCACCCTGCGCGCCAACAACCTCGAAGAATTGGATGTGCTGTTCCACTCCACCGCGCGGCTGGTCGTCAACCGGGCGGCACTGAAGCTGCGCCGCGAACGGCTGCGGCCCCTGATCGAGCGGCTGCGGGAGCTGATCCAGAGCGAGCCGGCCTGATACAGAAAGAGGCAGACGCACGTCCAGCGTCCGCCTTTCCCATTTCGCGTTTCGTACACCCCGCTGTTGCCCAGACAGCCGGATGACCGCGGGTCCTACTGCATCTCGTGGGTGAGGGCGTCTCGCATCCGGTTCAGGGCCTCTTCCAGAATGTCGCGGCTGGTGGCGAAGTTCAGGCGGATAAAGCCCTGGTACTGGGGCTTTTGTGGATCGGGTGCAAACAGCGGGCCATTATGCACGGCCACTCTGGCTTCCTGCAGCAAAAATTCCTGAATATCGCCGGCACGAGGATGGGCCCGCAGGTCCAGCCAAGCCAGGTAGGTGCTCTGCATGGGGTGGAAGCGCACCCACGGTAGATGCTCACACAGGTAGCTGCTCAGGAAATCGCGGTTGCCCTGCAGATACGCCAGGGTCTCCCGGAGCCACGGCCCTCCTTCGCGCAGCGCCGCCTGCCACATGGTGACGCTCAGGGCCGACTCATGGCCCATCAGGCCACCTGTGGCCGCACGTACACGCGCAACGAGTTTCTCGTTATGTCCGACCATCGCGCCTATGCCCAGTCCGGCGGTGTTGTACGCCTTGCAGGGACCTGTCAGCGTCAGGGTCCGGCTGCGGACCTTCGGGTCGGCGGCGAAGGCCTCGAATGGGGCGCCGGTGTAACGCAGGTCGGCGTGCAGTTCGTCGCTGACCACAAAAAGGTCCCGCGCCACGGCGAGGGCTCGGAGCCGGCCCAGTTCCTCGGCGCTCCAGATCCGGCCGGTCGGATTGTGCGGGTGACACAGCAGCAGCAGCCGGCTGCCGCGTGAGGCCGCGTCCAGCGCTGCAAAGTTGATTTCGTACCCACCCTCGGCGTCCCGCAGCGGGACCCCGGCAACGCGACGGCCCAGATCGGTGATGCTCAGGTGAAAGGGGTGATACACCGGCGTCATGGTGACCACCGCCTCGCCCGGGGTGGTCAGGGCATGCACGGCCGCGTAAATTCCAGGAACGACCCCAGGCAGGAACGAGATGCCCTCGTCGTGCAGGCCACTCAGACCATGCCCGGCCAGATGCTCACGCAGGGCGGCTTTCAGCACCGGGTCGCCGTTCAGCTGCGCGTAGCCAAGACCGCGGGTCAGGCGCTCCTGCAGCGCCGCCACGATGGGGGGTGCCACGGGAAAGTCCATATCCGCGATCCACATGGGGATCACGTCTTCCGGATGCAGGGTCCACTTGTAGGAGTCCGGGTGGCGCAGCGACTCCCGTGAGAGCGCGCCGTGAAGATCAGCAACCTGGGCCATAGAGGGCAGGATAATGCGGCCCCCTGAGTCCCGGATGCGGCCCGGGCATACGCCCCGGACCTGTGTGGCGCCGCACTGGTATAGCACCACCTGAACGTTCCGATGAAAACGGCCCGGCTGGGAAGAAGTGCATCTGATCCGGCAGTACACTGGCAGGAATGCTGGCAATTATTGGCGCAATGGACGAAGAAATCGAGTTGCTGCTCGCGGACCTCACCGCGCATGAAGAACTGATCTTTCCAGGAGTGACCCTGCACCGTGGTGTCCTGGACGGCGTGCCGGTGCTGGTCACCCGCGCCGGGATCGGGAAGGTCAACGCGGCCATGACCACCACCTATCTGCTGACCCAGGGGGCCAGCCGCGTCATCTTTACCGGCGTCGCCGGCGGCGTCCACCCGGAACTGCGCGTAGGAGACATCGTGGTCAGCACCGATTGCATGCAGCACGATGTGGATGTGCGCGCCCTGGACTATCCGCTTGGCACGGTACCGGGCGAACTGCCTGCCTGGCCCGCCGATGAGACCCTGCGCACGGTTGCCCTGCAGGCGGCCCGGGAAGTGGGAGGGGTGCACGTTCTCTCCGGCCGGGTCGCCAGTGGAGACCAGTTCATCGCCTCCCGCGAGGGAGTGCAGCGGCTGTGGACCACCTTCGGAGCCGCGTGCGCCGAGATGGAGGGCGCTGCCGTCGCCCAGGTGTGCGCCAAGGCCGGCATTCCCTTTGTGGTGATCCGCAGCGTCAGCGACACCGCCGATCACGACGCCAACGTGGATTACCGCACCTTTATGCCACTGGTGGCGCGGCACGCCAAGCAGGTGGTGCGTGGCATGCTGTCGCGGCTGGTCCCCACAAGCGCGTGACGCCGGTTGCCCCACTGTCCCTCACGGCCCGCCTGCCGGCCACCACACGTTTTGTGCTGGGGCTGGGGATGCTGAGCACCTTTGCGGCGGCTGGTGAACTGCTGGTGCGTACTGCCGGGCTGCCGCTGCCAGGCTCAGTCGCGGGGCTGGCGCTGCTGTGGGCCGCGCTGGGGCTCGGCGCAGTGAAGCTGCACTGGATCACCCCGGCTGCCGATGGCCTGCTGGGTGTGCTGGGACTGCTGTTTGTTCCCGCTACTGTGGGATTCATTCAGTTTCTATCGGCCGGAGCGGCCTGGAGTCTGTGGCTGCTGGTCATGACTTCCGGGGTTCTGGTGGGGGCAGGCGTGGCGGGCGTGATTGCTTCGCAGCTGGTACGGCCCGACCTTCCGGCGCCAGAGCAGACATGATCTGGCTGGCCCTGACCCTGCTGGCCTTTGTACTGGGGAGTCTGCTGCAGGGCCGCTTGCGCTCTCCCCTGGCCAATCCCACGCTGGTGGCCACACTGCTGATCGCCGGGGCGCTGCTGATTGCACGTCATCCGTACGCGAGTTACCTGCGTGAGGTCGAGCCCCTGACCTTCCTGCTGGGGCCAGCGGTCGTGGCACTGGCCGTCCCGATGTACCGGCTGAGCGGCCTGCTCGCCCGGCAGTGGCGCGCACTGCTGGCCGGTGGCATGTGCGGCACCCTGTCCGGCATGGCGGTGGACACCTGGTTGCCACGTGTCCTGCAGCTGTCGCCGGACGCAGCCCGGAGCCTCAGCACTGCGCCGGTGACCAGCCCGGTAGCGCTGCAGCTGGCACAGTTCACCCACGCCCCTCCAGCCCTGGCGGCGACGCTGGCAGTGCTGTCCGGACTGGTGGGGGCGCTGGTTCTGCCGCCGGCCCTGACCCTCTTGCGCGTGCGCCATCCCCTGGCCCGTGGCATCGCCATGGGCAGCGTGGCGCATGGTATCGGCACCGCGCGCGCGCGCGAGGAAAGTGAAGAGACGGGTGCGGCGAGCAGCCTGGGCATGGGACTTGCGGCGCTGAGCGTGACCCTGGTGGTGGCAGTCCTGGCGGAAAGCTCGGGTCGAGGCTCCCCCTGATTCAGCGGTTGACTCGCCCCAGGCACGCACGGGATGCTGTCGGGCAATGGCGCGCAAGGTCAACCCCATTCAGGAACGGTCCCGACGTGCAGCGCTGGAAAAGGCAGCATACCTGGCCATCTACGAACGCGGCTACGCCGGCGTCACCCTGGCCGATATCGCCGCTCATGCCGGGGTCAGCCGCGGCACTCTGGTCTACCACTTCGGCAGCCGCGCTGGCCTGCTGGCTGCAGTCGTGCGGCGGTTCACCCGCACCATCGGGGTGGCGACCCGCCGGGCGTTGCGGCAGGCGGAGTCACCGGACGCCAAGCTGGCGGCTTTTGTGGACAACCAGTTTTTCGGCGTGGACAACACCCGGCGTTTCTATACCGTCTCCCTGGACTTTCTGGCCGCCGCCACCCGCGACCCTGAACTGATGGCCGTTCAACGTGATTTCGTCAGAGAGACGCTGGAACTCGATATGGAGCTGGCGCGCCTCGCGGGTGAGCACGGCGCCGAACGCCGGGCGCGTCAGCTGCGCGCACTGGTTGAGGGTCTCAGCGTGCGTTTTGTGGCCGACCCTGCCCCAGATCTGGAACTGTACCGGGCCGACTGCGTGGCCGGCGTGCAGGCTATTCTGGGCGGCCCCTTCAAGGGAGCCTGAGCGCGTCCAGCGCCTGCCGGAGGGCCCGGGCACCCTCGAGCAGGCGTGGCCCGGGCCGGCCCAGTCCGCTTTCGTGGATAGCACTGACCGGCACGCCCAGACCCCGCGCTTCGATCACCTCAGGGCGCAGCTTGCGGGCGCCGCACCAGGAGCAGACGATCAGGTCTGGCCGTGCCGCGCGGACTTCATCCAGGGTCAGCGGCCGGCTGCGCCCCGGCTGCTCACCCAGTGCGTTCTCAGCTCCCAGGGCGCTGAGCAGTTCTGTCACCCATGAGTCGCGCGTCGCCGCAATGATCGGCCGGGGCCACCACTCCACCAGCACCCGGGGAGGCCGGGGGTAGCTGCCACGAAGTGCCGCCAGTTCGTTCTGAAAATCGGACACCAGCGCCTCGCCCTGCTCCGGCAGACCAATGGCACGGGCAATGGTGCGCATGTCGGCCAGAGTCTCGGCCACGCTGACCGGGTCCAGCACCAGCGTCGGCAGCCCAGCTTCGCCCAGAGCCTGCACGACCCTTTCCATTCCCGGCACGCTAAGGCTGGCCAGCACCAGATCGGGCCGGGCCTCTGCCACGGCGGCCACGTCAATGTTCAGGTCCGGTCCCACCCGCCGCGCGCCCTCCAGCCCTGGGGCGTCACTGTGGCTGTCTGCCGCCACCACCCAGCCGGCGGCTCCCAGGGCGGCCAGGATGTCCGAGTTGCTTGAGGTCAAGGAGGCGAGGCGCAACATGGCACTTACTCTAAACCCTGTCCAGATCACCTTCCAGGACTGTCCCGTCACCGTGCAGGCCGGGCAAAAGCCCCCTGACCGTATGGTAGGGTGGAAGACATGAAGAACACGTTCGCCGTCTCCATGACGCTGCTGCTGGCCCTGACCCTGGGCGGCTCGTTCGCGGCCTTTCAACGGGCCACCACGCCGCACCAGGCCGAAGCCGGCCACGGCGGAACCGAGGGTGCGGCCGGCGAAGGCCACGGGGAAGGCGAGGCCGGCAAGAACATGGAAGGCACCAAGGGGGACGACGTGGTGACCGATACGGAAGCTGCGGTCAACGCGGGAGAGGGTGACCCCCTGGCCGCGCCGGGTGGAACGGGACCCAATGTGGTTCAGGACCGCGACGTTACCAAACTGCAGAACAACGCCGGGGGGCCCAACGCGGGCGTCACAGGTCAGGCGCCCGAAACCGGAACCGTGGCGGGTGATGCCAAATCCGCGCCGGGGGGCAACCCTGAGGTTGCGCCGGAATCCCAGGCCGACGATGGCGCCGAGCGCAGCCCCGGCGGCATCAGTGGTGAGACCGACGAGGGCAACCGTGCAGATACCAACTCTGCAGGCGCAACCGGACAGCCGCCTGCAGAAAACGCCCTGGCCGGTGATCCGAAGGGCGATCCCGTGGCCGGTAAGTTCACCTACGCCGCCAGCTGCGCCGGATGCCACGGGCAGGAAGGACAGGGCGGCGTCGGCCCGGCTCTGACGGATGCCGATGGCCCCAAGTCCTGGACCCTGGACCAGTTCACAGCCACGCTACGTGAAGGCCGCACGCCCGAGCGCGAACTGTCCCTCGCGATGCCGCGCTTCTCCAAGGAACAGCTGACCGATTCGGATGTGACCAACATTTACCGGCACATCAAAACCCTCAACTGAATGTCTTTTACTGAAAGGCCCGCCATCCCGGTGGGCTTTTCCGCTGCAGGCCAGGACTCGCACGTCTTCCGAGTCCTGCGGGTACTGAGCCTCTCTCCCCTGCTGAAGGTGCCGCTGGCCACCCGAGCGGATCTGGTCAGGTGCGGCGGCCTGCTGGTTCCCCACGATGGAGAGCGGGTGGGTGATGTTCGGGACCGACCCGACCGCTGGGCCGCTCTGCAACTGCTGACTCAGGCTATCAGACGCGGTGTGCCGGTGCTCGCCTGGGGCTCAGGCGCCGCTCTTGCAGGCCGGGCGCTGGGCGCAGCTGTCCAGGAACATGAAGGGCTCGAATGGGCCCACGCGCCCCGCGGCGCAGAGGTTCTGGTGTGGCAGCAAGAACGGCCCCAGCACTGGCACGCCGGACGCGTCAGTGCCTGGGCAGGCCCGGAACTGCCAGAGGACATGGTGGCCAACTTCCTGAGCACCCTGCCTGCTCTGCGCTCGCGTCAGCCGGCCTCGCTGCTTGAGGAACTGGGAGGCGAGGCAGCGCTGCGTTCCCTGCTGGCCGACTTCTATGCCCGCGCCCGGACCGACGAACTGCTGGGGCCTGTGTTTACCACCCACGTGACCGATTGGAACGCCCATCTGGACCGGGCAACCGCCTTCTGGGTCACCATGCTGGGCGGGGAGCCTGCGTGGCGCGGAAACCTGAACACGGTGCACGCCGGTCTGGGTGTGAGGACAGCGCATCTGGATCGGTGGCTCGGCCTGCTGACCCTGGCGGCGCACGCGCACCTGCCCCCAGAGGCCGCCGGCCTGCTTCTGGCAAGGGCCCATGCCATGGCAGGGAAGCTTGCCAGAAGCAGCAAACGTGAGCCTGCGGGAACGTCCCCCTCCTGAGGAGCGTACTCTGGGCCGTATGATTCCTAACATTCCCTTTCTGAAGGACAAGACCCTGCCCGACGGGGTTTCGCACCCCACCTGGGTCATTCTGGACGTAACGGGACCCTACCCGGAACGGCAGCCCGGCAGCCCGATCCAGGCGCTGCTGAACCGCACCGAGACGCTTGAAGCCCTGGGGGCCAAGGTAGAAAAGCTGCGTCACGCCGAGTGGCTGCATGGGGTTCTGGTGCGCATTCACGGGTTCACCGGCTCACCGGCCACGGCCCACGCGGTACGGGGAATGCTTTCGCGTCTGGGCCAGGACAAGCGGGTCGTGGCCTACCTGCCTCAGCTGACCATGACGGCCCTGATTGCCGCAAGCGGCGCCCGGGAAATTGCCGCCCCTGAATCGGCCGACGTGGCGTTGGCCGGCTTTGCCACCGAGCCGACCTTTCTCGGTGCCTTCCTGAAGAAGCAGGGAATTGAATTCGAGAACCTGCGTATCCGGGAATACAAGGCGGCGCTGACCCGCTTCTCGCAGGAGCATATGGACGACGCCAACCGCGAGCAGTTGCAGGCCTACATTACCGGCCTGGAAACAGCCTGGGCCTCGGATCTGGCCGCAGCCCGGGGGGTGAGTGTGGACACTGCGCGTGCCTGGCTGGAGGCCGACCTGACCTCTGCCCAGGGGGCGCTGGACGCTGGGTTAATCACCAAGGTCGCGTACGAGGACGAACTCGTCGGACCCGGTACCCGTCCACTGGCAGCCGTGATGGACCTGCTGATGCCACGCAAGGCCAACGCCAAGACCGGCCGCATCGCGGTGATTCCGGTGATCGGCACGATCGTGCCCGGCAAGAGCCGCAACAATCCGATTCCGCTTCCCCTGATGGGCGGACCGATGGCTGGATCAGACACGGTGGTGGGCGCCCTGAGACGCGCCAAGGAAGACAAGAAGACCAAGGCCATCGTTGTATATGTCAACAGTGGCGGCGGCAGTGCCCTGGCCAGCGACCTGATGTGGCGCGAGGTGGCGACATCCGAGAAGCCGGTCGTCGTGGTGATGGGCGAATACGCGGCCAGCGGCGGCTACTACCTGGCCACGCATGCCCGTCACATCGTCGCCTCGCCCTACACCCTGACCGGCAGCATCGGTGTGGTCAGTGGCAAGCCGATCATGCGTGAATTCAATGCCCGCCATGGCCTGAACCCCGAGCGGGTCGGCCGCGAACGCGCCCTGATGCACAGTGCGTCACGGCCTTACACCGTCGAGGAACGCCAGCACGTGGAGCGCGGCATCGCCGAGGTGTACGACCGCTTCATCACCCGCGTAGCCGAGGGCCGCAAGCTGAGCAAGGAGCGGGTCAACGAGATCGGCCGCGGCCGCATCTGGGCTGGTCACGACGCCCTGGAGCTGGGGCTGGTAGATGAACTGGGCGACCTGCAGACCGGCATCCTGCGCGCCACAGAGTTTGCCGGCCTGCCCTACGACGCGCCAGTCTGGAACGCCACGCCCAAGGGCAGCGGCCCCTTGCCCGAGTTTGCCCAGGAAGCGGTGCGAGCCGCTCAGGTCACGGTCTGGCCTTTTGGACACGAGCGGGTGCTGACCTGGTTTGACGCGGAAGTGAAGGTCCGCTGAGCGCGCAAGGCAGGTGCAGAGGCCGGAGCATGCATTGCTCCGGCCTCCTTAATTCGTGAAATTCCTGCTTCCTCTCAGCCGACAGTTTTCACATACTCGTCGATCTGGGCGCGGATCACGTTCAGGCTGCCTTCCCAGAACTCGGGCGCGTGCAGGTCAATCCCGAAACGCTGGGCCAGCATACGGGCATCGGCAAGACCGGTGCTGGCCAGCAGATCGTCGTAGCGGGCCTGGAAGTCGGCCTCCGTGCCGTTGGCCCGGGCCTGCTCGTACTGGGCGTACAGTCCCAGCCCGAACAGCAGCCCGAAGGTGTACGGGTAGTTGTAGAAGCTGGAGCTGTAATAGTGGGGTTTGACGGCCCACATGTAGGGGTGCAGGGTGTCCAGGGCGTCCCCGTAGGTTTCACACTGCGCCCAGGTCATCAGGTCGCTGAACTCCTGAGCAGTCAGGTCGCGCTGTTCGCGCTTCTCGTGAACGGCCCGCTCGAACAGGTAGCGGCTGTGGATGTCCACCACCACCTGGGCGTGGCCCATCAGCTGCGTTTCCAGCACATAGAGCTTTTCCTCGCCCCGGGCCTGCTCCAGTGCCGCGTTCTGAATGATGGTCTCGCAGAAAATGCTGGCGGTCTCGGCCAGGGTCATGGGCGTCTCACGCTGCAGCGGAGTCCGGGGGGCTTTGAGGAGGTTGTGGTAGCCGTGCCCAAGCTCGTGGGCCAGCGTGGAGACACTGTCGAGGCTGGGGCTGTGGTTCATCAGGATGCGGCTGGCGTCACCCTCCCAGCCCATGCAGAAGGCTCCACCGCGCTTGCCGTCACGGGGACCGGCGTCGACCCAGTCCTCCTGAAAGGCACGCGCCGCAAAATCGCCCAGCTTGCCACTGTAGGCCCGGAACTGCGCCTCCACGAAACGGGCCCCCGCCTCGTAGGTCCATTCGGTCTCGCTGCGGCCCACAGGCGCAAACAGGTCCCACCAGTCGAGCCCGGTCTTGCCCAGGGCGCGGGCCTTGGCGGCAAAGTACCGGCGGAAGTCCGGCAGCGAGCGGACCACGGCCGCCTGCATTGCGTCCAGCGTGGCACGGTCGATGGCGTTGGTCAGCAGGCTGGGCTCGACCGGGTCGGAAAATCCACGCCGGCGCGCCAGGGTGCCCGACTCACCCTTGACACCGTTCAGACACGCGGCGCAGACCAGCTCGGCGTCTTTCCAGGCGGCAAGCTCGGCATCAAAGGCCTCACGGCGCACGCCTTCGTCGGCTTCCGTGGCCAGGGCGCGCAGGGCCGTGACCGGCAGGCGTTCGCCGCGAAAGGTGCCGCCCAGCTGACTGGTGTAATTCCCGTGCAGCTTGGCCCATCCACCAGCTCCGCTGGGGTTCAGGCGTGCCGCGAGGTCTTCTTCAGGAGGCGTCATCTGGTGACGGGCGAACCGCACGCTGCGCCGCAGCAGGTACTCGTGTTCGCGCACCACCTCAGATTGCTGCAGTACGGCGTCCAGGCAGGCGTCATCCAGGCTGCCCAGCCAGGCGGTCAGGCGGGAACGCAGGGGACCCAGTGGGAGCGTCAGGGTGGTCAGCTCACCCACCCTCTGCTGGGCCAGAGCGTCACGGCTGTCGGTCGAAGCAAATGCATTGATGTAGCCGCGCAGCGTAATCAGCCGCAGCGTGACGGCGTTCAGGCCGCTCAGCACCTGTTCGAGCGCCTCGGCCGTCACTGCTTCGCCTTTGCGGACGTTCAGGCGGTCGAAGGTGCTCTCCAGTTCCGCCACCTGACCCCTCAGGGCGGCGAGGTCGGTGCTTACACGAGCATCATCAAGGCTGGGGTACAGGTCATCGGTCCGCCAGCGGGGCATCTCAGGCATCTGGGTTGTGGTCACGCCGGCAGTCTAGCCTCAGGGCCAGGAATGTTTTCCTTACGCCAGATGGCTTAGCCACGCTTTCCGGGCCGTGTCCGGAAGTGCCGGGTGCCTTATCCCGCCGCACGACCGGCGCGCTGGCTCAGCACCATGGTTTCCAGACGCTCGGCCACATTCACCAGATGGTCTCCCAACCGCTCCAGGTTCCTGGCCATCCGCCCGGCGGTCAGGGCCACCTCGGTGTCCTCGGGGCGCTCCATCAGGCGGGTCAGACTGGCACGCTGCATCTGCTCGTACAGCGCGTCCACCTGCTCGAAGTCCATCTGCATGACCTCGCGGGCAGCACGGATGTCACGTTCGGCAAACGCAAAGGCGAGGGTCTCGACCATCTCTGACAGCAGACGTACCAGGGGTAGAACGTCCTGCAGGGTGGCGCTGCGGGTGCGCGGCGCGAGGTTTTCCAGGTCGCGGGCCACGCTGAAGGCGTAGTCGCCGACGCGCTCCAGATTGCTCAGGCTGCGGAACACCACAAGGTAGAACGCCAGTTCCCCGACGCTGAGCCCACTGGCAAAGGCCGCCAGACAGGCGTCTTCGATTTCGCGCTCCAGTGCGTCGGTTTCGCGTTCCAGCACCTGGGCCCTGGCGGTCAGCCCCGCGAATTCGGCACGGTCGTTGGCATCGCGCACGGCCTCGAGCTGCTCAAGTGTAATGCTGAGCATGCGCAGGAAGCGTCCGGTGCCCAGGCTCTCGTAAGCGACCGTCATAGCGCCACTATGGTAAGCGCTTGTGATGACCCGGTCAGGGACCATCCGCACGGTCACGCTGCGCCCGGGTCCGGATCTGCTCCGGCGTCAAGACGCCACCGTGGCCGGGCAGCACGCATCGCAGGTCCATCTCGGCGATGGTTTGCAGTGTCTGGCCTGCCTGGACGTGATCGGCGTTGTAGGCTGCTCGTGGCAGACGCGCTCCATCCGTGGAGCCCACAACCGCGTCAGCGGCGATCAGCACCCCGTCCCGCAGCACCCCCACCTGCCCTGCGGTATGCCCCGGGAGTCCCACCACCTGCCAGCCGCAAAGCAGTTCCCCGGGAAGAACCGCCTGAATCTCAGCTGTCTTCAGCTTGGGATGCAGCCGGGACACGAGCCCACCTATCCAGGGATGGCCTGCCGGGTACGGCAGGTGATGCACCTTGCCTGTCAGCTGCGCGTGCTCCAGGGGATGGGCCAGGACAGTGACCCCCAGGCGCGCTGCCACGAACGCACCTCCGGCATGGTCCACATGGGCATGGGTCAGCAGCAGGGCGTCGGGCCGGAACTCGCGGACGATCCGCGAAAAGATTCGGGCGTACGGCAGGGCCCCGGCATCCACCAGCAGGCGGCCCTGGGGGCCGTCAAGCAGAATTATGTTTGCGTACAGGGTACGTACAGCCAGCGTCATCAGGCCGATGATCGCACGCCCCATGTGCAAGGCGGCTAAGCTGGAATCACCATGAACCAAATTTCCTGGCTGGCGGTGCCCGACGAGCACGGCGCCCACGAGGGTGTACGCAGACTGTGGAGCAAGGCCGAGGCCAACCTGGGCTTCGTACCCAACGTCTTCCGTGCTCAGGCGCTGAACGGTGAGCAGTTCCTGGCGTGGTGGAACTACTTCAATCTGCTGGTCAACAAGGAAGGCCAGCTGTCCAATGCTGACCGCGAGCTGCTCGCAGTGGTCGTCAGTGGCGTCAACCGGTGTGTGTACTGCGTGGTCTCCCACGGCGCAGCCCTCAGGGAATACAGCGCGAACCCGGTGATGGCCGACACCGTGGCCGTGAACTGGCGTCACGCGAATCTGGCGCCCCGTGAAAGGGCCATGTGCAGCTACGCCGAAAAGCTGACCCGCTCTCCCGAGGCCATGACCCAGGCGGACCTGGTGCCGCTGCGTGAGGCGGGTCTCAGTGACCCACAGATTCTAGAACTCGTGCAGGTGATCGGCATGTTCAATATGACCAACCGCGTCAGCAGCGCACTGGGCTTTTTGCCGAATGCCGAGTACCACACCCAGGGACGGCCGAAGAGCTCAAGCTGAGCCGCACGCCAGCGCTGTGTGCGCAACAGTTGGCTGCCCAGGAGCGTGGTAGCCTCGCAGACATGTTTGAGGCGCTGGGCAACAAGTTGCAGGACATCCTGGACCGCGTGGGGCGCGAGAGCAAACTCACCGAGGCGCAGGTCAAGGCCGCCATGCGCGAGATCCGTATGGCCCTGCTGGAAGCGGACGTCAACTTCGGAGTCGCCAAGGACTTTGTGGCCCGGGTCAGCGAAAAGGCCGTCGGGCAGGAGGTACTGGGCAGCCTGAACGCCGGGCAGACCGTGGTAAAGCTGGTCCACGACGAGCTGATCGAGACCCTGGGGGGCAAGGCGGCCCAGCCGGAGCTGAAAAGCGAAGGCAACGTGTGGTTCATGGTGGGCCTGCAGGGTGCGGGGAAAACCACCAGCACCGGCAAGCTGGCTGCTCATTACAAGAGCAAGGGCCGCCGGGTGCTGCTGGTTGCTGCCGATACCCAGCGTCCTGCGGCCAGGGACCAGCTGGAAGTGCTAGCCAAACAGGTCGGGGTGCCGGTCCTGAAGGTCAATGACGGCGAGACACCCCGCGAGACACGTCGCCGTGTGGATGAGCACCTGAAAACCGATTTCCGTGACCTGGTGATTGTGGACACGGCCGGCCGCCTGCAGATCGACGAGGCGCTGATGGATCAGCTCGCCAACCTCCAGACCGAGCTGCAGCCCACCGAGACCCTGCTGGTTGTGGACGCCATGACCGGACAGGAAGCCCTGAACGTGGCCCAGACCTTTGATCAGCGGGTGAACCTGTCTGGTCTGGTGGTGACCAAGATGGACGGTGACGCCCGTGGCGGTGCTTCGTTGTCGGCACGCAGCGTCACCGGTAAACCCATCTACTTTGCTGGAACCAGCGAGAAACTGACCGGGCTGGAGCCCTTCTACCCGGACCGGGTGGCCGGCCGGATCCTGGGCATGGGCGATGTGCTTGGCCTGATCGAGCGGGCGCAGCAGGCAGACCTGAAGGCAATGGAGGTCAAGAAACCTGGCGACTTCGACCTGGAGGATCTCCTGACCCAGCTGCGTCAGATCCGCAAAATGGGTCCACTGGGCGAACTTATGAAGCTGATCCCTGGTATGAGCCGCGCCTTACCGGAAGGCTTCAACATTGATGAGAAGCAGATTCAGCGCATTGACGCGATGATCAGTTCCATGACCCTGAAAGAACGTCAGAATCCCAAGATGATTGACGGAAGACGCCGCAAGCGCATTGCGGCGGGCAGTGGGCACACCGTGCAGGACATCAACCGCCTGCTCAAAATGCACGAGCAGATGAAGGACATGATGAAGATGCTTCAGCGAATGAGCGGTCCGGGTGCCAAAGGCATGAAGCCGCCGCGCATGCCCGGCGGGCCTCAGGCCTTCAAACGTTGACAGACGTTAGCTGCCTCCCTATACTCACTCCCGCTGCCAAACGTGCCTTAGGTGCTGCCCAGCGGGTCGTTAGCTCAATCGGTAGAGCAGCTGACTTTTAATCAGCGGGTTGTAGGTTCAAGTCCTACACGACCCACCAAGAAAAACCCCGGCCCAGCCGGGGTTTTTTATTGACCTGTCAGAAAGCTGGACATGACAATTTTTGCGAGTGGGATAGGCCAGTAAGTGGCCCGGGGTCCCCTTGGGAACTTAGTTTGCCCTTTCTACTCCCGATAAACCTTAGCGACAGGAAGATGAGAATAACTTCCTGATTAAAGACCACATGAACAATGAGCAGGTGTTCATGTGGTCTTTAATATGAGAGCCAATGGACTCATATGCCTCCTCAATAGTTTTAAAACCTATTAATATATTAAATTCGTAGCTACTATTCTTTATCTAAAGTCAGCTACAGATCAATATTTAAAACAGGATTAAGCTTAAACTACCTTCATGATGTGATTTCTGCTTGTCAGGTGAGGAACCTTCGATATACAAGTAAGGAGTTCATCGGGAGCCGTTAGTACCTTCTCATATCGACAAAGGTCAAGCACTTCTGTCGCTTTTGCAGTCATGGTGAACTGATGCGCATCTCACGGAGGCTCACATGCACGGAAACATGAAACTCGGGATCGTCGCTTTGACCAGTGTTCTTCTTCTCGCCTCTTGCGGTGGCGGTGAGACCACCACACCAACACCCGTCGCGCCCAGCGTCGGTAGTGTAGGCGTTCAGAACCCCAACGGATACACCGTGGTCGTCAAGGACGCCAACGGTACCGTTATTCCTTCCAGCAACTACAACAGCCTGGCTCCTGGCACCTACTCGGTGACCTACAGCAAGGAAGGCTTTGTCAGCCAGACCGTTCCGTTCACGGTGACCGCCGGTCAGAGCGTCTCCCTGGTTGCGCCCATGCTGCAGGCCGTTCCTGCCGGCAACGGTGCGTTCTACCTGGACGCCAACGGCAGGGTCGTGCAGATCACGCGCGAGGACCTGAACAACGCCGGTACGCGCTTCGTGTTCTACGCATGGATGGAAAACGAGACCGGCGGATTCAACCCCGCCAACGCAGGGACCACCACTGACCCCGGCGCCCCGACCGCTGGTGAAATGAACGAAGTTGCACCTCTGAATACCCAGAACGTGGCCGCTGGCTACGTGGGCTTCAGGGCTCCGGACGGCCGCGTGTACCCCATCGTCGGTGCAAACGTGCGCTGGGACATTCTGGAGCAGGCAGGCAACGTCCGCTTCGCTGCTGCCGATGACGGCGGGCAGCCCTCCGGCGCCCCGGTGACCTCTCAGGACATCAACGACAACGCCCTGAGCGCCAACACCTACACCAACAGCGCCACCGGCAACAACGCCCGCTTCCCCAGCAGCGCAGAGTTCCCGCTGTACAACGTCACGGGCATCAACACCCCCGACACCAACGGGTTTACCTGGACCGCGCTGAATCACGATCCCAACGTCACCACCCGCGCCACTGCCCGCGTCCGCGCCGTGGCTTACGTCAACGGCACTGAAATTACCAAGCGCTTCCTGGACAAGACGTTCGCTCCAAGTGCCCGTCTGACCATCACCAAGACCCCGGAAGCACACCAGGCTGGGCTGAACCAGGCCCGTGAATTCACCATTACGGTGGCCAACACCGGCGCCGGTGCAGCAACCGGAATTCGCCTCAATGACGTGCTGCGCACAGGTGACGCTGGAGCGTACAGCATCACTGCGCCCACCGGCGGCACGGCCAACGCCAACGACGGCTTTGACGCCACCTTTGACCTGGCACCGGGAGCCACCCGCAGCTTCACCTTCCCGGCTCAGGCGAGCGCCGTCGGTGTCTACTGTGACGTTGCGTCGATTGTCAGCTACACCAACGGCGAGTTCGGGATGGTCACGCCCAACGCCCTGCAGGACGAAGCCTGCCTCACAGTGACGGCCCCGAACCTTAACATCACCAAGAGCCTCGTGGACGCCAACGGCACGCCCATCGCCGATGGCATCACGGTCGCTCCGAATACCCCGGTGTTTGCCCGGATCACCATCACCAACAACGGCAACGCGGCCGCCACGAACGTGGTTGTCACCGACGCCCTGGCCAACAACACGAACGCCGCCAACTACGGCATCCAGGGTCAGGTGACGACCGCACCGCAGACCGTCGCCACCACCATGGCTGGCAACGACGGCTTCACCACGGCTCCCTTCACCCTGGCAGCCGGCGCCACCCAGACCTTCACCTTTGCCGCCACCGGCACCGTCGACGGCACCTACTGCGACCAGGGAACCATGACGGCCACCAGCAACAACGGTGCAGCCATCGGACCTGTCGCCTCGCAGATTCCGTGCTTTAAGGTCGCTTCGCCGCAACTGGCGATCACCAAGGTCAACACCCAGGCGCCCAACCAGCCGCCTATCAACTCCCTGACCCCCGGCAGCAGCTACAACAGCACCATCACGGTGACCAACTCCGGCTCCGCCACCGCGACCGCCGTGGCCGTGCGGGACGTGCTGGGCAGCCTGACCGGCGGCAGCACCTTCATGAACTTCGGCTCCGGCAACTACACCGTCAGCGGCACTGCCCAGACCGGCAGCGTGTCGTTCGACACAGCCAGTCGCACGGTCAGCACGGTCCCTGCGACCATCAACCTGGCACCTGGCCAGACCCTGACCCTGAACATCACGAGCACGGTTCCCCAGGGCGCCCCACGCGGCGAGTACTGTGACACTGGCTCTTACAGCAGCACCAACGGCGGCACCGGTCAGGCTCAGGCTTGCGTGACGGTGACCTCGTTCATCGCCGAGCAGACCCAGCTGGTCGATACCACTGACCCGATTCGCCCTGGTAACACCACAGGTACCATTGTCGCCAGCAACGCCAGCGTTGAACCGGCCAGCAATGAAGGTGCCACGAACAACGTGCTTATCTACAACTACGGCGTCCTTGACCCCGTCCAGACGACGGCAGGGGTATTCAACTACAGCAATACTCAGGTCTACTATGATCCCACTCCGGTGCGTAACCCCACGACCGGCGCCATTACCAGCGACTTCACGAACGCTTCCTCGACCCTGGTCACGAATTACACCACGACGGCCAGCGGCACCGGCCAGCAGACCATCACCTTCGACCCGACCTTCCGTGTCGCTCCTGGCGCTGTGATCTACGTGCGTACCCAGGTCACCGCACCCGCTGGCACCGCAGAAGGCCAGTACTTCCAGACCTACCGCTGGAACAACACGGCCGAGAGCAGTGGCCGGGCGCTGACGAACTACAAGACGGAGTCCACCACCGTCGTTCCCTGAAGCTGACCACCCGCCTTCAGTATCAGAAACCGTTCCGGGAGTGCTGCCTTCAAGCGGCACTCCTCTTGGATTGACATGAATGAGGCCATGATTATTATCAGTCGGGAACCGGACAGGCCGGAGCTCACGCCGCTGGTCGGTGCCGCACGGGAGGAAAATTTTGATATCGCCTTCTCCCACCCTGGAAAGTCTGCTCTGCCTGGCCTGGAAGAAGCGCAGCGCCACGTCCTGCTGTTCGATCATCTCCCTCCACCGGGTCCCGACTCTCAGCGTCACCCCTGCTGCCTGGGCATAGCCGTCGTGACCGAAGCCACGCCTTCGGCCCTGAGTCAAGCTCTGGACTGCGGAGGGGATGACGCTTTTGACGTGGCGATCCACCCACTGGAATTTCAGGCCCGGCTGCGCAGGTTCCGCCACAGGCGTTCAAGGGCTTGTGCAGAGTTTGGCGATTTTTTCTCGACACCGTCAGCCGACTTCTGTGGCACCGCAAGGAGCCAGTCGCCTTGCACGAGTTCGAAGTTCATCTGTTGCGCCCACTGTGCGTGAATCCCACTCTGCTCCTTTCCACAGCAGACGTGGCGGCCACGCTTGGGATCCCTCCTGGCAGGGCGGAACTGGAGCAGATCGAGCAGAGGCTGCTTGGAGTCAGCGCCCGGGTACTGCGGGTCACCGGTCAGCGCCTGCTGGTCACTACAAATCAATCCGGAAGCCAGAAAAAATTGCTGATGATCAATCCTCACCTTCTGAAGGGGAGTTCCGGCATTCCAGAATAATGGATCAGGCTGGAATGACCCGCCTCCTGCACCACGTGACAGCGGTCCTGGGCAGAGGATCAGTCTGGCCCTATGGGGTATAGATGTCCGTCCAGTTCGAGCACCTGATGCTCACGTGGATATTGCCGGGACACCACCATGCAGATGATCACCACACCCGCTCGGCGCCCCAAGACTTCCGGAACCACGCTTTATGAATGATGTGGTCCTACTGTGAACGTTAGGAACATAGCCAACAACCAAGTGAGGAACCAGAATGACGGGGCCAGTAACTCTTATCTGCCAGAGGCTGGCCCTCCTGTCGCTACTCGTGTGGCATACCATCCGGTCCACATGCCCGGTGACGACGCCCTGGCAGCCGCTGCTACCCTCAACCGATTTGAGAGGAGACATGGTGAAGTACTCCACCCATCCAGAACCCATGCTGGAACGTGAAGACTGGCGCGACCTGAACGGTACGTGGCGGTTTTGTTTTGACGATGATGCCCGCTGGAAACACCCCAGCGAGGTCGAGTTTGACCGCGAGATCGTGGTTCCGTATCCGCCGGAAAGCCGGCTGAGTGGGATCCACGACGAAAGCTTTCACTCGGTGGTGTGGTACAGCCGGACCATCACCCTCACCGATAAGGAGCGGGAAGAAAGGCTGCTGCTGCACTTTGGAGCGGTGGACTACGCTGCAACCGTGTGGGCCAATGGCCGCATCGTCGCCCAGCATGAAGGCGGTCACACGCCTTTTATTGCAGACATCACCCAGCAGGCGCAGGTGGGCGAGACGATCGAGATCGTGGTACGGGCGCACGATAACCCCTCGGACCTCGCCAAGCCGCGGGGAAAACAGGACTGGCAGCTGGAGCCGCATTCCATCTGGTATCCCCGCACCACCGGTATCTGGCAGACCGTCTGGCTGGAGTCTGTTCCGCACACGTATATCCGGCGCCTGACCTGGACCAGCAATATGGAGCAGTGGGAAATCGGAATGACCGCCGAGGTTCAGGGCCCGCTGCCCGAGGGCCTGGCCCTGCGGGTACGGCTTTACCGCGATGAGGAATTGCTGGTGGAAGACCGCTATGGCATGCGGCACGAGGAAATTGCCCGCCAGATTTCCCTCTCCGACCCGGGGATAGATGATTTTCGCAATGAACTGCTGTGGAGCCCGAGGCATCCGCAGCTGATCAACGCCCAGGTCGAGCTGATGATCGGGGAGGAAGTCATTGACCGGGTCTACAGCTACACGGCCCTGCGCTCGGTCACCGTGGCTGGCAACCGGTTCCTGCTCAACGGCCGGCCGTACTACCTGAAAATGGTGCTGGACCAGGGCTACTGGCCCGACAGCCTGATGGCCGCCACCGACGAGGAACTGCGGCGCGATGTAGAGCTGATCCGCCAGTTGGGCTTTAACGGCGCGCGCAAGCACCAGAAGATCGAGAGCCCGCGCTGGCTGTACTGGTGCGATGTCCTGGGCGTGCTGGTCTGGGAGGAAATGCCGAGCCCGTACCGGTTTTCCAAGCGTGCAGTGGAGCGCCTGACTCAGGAATGGACCGAGGTGATCGCACGTGACATCTCGCACCCCTGCATCGTGGCGTGGGTACCGCTCAACGAATCGTGGGGCGTGCCTGATCTGCCCACCAATCCGGCTCACCGGGATTACGTGCGGGCGCTGTACTACCTGACCAAGACGCTTGACCCGTCGCGCCCGGTCATCGGGAACGACGGCTGGGAGCACATCGCCACCGATATTCTCACCATTCACGACTACGAGGACGACCCCGAGGTCCTGCGCCAGCGGTACGCCAGCATAGACATCACGCGCCAGACGCTGAAAATGCAGCAGCCTGCCGACCGGGTTCTGACCCTGACCGGCTTCGAGGAAGCGGGGCACCCGGTGGTCCTGTCCGAGTTCGGCGGCATTGCCTACATTCCGGACCACACCAGCGGCTGGGGCTACAGCGAGTCGCAGAGCGAGGTCGATTTTCTCAAGGACTACGAGGCGCTGATGGCCGCGATCTACGAGTCCCATGGCCTGTCCGGTTTCTGTTACACCCAGCTGACCGACACCTTTCAGGAAAAAAACGGGCTGCTGTACGAGGACCGCTCGCCCAAAGCCAACCTGCTGGCGCTGGCCCGCAGCACCCAGGGAAACCGCACCGCGCGTGAGATGACCATCGATCCGGTCATGAACCCGTATGGGCATGCCGCGCGCTGGCTGGGCCGCTATGATGGCATGCAGGGCCCCGGTCAGGCACCCACGCCCGGCGCAGCGGTGGAAACGAACGGCGATTAATGGCCCGCAGAGGTCACCCTGCACTCCAAGGCGGGATGCGTCCGGTGGGTGAGCTGTACAGCTCACCCCACGTTTATGTAGCTGTTCGGCCCGGTCATAGCCTGAAACCTAAGGGGTGGGACGGGTATCCGGGACGGGGCGGCCATAGAAGCACAACCTCCATCTCCATGGGACATTTCGCCGCAGTCCTCTGGCCAGGATGACGGGATGGAGGCCCGAGTACTACAACCCCCGAATGTGGAGGCCGAGCACTTTCTCAGGCAGTTCCACGCCGAGAATCAGCGGTCAGGGGTGGAAAGCCGACTCGCTGGCTGGACACAGGACCCGGTCCTCACGGAAGAGGAGCTAGCCTACGGAGCCCGGGTGGCGTGGCGCAACAGCATCCGCTGTATCGGCCGCCTACCGTGGACGGCGCTGCAGCTTCGTGACCGCCGCCATGTTAGCCGGCCAGCTGAAGTCTTTGCCGAACTAATCGCACATCTGAACCTTGCGTTTGCCGGAGGCAGAGTCAGGCCGGTCATCAGTGTTTTCGGGCCGGGAGTACGCATCGTCAACGATCAGCTTCTGCGCTATGCCGGATATCTGCAACCGGACGGTACGGTCCTGGTGACCCCCAGAACGTGGCTCTGACACAGTACCTGCAGAAACTGGGCTGGAAGGGTGGAGCGGGCACTCCCTTTGATCTACTGCCCGTGGCGGTGCAGACCGATACCGGCCGAACCGAGCTGTTCACCCTGCCGCAGGATGTTGGCCGGGAAGTCAGGATCACCCATCCCGACTTCCCGGCCATCAACGAACTCGGACTGCGGTGGCCGGCTCTGCCTGTCATCAGCAATATGACGCTCTCGGTCGCAGGCCAGCACATGACCTGTGCGCCGTTTAACGGCTGGTATCTCCAGACGGAGATCGCAGCGCGCAACCTTGCCGACGAGCAGCGGTACAACATGCTGCCGACTGTAGCGCAGGCCCTTGGTCTCGACACCAGCCGGAGGCGATCCCTGTGGCAGGACCGTGCGCTGGTGGAGCTGAACGTGGCCGTTCTGCACTCGTTCGACCAGGCTGGCGTTCGTATTGCCGATCACCACGCAGTCACCGGGCAATTCGAGCGCTTTGCGGATCAGGAGGCTCGCGCAGGTCGCCGGGTGAGGGGCCGCTGGTCATGGCTGATTCCACCGCTTTCGCCAGCGACCACACCGGTGTGGTCCAGGCAGTACCTGGATCAGGAGATTACCCCCAATTTCGTGAAGCAGCCCGCAGCCTGGACGGTCCCGTCAGGCGCAGCACGGTGTCCCATGCGCGCAGGCTGAAACCCGGGTCGACGGCCGCCGGTCTGCTCAGTGAGCAAACGGGCCACACCTACCGGAACGCTTGCCTGTTTCGGCGCAACCTCTGCATCCAGCGCTGTCACCCTGTTTCAAGGTGACTCACCTGATTCCTACCAGTGGCGCGGGTCGCTGTCGGCTTCCTCGATCAGCAACCACAGGTCGCGGTCCTGCTCCGCAGCCGTGCGCTGCGCGTCAAACAGGACCGATTCCAGCTGTGCACACAGGTTGGCACGTCGGCTCCGGAATCGGGCGTAGTCGTACAGCACCAGAGCCAGCCGCTTCCGGGGACTTTCAGGATCGGTCAGGACGTCGTACAGCGCGTCCCAGTTGTGCCCAAAGCGGTCGGTCAGGCCCAAACCCGCCATAAACGCCAGCATCAGGCTGTCCTTGTCATGCACGGTCGAGAAGTTGACCTCACGTACGGCCACCTGATGTCCCGCTGCAATGATCCGAACGTCATGAGGCGCATTTTGCAACCCGGCCGGTGGACCGCCAAAAATCTGAATCATGGCCGCACCCTCCGGAAACTGGCGTAATGGTCGGCGGTGTAATAGCACTCATGGACGCTGGTTTCTTCCTGCCCGCCACAGACCAGCCGGCGGGCGCCGCGGTCCGACTCACCCGGTGTCCGGACGGTGTATTCGCGGTAATACCCTTCCGAAGCTTTTGGCAGCAGACGCTCGCGGTTGCCGAAGGTGACGCCGTCCTTGCTGTACCGGAACGGCCCACCACGGGCAATCAGCCTCAGCATCTCCTGACCCTCACGCGGCAGATCGCTCCGGGAGATCCAGCGCAGGCCACTGTGCGGGTCGAGTCCTGATTTCTGTGTTCCCGGGGCGCGTGGTGCCTGGCCGGTCCGGGAGGGCAGGTTCTGAACCGCTGGTGCTGGCGTACTGAGTTGGGGATTGGAACTGATCTGCGTGGTGGCCTGAGACTCGGCCGGCGCATCGCAACTTCCCAAAGCGGCTCCGGCAAGAGGCGCGAGCAGAACAAGCAGGGCACGGCGGAGGAGCACGTGGCAGAGGGTCACATGTCCGAGTGTATGGCCTGGGCTGACAGCCAGGACAAAGCGTCATGAAGAATCGTTTCCAGTCCCTTGTACCGAATCTGGTCGGGCGTCATACTGCGCAGCGCCTCTGCCAGAGCGTGGGCCTGACCAGCAGTGACCACCGACTCCCTGAGCGGCGTGGTCAGCGGCCGGATCGTAAACAGCGCGCCGTCTGCCTGCGGAAAACCTGTCAGCGTCTGCCGCTCCACCCGGAGGAAAGCCTGCTCGGGGTCGAAGCGGGTGTCCGCGTGCCGGTCCGCATCGGGAGGCGCGGCAGGGTGATGGTCCAGGCGGTTACTCATGCTCAGGCCCCAGGCAAAGCGCACGAATGGCCCGCGTGTGATCACAGCGTCGACCAGACGTGGCGCCGTGGCATTCATGAGTCCACTGCCGGCCACCGGCGTATGCACCGCGACAAAATCCCGGCCCAGCTTGTCACGGGGGTCCCAGTGCTGCGGTGAGAGCACATGAGCGGCCGCCAGCCAGTCGCCCTGCTCATCCCGCGCGACAATCGCCAGATCCTCTTGAGCATTCAGACCCAGAAAATCCAGCGCATGAAACGGACGTACCTCCTGTACCAGGTCCGCGTGCGGTGCCGGGAACCGGCGCACCGTCCCCACCGCACCCCACCTTGTATCAAGGTCCACTTCCCAGCCCAGCAGGTCGTTGCGCAGGGTCTGGCCGTTCCAGTGCACGGCGCCGTCGCTGTCGGCTGCGAGCGCACCTGCCACATGCGTCAGCACCGCCTCCCGGAGGTCGGGCGTAAGTCCTGCTTCACCTGAGTACTGGTACAGGGCCCGGCGGTGGGCCGCGACCTTGCTGGCCACGAAGCGCGGGTACTCCCGGTCCAGGGTGAAGGTATGCCTTTCGGGCTCCCCATCCTCCCGCCAGGGAATAGGCTGCACGCCCAGTCGAAACAGTCCCGCCGACACGCTGTACCGGCCGTCCATAAACGGGCGGTACAGGGTCGGCGGGCGCATGGGCCAATTCTGGCAGACGAAAATGCCCGTTGACGTGCCAGGAACTCAGGCCAGACTGCCGTTGCTCATGACGCCGGTCGCGATCAGCACCAGGATCAGCACCCCAACAGCCACCCGGTACACCGCAAATCCCTTGAAATTATTGGTCGAGACGAACCTCAGCAGCCAGCCGATGGCCAGGTAGGCGACCACAAAGCTAACCCCGGCGCCAAGGACCACGTTCAACAGACCGATCTCTCCAAAAATCAGCTCACGCTCCTTGATCAGATTGAGCAGGGCGGCGCCGCCCAGCGTAGGCACGCCCAGATAGAAGCTGAACTTGGTGGCGGTGGGGCGGTCCAGACCCAGGGCCATCCCACCCAGAATCGAGCTGGCGCTGCGCGAAAAGCCGGGCCACACCAGCGCCAGGCACTGCAGCACACCAATCATCAACGAGCGGCGCACCCCGATGGCCTCGATGGCCTGTACATGAGGCTGTACCCGGCGGCTTTCGATCAGCCACATCAGGATGCCACCCACGATCAGCGCCCAGGCGACCACGCTGGGCTTGAACAGCACGGCCTGAATCAGGTCCCCGAATGCCAGTCCCAGAACCACGGCCGGAATGGTGGCAACCAGCACGCCAGTCCACAGGGTCTGCTGGCTACGGTCGTGGCCCAGGTGACGGATCTTGAGGAAATCGCGCCAGTAGTACACCAGGACGCTCAGAATTGCGCCGCCCTGAATCACCACCTCGAAGGCGTCCTTGACCTCCTTGCTCCAGGGCACACCCATCAGGTTGCCGGTGAGAATGAGATGGCCCGTGGAGCTGATCGGCAGAAATTCCGTTATGCCTTCCACGATGCCGTAAACAATGGCGTAGACCCAGTCCATCACCGCGCAAGTGTAATGCCACAGCACCCGACACGTGCGTCAGCCAGATGGTGGAGACTGACTGACGATGTTCACTCCCTGGCTTGACCGCTGGTCACTGACGCCGGATGGCGTTCATGTTCATACCCACAGCAGCGATCTTCTGCCAGTCCTGAGGGCCGGGCAGAAAGCCATGCTGAAAGTCGCACGGTCGTTCGAGGAAGAGCAGGGCCACCAGCTGATGGTGTGGTGGGACGCACGGGGCGCAGCCCGGGTACTGAAGCATGAAGGCGCAGCCTTGCTATTGGAACGGCTGGAAGACTCTCCTACCCTGACCGGACTCGTGGAAGCGGGGCAGGATGATCAGGCGACGCGGATTCTGTGCAAGGTGGCGGCCCACCTGCACGCCCCCCGGCCACTTCCGTGGCCAGAGCTTACGACCCTGGGTCGCTGGTTCCGGGCATTGGAAGCCGCGGCACCGGGCGGAGGACTGCTGGCCCGATCCTGGGATACTGCGCAGGGTCTTCTGGGTGAACCACAAGAGGTCTGCCCGCTTCATGGCGACATTCATCACGGCAATGTCCTGTTCAGCTCCCAGCGCGGATGGCTGGCCATTGATCCCAAGGGCCTGGTCGGCGAGAGGACCTTCGACTTTGCCAACGTCCTGTGCAATCCCACGCTGGATCTTGCCCGCCACCCTGGCCGGCTGGCGCGCCAGGCCACCCTTCTTGCCGAAGAAGCCTGTCTGGACCGCACCCGCCTGCTGCGCTGGACGGCCGCATACGCCGGGCTCTCGGCCGCGTGGCATCTGGAAGATGGACAAGCGCAACAGGCACAGGACGTGCTGGGTCTGGCAGGCCTGGCCCTGCCAGACCTTGGCGAAGAGATCAGCTGAGACCTGGCCTATTCCCAGACAGCCCGGCAGCCGGTATACTTTTCGTTTGGGTGCCCCCGTGATCCCTGCCCCCTCGCGCTCGAGCGTCGCGTGGGAGCCTGGCCCGAGAAGCGTCGTCTGACGCGAGGCTGGCACGAGGACGGCAAACTCTTCCCGATTTCTAACGCTCAGGAGTCATGATGTCGTACATCAGCATGAAGCAGCTGCTCGAAGCAGGCGTTCACTTCGGCCACGAAACCAAGCGCTGGAACCCCAAGTTCAAGCGTTTCATCTTCGCCGAGCGCAATGGCATTTTCATCATCGACCTGCAGAAGACCCTCAAGCAGGTGGACCGCAGCTTCGACTACATCAAGGACCTCTCCGAGCGCGGCGGCGTGATTCTTTTCGTCGGGACGAAAAAGCAGGCCCAGGAAATCGTGGAGCTCGAAGCGCGCCGCACCGGCATGCCCTTCGTCACCAGCCGCTGGCTCGGTGGCATGCTCACCAACTTCAAGACCATGCGCACCCGCATTGACCGCCTGAATGAACTCGACGAGATGTTCGAGTCCGGGCGCATCAACGACCGCCTCAAGGCCGAACGTATCCAGCTGGGCGCCGAGCGCGAGCGTCTCCAGCGCTTCGTCGGCGGCATCCGCAAGATGACCCGCCTGCCCGACGCGATCTTCGTGGTGGACCCCACCAAGGAAGTTATCGCCGTTCAGGAAGCCAACAAGCTGGGCATTCCCGTGATCGCCCTGGCGGACACCGACTCCGACCCGGATGTCATCGACTACATCGTGCCCGGCAACGACGACGCCATCCGCAGTATCCAGCTGATCACCCACCGCATCGGTGACCTGCTGGTCGAAGCGCGCGGCGGCGGCGAGGACGTGGCAGCCGAGGGTATGGAGCAGGGCGCCCAGAGCGACGAGCAGGCCGAAGAAATCCAGGCTTAAGGCGCACGGCGGCAAGAGAGGGTGCTGTCCGGGCCACGACGCACGGACTCCGCCCTCTTTGCCCTGGCCCTGACGGGCAGACGGCCACTCAAGCTCTCAACTGAACCTCTGGAGGTAACCAAGCATGATGGAATCGATCAAGAAGCTGCGTGAACTGACCGGCGCAGGCATGATGGACGTCAAGAAGGCCCTGTCCGACGCCGGCAACGACGAAGACAAGGCTGTAGCTCTGCTGCGCGAGCGCGGCATCGTGAAGGCGGCCAAGAAGGCTGACCGCGAGGCCAAGGAAGGCATCGTGCGTTTCGTGGTGGAAGGCAACCGCGCCGCCATCGTGGAAGTCAACAGTGAGACGGACTTCGTGGCCCGTAACAGCGACTTCCAGGCCCTGGTCGAGAATCTGGCCCGGACCGCACTAAGCGCCAAAACCAGCGATATCGAGGAATTCCGCAGCTTCGGCATGGACGGCGAGACCGTCGGCACCGTGGTGGCTGCGGCCGCTGGCAAGATCGGCGAGAACCTGGTGCTCAACCGCGTCGCGTACCTGGAAGGCGACAAGGTGGCTGGCTACGTTCACAGCAACGGCAAGATCGGTGTGCTGGTCGACGTGGCAGGTGGCGACGATACCAAGGCCAAGGACGTGGCCCTGCACGTGGCCGCCGAGCGCCCGCAGTACCTCAGCCGCGATGAAGTCAACCAGGACGACATCGAGAAAGAGCGCGAGATCCTGACCAACAAGGCACTCAACGAAGGCAAGCCCCAGCAGATCGTCGAGAAGATCGTGAGTGGCCAGATCGGCAAGTTCTACGAGGAGAAGGTTCTTCCCGAGCAGCGCTACGTGAAGGACAACAGCATGACCGTGGGCCAGTACCTTGGTGATGCCAGCGTCAAGCGTTTCGTGCGCTTCGAAATCGGCGCGTAAGACCCGCAACACGGGCCCCCCGCACCTGCTGTTTGACCGTCCGGCGGCCCCCTGTGGTTGCCGGACGTTTTCTTGCTCTTCACTCCACTGCTCTGCGAGGTCCCTATGTTTAAACGCGTTCTGCTCAAACTTTCCGGCGAGTTCCTGGCCAACGAAAACGGGTTTGGCATCAACCCCGACACCACCGCCCAGCTTGCGCGCCTGATTATCGGCGCCCTGGACGGCACCGATGTGGAGCTGGCAGTCGTGATCGGGGGCGGCAATCTGTGGCGCGGGGCGCGCAACGGTCAGGGCATGGACCCGGCCACCGCCGACTACATCGGCATGCTGGGGACCGTCATGAACGCCATGGCTCTGCAGGACGCCATGGAAACAGCCGGGCGCCCCACCCGCGTCATGACCGCCATCCAGATGCACGCCGTCGCCGAGCCCTACATTCGCCGCCGGGCCATGCGCCACCTGGAAAAGGGCCGTGTGGTCATTCTGGGCGGGGGCAATGGTGCCCCCTTTTTCACGACCGACACCACCGCCACCCTGCGCGCCCTGGAAATCGGGGCCGAAGCGGTGTTCTATGCCAAGAACATGGTCGACGGCGTGTACGACAGCGATCCACGGAAAAACCCCGATGCCCGGAAGCTCGACCAGCTGACCCATCTGGAGGTCGTCGAGCGGCGCCTGGAAGTGATGGACGCCACGGCCCTGACGCTGTGCATGGACAAGAACCTCCCGCTTGTGGTGTTCGATATTTTCCAGGAAGACAATCTGCGGCGCCTGTTCAAGGGTGAGCGCGTCGGGACCCTGATCCAGAGCTGAGCGCCGGGTCGCTCCTGCTCCGGCACGCCACACGCTAGACTCCCTCCACTTCCCTGTAAGGAGACTTCCACCATGGCAGACATGAAATCCATCCAGGCCGACGCCCGTGAACGCATGGGCAAGGCCATCGAAGCACTGGAAAGTAACCTTTCCGTGTTGCGCACTGGCCGAGCCAACCCTGGCATCCTGAAAAAAATCGTCGTGGACTACTACGGCTCCACCATGCCTATTGATCAGGTCGCGAGCATCACCACGCCCGACGCCCGCACCCTGGTCATCACGCCCTGGGACCGCGGCGCGCTGGGGCCGATCGAAAAGGCCATCCGTGACAGCGACCTGGGCCTGAATCCCAACAACAAGGGCGACACCATCTTTATCAGCCTGCCCATGCTGACCGAAGAGCGGCGCAAGGATCTGGTCAAGAACGCCAAGAACTATGCCGAGGACGCCCGCATTGCGGTGCGTAACATCCGCAAGCACTCGCTCGACGAGGTCAAGAAGGTCGAGGGTGTCGGCGACGACGAGATCAAGCGCGGTGAAGCCGAAGTCCAGAAGATTACCGATGAATTTATCGCCCGGGTGGACAGCACCTTCCATAAGAAGGAGCAGGAAATCCTCGGGTGAGGCGCCCCGGCGCCCCGATATGTGACCGCCGGCACCCCCGGCGGCGCGTTGCTTGTCGTCCCGGGGGTGCCGCGTGGAAACCCTGAGCACCCGCATCCTGACGGCCGTCGTGGGCTTCGGGATTCTCAGCGTCATCGTGTGGATTGGCGCCTGGGCGATGGTGCCGGCCCTGCTGGTGCTGAGTGCCATGGGCCTGTACGAGTACGTGAGGATGCTCGACCGCAACGACATTGATGTGCGGCGGGTGTCTTTAGGGGTATTCAGCACCGCCCTGATTTTCGCGAGCCTGCCAATGTGGCCCCAAACGCCCTGGGCCGACGGCTCCTGGCGCGAGGCGGTGCTGACCGTCGCCCTGGGGTACATGCTGGTCATGGAGGTCATCCGGCCCGGAGAGCGTCCGCTGGAGCGGGTGGTGTACTCGATGTTCGGGCTGCTGTATGTGCCGTGGCTGCTGGGCTACTTCCTGATGCTGCGATACACGCCCAACGCCGACGCTGGGCTGCTGTACTTCGCCCTGCCGCTGATGGCGACCTTTGCCGCCGATATCGGTGGATTTTTCGGCGGGCACCATTTCGGTCGGCGCAAGCTGGCTCCCGAAGTTAGCCCCGGCAAGACGGTAGAAGGCGCGGTCGGCGGGCTGCTGTTCAGCTTCCTGACCGTGCTGATCATGACGCAGGTGGCCCAGATCTGGTCGCCCATGGATGCGCTGCTCTACAGCATTCTGGTCGCCAGCGCCAGCCAGCTGGGAGACCTGTCCGAGAGTCTGATCAAACGCGCACTGCGCACCAAGGACAGTGGCCGCAGCCTGCCGGGCCACGGCGGTTTTCTGGACCGCCTGGACAGTCTGCTGTTCGCCGTTCCGGCCACCTATTTGTTTCTGCATATCAGCGTCTTTACGCGCTGACCAATACGTGGACGCGCTGCGGGATCAGAAGAATTTTCTGATCCCGCAGCGCATTCCACACTCGTCCTCGTTCGGCTGAGGCATGCTGTAGCGACATGAAGGTCACGGTTCTGGGAAGCACGGGAAGTATCGGCACACAGGCGCTGGATGTGGTGCGTGAACGTGGTTGGACGGTAGACGGTCTGGCCGCCGGGCGCAACCTGGACCTTCTAGAATCGCAGGCACGTGAATTCTCGCCGGCGCTGGTCAGTGTGGACCACTCGGTCTATGCCGACGCCAAAGCCAGGTTCGGACATCTGAACGTCATCGCGGATCCCGGTGAGATGGCCGCCAGGCCGGTAGACGTGGTGGTCAACGCCATGAGTGGCCTTCCTGGACTTGCCCCCACGCGCGCAGCGCTGGAAGCCGGTCAGGCGGTGGCTCTGGCCACCAAGGAAGCCATGGTCACGGCTGCCGGCCTGATCTGGGCCGCCGCGGCCCAGGGGGGCGGCCGGCTGGTGCCGGTGGACTCCGAGCACACCGGCATCTACCAGTGCCTGACCGGTGAGCACCTGGAAGACGTGGCCGAACTGATCCTGACGGCCAGCGGCGGACCCTTCCGTGACGGCCCAGCCGACCTCAGCCGCGTGACGCCGGAGCAAGCCCTCAAGCACCCCTCATGGAGCATGGGCCAGAAAATCACCGTCGACTCGGCCACGCTGATGAACAAGGGGCTGGAGGTCATGGAGTGCGCCAGCCTGTATGGTCTGCCCCTGGCACAGGTGGGCGTGGTGGTGCACCCGCAGAGTGTGGTGCATGCAGCCGTACGCTTCCGGGACGGCAGCCTCAAGGCCCAGTTTGGACCGACGGACATGCGGCTGCCGATTGCCTACGCCATGGACGCCGCACCCACCGGCATGCAGCGCCCTGGTGACGTACGTGGTGCCCGTCGCGGCACCGAGGTCGCCGGGCATCTGGGCTGGCCGTTGGACGGCATCTGGGAATTCCGCAAACCCGACGCTGCCCGCTTTCCTGCCCTGGGACTGGCATACCGGGCGGGTGAGGCGGGCGGTCTGCTGCCCACGGCCCTGAATGCTGCCGACGAGGTGGCGGTGCCGGCTTTTCTGGCCGGGGAGATTGGATTCATGGACATACCACGCCTGATTGAGCGGGTACTCGACGAGACGCCACACGACACCCTGACCTGGGAGAGCCTGGAGCAGACCGAGGCCTGGGCCACACAGCGCGCGCGTGAGCTGATTGAACGCGGGGTGCACGCATGAGCGTCATTCAAGGGATCGCGGCGGCCCTGACACCTCTGGGGCTGATCTGGACGGCCCTGCTGCTGAGTATCGCGACCTTCCTGCACGAACTTGCTCATTACGCCCTGGCCCGGGCCCAGGGCGTACCCGTCAAGTCCTTCAGCGTGGGGATGGGGCCAGTGCTGCTGCGCCGGAGCTGGCACGGTACCGAATGGCGGCTGAGCCTGCTGCCGATTGGCGGCTATGTGGAGATCGACGGCATGGCGCCCGAGGAAGGCCCGGGGGGGCAGCTGCGTTCTCCTACGCGTGGATTTGCAGCCCTGCCCGCCCTGGGCAAGATTGCCGTCCTGCTGGCCGGTCCGCTGATGAATCTGCTCCTGGCCCTGGGTCTGATGACTGCGCTGTTCTCCTCGCAGGGCATGCCTGCCCCCGACCGGGCGCGCATTGAATCGGTAAATCCAGGCTCGCGCGCAGAAGCACTGGGCCTGCGCACCGGAGACGTGATTACCGCCATCAACGGTCAGGACATTCCGAAAATCGTGGAGACCAACGGACAGGCCCGGGCTGGCTGGGAGAGCCTGCGCACGACCCTGTCCCGCCCCGGACCGCATGTCTTCACCGTGAGGTCGGAGCAGGATGGTGCAGTCCGGACCCGGGAGGTCCGCTTCGACTGGCAGCCGACGGTGGGTGGGCAGCGTCAGCTGCTGGGCATCCGCTACGGGCCCGACGTGCAGCCGGTGAGTGTGCCCGCCGCGTTTGCGGCCTCGGTGTCCACCACGGTGGAGGTGGTCCCGCAGGTGCTGCGCGCCTTCGGTTCCCTGTTTGCACGCTTCCTGACCCTGGACATCTCCCGCGACGAGAACGTCAGTGGACCCATCGGCACGGCCGAGATCGTCAGCCGCGCCGCGGAGCTCAGCCCCTGGGCGCTGGTTCAGGTGGCCATCATGCTCAACCTGTCACTGGCTTTTTTCAACCTCATTCCGATCCCCGGCCTGGACGGCGGACGCATCCTGCTGGTGCTGCTGGGGGCCGTCAAGGGCCGCCCACTGACCTTTGCCCAGGAGCAGGCCATCAACATTGCCGGATTTGCCTTCGTGATGATGCTGATGCTGTTTGTGGTGGTGCGCGACGTCAGCCGCTTTTTCTGAGCGGTTGCTTCTGACCGGCGCGGGAACGACGGTCTCCCGCGCTCTTTTATTGAACCGCTCTGCGCTCGACCCGCTCTCCCAGCCCGGTCAACACCTCGTATTCGATGGTGTCGCCCCAGGCGGCGACCTCGCTGACCGTCAGCTCGCCGCTGCCCCAGCACTCGACCTGATCACCAGCACGGACCTCCAGGCCTGTCACATCGACCATGCACTGATCCATACAGATGCGCCCAACCACTGGCCTTCGCTCGCCCTGGACCAGCACCTGGGCCCGCAGGGTGGCGTTGCGAGGATAACCATCAGCGTACCCGAAACCAATGGTGGCTAGGGTGGTGTCGTGTGGTGCTTTCCACAGCCCCCCGTAACTCACGCTTTCTCCAGCCAGAGCGGTGTGGACCTGGGTCACCGTCGCGTGCAGGGTCATGACCGGAGTGAGCGGCACCACGTTGCGCATATGGGCCGGCGCGAAACCGTAGGAGGCCAGCCCTGGCCGCGCAAGCGCCATGTCTCCCAGGCGCCCCAGGCTCAGGATGCCGCCTCCGTTGGCACAGTGGGGCAGCACAGGCGGCAGGCTGCCGAGCACACTGCGGAAACGGCGGAGCTGCTCGTAGGCAAAGCTCAGGTCCTCCTCGTCGGCCGTGGCGAAGTGGGTGTAGACACCTTCCAGTACGCCACGTTCGGCCAGACGTTGTCCGATCCGGATGGCCTGTTCGGGCCGGGCCCCGAGACGGTTCATACCGGTGTCGACCTTCAGGTGTCCGCGGGCGTGGGACGGGAGGGCCTCAGCTTCCTCCAGCGACGAGACGGGCAGCCGCACACCCAGGTCCGCCAGGGGAACCACCTCATCCGGAGTTGGCGGCGTCAGCAGCACCACCGGCCGGCCCAGATTCAGCGCCGCAACGGCCTGCGCCTCCCGCGGGGTGGCCACCGCCAGCCCCCACACGTCCGGGTGCGCGGCCGCCTGCCGGGCAATCAGTTCAAGACCATGGCCGTAGGCATTGGCTTTGACCGGCAGCAGCAACGGGGTGCCGGCACGGGCAGACAGGCCGCTGAGGTTGCGGTGCAGAGCAGCTTCAGAGATCAGGGCGTGGGCGCGGGACTGCATGCCGGTCATGCTACGCCTCCCCGGTTTGCCCGGTACCAGCGGCGTGTATGCTTTTTTCAGTGATGCCACGACTCCCCTCCCGCCGCGTCGCCTCCTTCTCTTTGCTGCTCGGGACCATGCTGCTGGGCGCTGCGCCGGCCCACGCACAGACCGGAGGCATCCTGCCGCTGGTGTCGGTCGGCCAGAAGTGGCCGCAGGCCCAGGAAACCTACGTTATTCAGGTATCCGCCCAGGACGCCGGCAAGCCGCTGAACCTGGAAGTGTATTCGCCCACGCTCAACCTGGCGGACTATGCCGACGGGCGCCGTGGCGAGGGCTATTTCGGAGACGAGCTGTACAAGACCAACGAGCCTTTTGAAAGCACTTTCACGCTCAGCGGGCCCGGTGGGCTGGTGGCGGAACGCCGGTACGGGGCCAACCGCGCCCACACCTGGGAAAGCCTGTTCGCCGGAGGCCTGAGCGCCGGTACCTACACGCTGAAGGTCAGCAGCAGGGGCGACGGCAAGAATTCGTTTGCCCTGCGTGTCAGCGCTCCATTCAACCTGGAAACCAGCGATTTCAGCGTCAACGCCCGCGACACCGAGCAGGCTCCCCTCCTGGCCGCGCGTCTGAATGTGCCCGCCTCCTGGGTCAGCAAGACCTTCAGTGTGCTGAACTACGACCTGGACGGCCCCCGGGAGGCCGAAACCTGGCTGGTGCGGCCGGGAGGGGCGCGGGTCAACCTGACGCCCAGCGACAACGGCAGGACCGCCACCGACCGGGTGACCGTCACGGCAGACATGGTAGGCGAATGGCAGCTGTTTATCCGGGTGCTGCCGACCACCCGGCAGTACAGCAACGCGGTGCGCTACTCGTTCCGGCTGGGGGACCAGCCCACGCCGGCCAGGGTCGGCGGCTTTACCCCCCCTGAAAACCTGAAGATCGCCAACCAGCTGCTGGTCGATGTGGTGGACCCGCAGGGCCGCCCGGTGCCCGGCGCGAGTTATGCCCTGATCGGTGAGACGGTCGTGCGCCCGGTACTGCCTTCAGGCTACGTGCCGGTCAGCAGCAGCATTATTCAGGGAACCGGCAACATCGTCTCGCCCACCGAGGTGCGCTACCAGCCGGGGTTCAACAAGATCCGCTTCGTGGTTCGTCCCCCCGAGGGTCAGCTCACGGTGGATGCCGTGGCGGTCTTCGGAGACCAGCGTCTGCCGTTGACCGGCGTGTCCTTCGAGGTGGCTGGCCGCACCCTGACCACGCCAGCCACCCTGCCGCTGGCTCCGGGAGACTATCCGGTGAAGCCCAGCGCGCTTCCGGGAAGCACCTTCGTGCAGCCGTTGCCCGGGCGTGTTCCGGACGCAGGCACCGGCCGCGTGACCCTGGAATACCGCGTGCAGACCGAGCTGACCCTGGCAACCTCACCCGACGTGCTCAGTGCCTGCGACGTGACCCAGCTGACAGCCACCGCGAAGACCGCTTTCCCGTTCCGTCTGCCCGGCCGCCTGAAGCTGAACCTGCCAACCGGCTGGACCAGTGATTACCCCCTGGAAATTCCCGGAGAGTTCATGCAGGGCCAGCCTCTGCGCCTGAAAGTGCCGGTGCGCGTGTGCCGCAGCGATACAGCCGAGGCTGTCCTCGATCCGGCCGGGCTGCGCACCACCGGGCAGGCCCGGGTTCGCAGCCCGGGTGGAGCCAACGTGACCCGCAGCGTCCAGGGTGGTGCGCGCGCGAACCTGGCAAAAAGCGTCGAGGCCAGCCCACAGGGGTATATCGTCACTCTGGTGCTGACGGTGGACGGCACTCTGGAAAACGTGCGTCTGATCGACCCGTTGCCGGGAGCCTCCGCCAGACGAGGCGCGCTAAGTGTCCAGGGCCCCAGCCTAGCCAATCTGAATGCCCGGGCAGACGGCGACGCCATTGTCCTGAGCCGGGTGATTCCAGGGACCTACAGCCTGACCTACCCGCTGACGACTGACGTTCCGGCCGACCAGGTCGTGACGGCCCCGGATCTGGACTGGTGAGGAAAAGATCCAGGTTCTGAACACACATCCAGACGGATTCTTCATCCTGAGCAGGTAAGCTGGGTCTATGAAGCTTGCCGCACCTCTTGTTCTGGCCACAGCACTAGCTGGCCTGAGCGGATGTGGCTCGCTGGACAGCGCCCCGGCTCCTCTGGCTGGCGACCTGCTCAGTGCCCCTACTGCGCTGAACTTCAAGGGACAGCTGTTGCGGCTGGACGCAACACCGCGGCTGAGCGGGGAAACCTTCGGGGTGAAGGTTCGGCTGCATACCAGCCGTGCGCCGATACCACGCGTGAGACCCCTGAACGTGTATGTCGTGACCGGCGGAGGGGTCTGGGACGCTCCCTACCGTAAGGACGCCGCGCCCACCTGTGGCCGGACAGCCTGCGTCTCGGGTCAGGCACGTGGCAGTGGCGAAGGAGTCCTGAATGGGGAAAGCGTTCAGGTCGTAGTGCAACTGAAAGACGAGCAGGGGCGGCTGTTCTGGCTGCGTGACGCCCAGGCACGCGTGGGACGCTGAACAGGAAGTGTCGTTGTCATTTCCGGGAGGCAGACGGTGGGAGCTGGTTCAGCGTCCCACCGTCCGCATCTTTCTCAGGCAGGGGTGACCACGCCGTCCAGCACACTCAGATGATGATCTGCGCGCGCCGCGATCTCGCGGTCATGGGTGATCAGGACCACTGTGCGGCCTGCACCGGCTGCGCCCTGTAACAGGCTCAGAACGCGCTCACCGGTCCGGCTGTCGAGGTTGCCGGTGGGCTCGTCTGCCAGCAGCACGGGTGGGTCGCAGGCAAGAGCACGGGCAATCGCCACCCGCTGGGCTTCCCCGCCGGACAGCTGGGAGGGCAGATGCCCGCCCCGCCGGTCCAGCCCAACCTGAGACAGCAGGTCACGGGCGCGGGCCTGGCGCTCCCGGCGGCCCATTCCGGCCAGGGTCAGCGGGAACTCCACATTTTCCTGAGCAGTCAGGATGCCGACCAGATTGTGGCTCTGAAAGACGAATCCATAATGGGCCAGCCGGAAGTCGGCGCGCTGGGCTTCTGTCAGGGCGGTCAGGTCGGTCTCCCCCACCAGGACGTGCCCGGTCGTCGGCCGGTCAAAGCCCGCCAGCAGGTTCAGCAGGGTGCTCTTGCCGCTGCCCGATGGTCCCACCACGGCGGTCAGGCCAGCCGGAAACGTATGCGTCAGCGGCGCCAGAGCGAGCACGCGGTCCTCCCCGCTGGGGTACTCGCGAGACAGGTTCTCGGCGCGCAGTCGAATCGCTGATGGCGCGCTCATCACAGCCGTCCCAGGGCGTCGGTGATGTTCAGGCGGCTGGCGCTGCGGGCGGGCAACAGCCCCGAGAGCAGACCCAGCAGCAGACTGATGCTGAGGGCCAGCAGGGTCAGCCGGGGCGTCAGGGCCGCCGCCTCCACTCCGGCCAGCTGCTGGGTATAGAGATTGACTACGCCGATACCCCCCAGTCCCAGCAGCAGGCCCCCGACCCCGCCTGCCAGCGACAGCAGCAGAGACTCGGTCAGCACCAGGGCGCGCACAAAGCCCGGGCGTGCCCCGATGGCGCGCAGGGTGCCGAATTCACGGGTACGCTCGAACACGCCCATCATGACCGTGTTGGCCACCGCCAGTCCCCCCACGATCACCGCGATCATGGAAATGCCGAACCGTACCGCGTCACCGATCCGCAGGGCCCGTTCCAGAAAACTGAGGAAGTCAGACTGTGTCTGTGCTTCCAGTTCCAGTCGGCTGGAAAGCTCCCCCGCCACCGCCCTCGCGCGTGCCGGGTCCTGCAGCTTGACGGCCACCAGCGACAAGCGGTTCTGAGCTCCCTCGGCGGCCTGCAGGGTGGACAGCGGCAGAAACATGAAGCTGTCTACCAGTCCGGACTCGGGTTGCAGCACCCCTACTACCCGGACGGAGCTGCGGCGGTTGAGGTTGAGCTGGCTGCCGATTTTGAGCCCCAGGTTCTGGGCGGCCTTGGCACCGATCACGGCTACATTCCTGTTCTCGTCTGTGGCGGTCAGCAGCCGGCCCTGCGCCGCTGAGACCTTTGGGAAGACAGCGTGGATACCCGGGCTGGCGGGCAGGCCATACAGCACGGCGCTGCGGGATGGATCAAACCCGCCCCGAACCGTCATGACCACCGGCGTCACAGAGGCGATACCAAGCTCGGGCGCCAGCCGCTGAATGTCCGAGGCGACTGTCTGGGAAAGGTTTGGCTGCGGCGAGAACCCCTGGGACAGGCCGTTGAGGCTGACCTGAATGTCCGGGCCGATGCTGCCCAGTTCCGCGCTGAAGACCTTGCGGATGCCCTCGCCCAGCGAGAGAAACACCACCATGCTGGCCACCGCGACCGTGATTCCCAGGGCAGTGAGCAGGGTCCGGACCTTCCGGCGGGTCAGCCCACGCCAGGCAAGTCTCCACAGGTCAGTCAGCTTCATGGACGCAGGCTACGCCGCAGGGGGTGGGCTTTATGTCTTGGGATAACCCGCCGACAACTGTAAGAAGGCTCTGACTGCACCGTCGCCTTTCCGTGACCATCTCTGGCTGAAGAGCAGCGCCTGAGTGAAAGCAGGGCAGCCGCTGCAGACCCTCGTCATGGCCGGAAACCCAGCAGCCCCGGTTCGACCGCCGGGGACCTCCCATGATTCTGTGGGCCTGCGCTCACGCTTGCCCCCTAGCCTGCCTGCATGCCATGGCGTCTTCCTCTCTCCCTGTTCGGTGCGGCAGTGTCGGGTCTGGCCGGTGCCCAGACCCTGATTCCGCTGGATTCGCGGCCCGCCACACGCGTCCTGCCTGCCCTGATCGCTTCGCTTGCCGGGGGTACGCCCCAGGTCCCGGAGGCTGCACTCCTGGGCGACGCCAGGCGCGGTGCAGACCCCGAAGCCCTGATTGCCTGGCTGAATGCCCGGCCCGCTCCAGGCGGCCCCCTGATCGTGGCCCTCGACGCCCTGGCCTACGGAGGGCTGGTGCAGTCGCGTACCAGCAGCCTGACGGCGGCCCAGGCCCTGGCCCGTCTGGAGCCCCTCCGCGCCTGGCAGGCACGCACCGGACAGCCGATCTATGCGTTCATCACGCTGCCCCGGGAACCCGACGCCACCAACAGAGCCCGCAACCTGGAGGTTGTCAGGGCCATGGTGGAGTGGGCCCGCTCAGGCGTCTTCAGGGAGTTGCATGTCACCTGGGACGACGCCCAGGCCAGCAGCCCGGCGCTCCGGGAAGGGGCGGCGCTGCAGCGCGAGGCCCCGGAGAATGTTCGGATTTACCCTGGCGCGGACGAGGTGCTTTCCATGCTGACGGCGCGGGCACTGGCCCCGCTGGAACGGACCGTGAGGGTGGAGTACAGCGCACCCCAGGCCGCCCGGCAGGTCATCCGGTACGAGGGCATTGCGCTGGATCAGAGTGCAGAGAACCATGCGCGGGCCAGCGGGTTCCGGGTGGTTGAGGAGCCGGTGGACCTGACCCTGTATGTGTTCAACGGTGGAGACCCGAGGCGCGCTGCCGTGCGGATCAGCACGCTGCTGCGCCAGGGGCCGGTGGCTGTCGCGGATGTAGAGAAGGTCAATCTGGGCAACAACCGGTTGTGGCGCGACCTGAGCACCCTGCGCCAGCACGCCAACCTGAGGGCGCTGGCCGCCTGGGGAACACCCGGGAACAATCTGGGCAGCGCCCTGGCGCATGCCAGGATCAGCCTCGGCCCGGTCGACCCGGTGCGTCAGGACGCTCTGCTGGCCCGTGAGTTTGCCAACGACGTGATCTACAGCGCGGGTCTGCGCGCCGCACTGCGGGCGTCATTGCCCGAGGACCAGCTCAACACGCCCGCAGGTCAGGCGGCACTGATCCGGCTGGCCCAGGAATACTTTCCGCTGCGCATTGGCCAGGAATACTTCCTCAAGGACGCTGCCCTACCCTGGGGCCGTTCCTACGAGTGGGACTTCGACCTTCAGCCCCGCTGAAGACGGTGCCGCCGATACTGCCCGGCTGAACTCGCCCCCAGAAGGGCGCCTGTCGAGAACCTACTCGCCCGCCGGATGTGCCGTCTTCTTTTCTACACTGAGGGTCAGCGCCGCCCCGATCACCAGCGTGGCGCCCAGCAGGGCCAGGGCCGAAAGCTGCTCCGCGAACAGTACCGCTGCCAGCAGGGCCGCCACCACCGGCTCCAGGCTGGCGATCACACTGGCGCGGGTGGCGGGCAGACGGCGCAGGCCCGCGCTATACGCCAGGTACGCCAGATAGGTGGAGAGCACGGCGATGGCCCCCATGCTGCTCCACGCAGCACTGGACTTAGGAGCCCACTCCACAAAAGGCAGAAGACCCAGAGCCCCCACCGGTAGCGCCACGGCATACAGCGCGGTCGGAGCATAGCGGTCAAAATAGGCCTTGCCATACAGGTAGTACAGGCTGTAGGTCAGTCCTGACAGCAAGCCGAAAGTCAGAGCCGCTGCCGTCACGTTCACCCCCTGACCACCGCCGAGGCTGATCAGCGCAATTCCTCCCAGCGTCCCGCCCACGGCCAGCCCCTCACGCCGGCCCAGGCGTTCACGCAGCAGGCCCCAGCCCAGCAGCGCGACGAAGGCCGGCGCGGTATACAGCAACACTGACGCCAGGCTGGCGCCTCCTGCCTGGACGGCCAGCTGATAGGCCCCGTAAAACACGCTGACGCCGGCCACTCCGAAGCCCACCGTCACCCACAGGTCGCGTCCGCGGGGCAGCGGGCTACGGGCCAGGACTGCGTGCAGGGCGAACAGCCCGCCCCCCAGCGCTGCACGCCAGAACGCCACTTCCAGGGCCCCCACGCCGGCCGCCTGCGCCTGCTTGCCCAGAATGCCCAGCAGGCCCCACAGCACGGCCGCAGTCAGGATCAGCAGTGGGGCAGGCACGGGCCGCGCGGCGCTGGCGGCCGGCGTACTCACTGGCCTGTCCTCATACCACTGGCCGGCGCCAGACCTGCACCGTCGCCCAGATGGTCAGCAGCAGGCCCGCCAGGCCGAGCCCTGCAAGCGTCAGCGTCTGGCGGTCGCGGGTCTCCCCCACTGGTGCCAAAGTACCTGCGGTGAACGCCTGGGAGTCCTCAGGGGAAGCCAGCACGTCGACGGGAGAGGGGCCGCCGGCCCGCGCCGCCTGCAGCGCCAGGGGACTGGTGCTTTCAGAAGGCTGCATCACGCCGCCTGACGACAGCGGTGAGTACACGCTGCTGGTGACCCAGTACGCATAGCGTCCGGCTGGAATGCCTGTATCGATCACCAGCCGGGTACCCTCTACCCGCACCGTGGGCGCCGCCAGGAGCACAGACGGCCCGCCGGGTTCGGTCGGCGCAGCATGCAGCGTGCTGCCAAACCCCGTGACGCGCAGGTGGTACTGCCAGCCACCCGGGCCACGAACCTGCAGGCCGGTATCACCCAGCGTCCGGCTGCCGCCCACACTGGTGCGCACAAAAATATCCGTCACGTTGGCTGAGAAGCCGGAAGGAGCCTGCCACGGATTGCCGATTTCTCCCAGTCCAACAATCAGCCGCATGGTGCGGCGGCCCGACTGGTTGACGGTCTGTACGCTGAAGCTTCGCAGGTCCAGCATAGGCTCGGTCAGGGCAGGACGCTGCGGAAGGATATAGCCACCGTCGCCACGCGCATCACCCACCGGGTCCTGAAAGGTCATAAGGGCAGCCGTGAGCAGGGGCAGGAGCACGTGCGCCAGTATAGAGACCTCACCGGTGCCCGGCACCCTACAGGCAGATCAGGTCGTCCCGGTGCACAGCCTCCGGGCCGTAGGTAAAGCCCAGCAGGCCCTCGATCTCGCGTGAGTGGTGCCCGGCAATGCGCCCCAGATCCATTGATGAGTAGCGGCTCAGGCCACGGCCCACCTCGGAGCCGTCGGGGGCCAGAAGGCTGACGGTCTGACCACGTCCGAAAGTCCCCTTCACCTGCCGGATCCCGGCAGGCAGCAGACTTCCGCCACGCTCGCGCACCGCCTGGGCCGCCCCTTCGTCGAGGTGCACCCGTCCGGTGGTGATCTCGGCCAGAATCCAGCGTTTGCGGGCTTCGAGCCGGGTGCCTGATGCCTGAAAGCGGGTTCCAAGGGCCTCACCGGCCACGGCGCGCATCAGGGCGTCGGGCGCGTCGCCCGGGGCGATCACAACCGGCGTCCCCGCCCGGGTGGCGATCTCGGCCGCCTGAATTTTGGTGTGCATTCCGCCGGTCCCCCGGTGGCTGCCCGCGCCGCCGGCCAGGGCCCAGATGGCCGGCGTCACGCGCTCCACTTCCGGAATCAGGGTGGCCTGAGGGTCCAGGCGCGGATCGGCGGTGTACAGGCCCGGTGCGTCGGTCAGGATCACCAGCAGGTCGGCCTCGACCAGGTTGGCCACGAAAGCGGACAGGGTGTCGTTGTCCCCCACCTTGATCTGCTCGACGGCCACCGCGTCGTTCTCGTTGATGATGGGCAGCACGCCTCGTGACAGGCACCCCTCCAGGGTGGTGCGGGCATTGAGGTAACGGGTCCGGTTGCGGAAATCGTCTGCGGTCAGCAGCACCTGCGCCACGTTCATGCCGTACAGGTCGGCCAGCTGCGCATAGGTGTGCATCAGCCGGCCCTGCCCCACGGCGGCCAGCACCTGTTTTTCGGCCACGGTCCGGTCCCGGGCGGGAAGGCCCAGGGCCTCCCAGCCAGCCAGCACCGCGCCGCTGGAGACCAGCACAGCCTCATGTCCCGCCTCCCGGACGGCGGCCAGCCCCCGGATCAGGTCCACCAGCCGGGGACGGTGCAGGCGGTCGGTGCCTGCGGTGAGCACACTGGTTCCCAGTTTCAGCACGACGCGCATGGCGCCCAGCATAGGCCCGGGAGGCTGGCAGGCCTGCGCCGCCGTTCAGACACGCCAGGACCACGACATGCCAGGCTTCTAAAAAAACTACGACGGCAAAGGGAGCTTGACGAGGTACGTTGAACCCATGGCGCGACGTCATGCCCGTGGACCTGCCGACCGAACGGAAACGCTGCGCCGCCTTGACAGTG